>JAXDFO010000001.1:0-5734 GCA_034665545.1 Blastocatellia bacterium
AGATAAAAATCTGCGAGCGCGAGCAGCCGCTTCGGATTATCCTTGACCTTCTCTTCTATGAGATGCGCGGTCTCGACCGCAGACGCGCGCTCGCCGCGCACGAAGAGATTCAAGGGAATCTCAGAGACGACCTCCGCGAACAACTTGTCGGACATGCTGGCGGGGCTTTCCGCAATCGCCTGTCGAAACTGCTCGGTCCCGCCTGCGACATCTCCGGCCTTCAACTTCTCATCACCCAGGGCAGCGCGCGCGCTGACTATCAACTCCGCCGCGCGCGCCTTGAGGGCGGAAGCCGGATGAGCGGCGATGAAAGCCTTGAGTTTTTCGATCCGTTCGGCTGGCGCGAGCGCGAGCGCGTCGTTCAACTCCGCCTTCTCTACGCCTGTCGCGCCTGCATCTACGACGGGCGCGGCAGCCTCTTTAGTGGGCGATGTGTCCTCTTTGGGTAGAGATGCTGCCTCTTTGGTTGGAGAGGCAGCCTCTTTGGACGTAGAGGCTGCCTCTACGGGCGTAGGAGCAGCTTCTTTGGATGGAGAGGCAGCCTCTTTGAGCGTAGAGGCTGCATCTTTGGATGGCGCGTTAGCGTCGCTCTGCGCGGAAGTCTCGCCTTCCTTCGGCGCGTTGGTCTCGCGCGTTTTGCTGGCCGCTCTTTTTTTACGCGCGGTCTGCGTCGTCGTTCTCTTTGTTGCGCTCTTTTCCGCGCTTGAGTCCTTCGCGGGTTCGACGCTGGCTGGCGTCTCGGTGCGCGCGCCCGCCGCCGCACGAGTCACGTTATAAGCATACTTATCATCCGCGCCCTCTATCGTCAGCCCGCGCTGGACGGCGATGGTGGAGACGATGGTTTGCGTCGCCGTCATCAATGCTTCGCTGAAATTGCCCGCGTTCAAGGGCGCGCGCATGCGGCTGTTCATCTCACCGATGAGACCATCTGGCAAGCTGCCCGCGAGCAACTTCGAGAGATGCATGAAAGACTTGCGGTCGTCCATCGAGACGAGCAGGAGAAGCACATGCTTCTTGCCGCCCGCGCCCGCGCGCGCGTTGATGCCCCACTGGCGCGCGAACTTGAGCGAGTAATCGAAGACATCCTCGCCGCCCGTCGTCTTAACCGTCACGATGGCAAACTCTACCCCCGCCTGTTCGCTCAACTTGACGAGCATCGCCTCCATCCGCTTGTCAGTCTCCGCATCAATGACCGCCGCGAAGTCGTTGACGTGCCCATCGAGCGCGGGGATTGTTGATTGAGCATCCTGCTGCTTCTGCTCCTGCGCGCGAGCCTGCGGCGCGAGCGTGAAGGCAAGCGCGAAGAGGATGACGAAGGCGTAACGATAATGTGATTTTAATAAACGAAACATAGCTTTAATAATCAGACCTTCCAATTGTAATCCCCGCGACTCTTAATCATGGTAGTGTGACCGTTCAGACTTGAAAGTCTAAGGAGCATGAGATTCACCACAGAGGCACAGAGCACACAGAGATTACACAGAGGCTTGTCTTTTCTCTGTGCCACCTCTGTGTTCTCTGTGCCTCTGTGGTGAATACTGCTTTCATGTTCATTCAAGGCATGTTGGCCCACTACCATTATCTTCTTTCATTCGTGCCGAATGCTTCTGTGAGCAAGCGGCCCACAGTGTTGCTAGGCGCTTGCACGCGCAGGAGCGAGGCGAGCGTCGGGGCGATGTCGGCGGGCGTCGCGGACTGCTTGTAACGACCCGGAGCGATGCCGCCGCCCATGATGATGACGGGCACATGCGTGTCATAAGAATAGGGCGAGCCGTGCGTCGCCAGCACGGGAGAGTCTAGCAGATACTTGAACGGCTCGTAGACGAAGACGACATCGCCGCTCCGGCGCGCGTAGAAACCGTGCATGACCCTGCGCGCTAAGGGGTCTGCGGGCGAGACCGCCCCGCGCTCAAGTTGCGCGCGCGTGAAGTAACGACGAATGCCCGGCACGGTCAGGGCCGCTTCGCCAGCGATGCGTTCTAGCTCTTCCATCTCAACGCCGTCTCGCTTGAGCGCGACCGTGTTGAAATAGACGTTGGCATTGAAGAAGGCGTCCTTGAATGTATTCCCGTCCCTGTATTTGAGAATGTAGTCGGCGGTCGGGTCCGGCTGCGCGTTCTTCGGATTGTAACGCGCCGTCATCGCCAGGTGAATCGCGCGCAACAGGTCCGCGCTCTGCACTCGCCCGCCCGGCAGGCCGAGCGCGTTCGCGTGCTCCGGAATCGGCGCGACGCCGTGGTCCGCAGTGAAGGCGACGACCGCGTTGCCGAGCCCTATGCGCGTGTTGATGAAATCTAAGAGCGCGGCTATCTGACGGTCAACGCGCAGAGTCATGTCCATAGCCTCTTGACTGTATGGCCCGAAACGATGGCCCACGTAATCGTTGGCGGAGAAGCTCACGCTCAGCACGTCAGTCTCTTCATCCTCGCCCAAGTGCTCATTCGCAATCGCCTCTTTGGCGAAGTCAACGAGCAGGTCGTTGGAGAAGGGAGAATAGTCCAGGGCTTCGTAAAAGTCTGGGCCGGGACTCGCTGCGCCGCCCGTGATGATGTGAGGAAAGCTATTGGTGTCTCCGCCCGCGTCAATCAGGCTTTCCCATGCGGGAGCGTCCGCCCCGGCGCGTTTCAGGTATTCGCTTTCGGGCAGCAAGCGGTCCCAGCGCGCGCGGAAATATTTGTCAGCCGGATGCGTCGCGTCGAAATTTCTGGCCCAGGCTGGCAGTTGATTAAAGTAGTAATCGGAAGAGACCATCGTGCCCGTCTTGCTGCTGAACCAGTAGGAGGCGGAAGCGTGGCGTCCGGCGGGCAGGATGGCCGAGCGGTCTTTGACGGAGATGCCTATGACCTTCGCGCGGTCATTGGTAGCGAGGCGCAGTTCGTCGCCGAGGGTCGAGGCCATCAGGCGACGCGGGCTTGACGCGCTCGCTCCCTCATCGCCGCCGAGCAGCTTCGTGCTCTCGTCAGAAACGCTCGTCACCCTCTTGCCAGTATCACGGTCAAACCAATCGTTGCCGACGATGCCCGTCTCTGCGGGCCAGGCTCCGGTCATGAGCGTCGCGTGGCCCGGCGCGGTGTAGGTCGGCATGTGGTCGTAGTTGGCCTCTGTCCAGAGCGCGCCGTCGCGCATCAATCTAGCCAGGCCGCCGTCAACGAAGAGGTCGCCGAAGCGTTCCAGGTAATCATAACGAAACTGGTCCACCACGATGAGCAGGACCAGTCGCGGGCGTGGGCCTGCGCCCTGGTCCAGAGGTTTCGGCGCGGGCGCGATGCGTCCCTTCTGCTGTGTGTTGGTCCGGCTCGCCTGAGTTGGCCCAACCTCACGCGCGGCCTGTTGGCCCAACGCGCTCACGCCGCAGAGCGTGAGGCAAACGATGAGCAGCGAAACTAAAAAGCGATTCAGGCGTGGCCTCTCGTGTTGACGCACTTGTCTCATATCTCAAATTATCCGGGGAGTGGTCGGACTATTTTTCGGCTGAAAACGCATGAGTGTTAATTCGAGCCGCCATGATAACATCACGAAAGGAGAAGGGCGAAGGGTGAGAGGTGTTTTGAAGTGAGCGAATTTGACGAAACATGGGCGCGAGTTTTGGCCGAAGCGGAGCAGAGAGCGCGTGCGAGCGGGCGCGGCGATGTCGTGGATTACCTGGCCCTGCGCGCCACCAACGACCTCGCGCGACAGGCCGGGACCGACTGGCTCTTCAGCACGTTTACGATGCTCGCGGGCACAGCCAACCGCGCGGGGGCGAGCGTGCAGGTCAGCAAGCAGGACGGTCATCGTTTTCGCGTCGGCACTTCGACGATGGTCGGCGCGCTGCTCACCTTTCGGATGGGCGTGCGTCAATTGTTCGTAGAGGCGGGTTGGCCGCGCGCGCCGCAGGATGGATTCGTGCGCGGCGGCGGGCTGGCCCTCGCGCACATCAGGCACTTCGGCGACCGCAAGGGCGATGAAGAGTTGATGCTCGCGCGCGGCCTCAACGGGAGACCGCAGTGGCTCGTCCTAGAAGAAACAGGCGCGCGCACCGTCCTCATGGAAGCGCGCGTGCGTCGCCACATCACACGCTTTCTTGGTCCAACATAGAGCAGCATCAACGCTACACTTCTTCGTTGCTTCACGATATGCGATGCGCGATGCACGTTTTGGAAGATGATGGACGGTTGATGTTTGTGCTCAAACAAAACAGAATCATCATGCGCCTCTCTGAATCATCAATTTTGCGCCTGTTTTAGCCTCTTTCGCTTCCCTCTCATCTTCACGGCATAAAGCTTGCCAACACGACTTGCAAGGTCACGCGCCGACCGCGCACAGCGTTTCGGATGGCGCGTGAGAAGATGGTAGACGCCCCCGCCGACACCTATACGAGATGCTGAGCGTGGTCGCCTCCAAACAAGAATTTCAGTGAGGAGATCAAGAACTATGAACACACGAAATAGATTCATCCAGACCGTCATCGTGGCCGCTCTCATCGCGCTGTGCCTGCCCGCCCTGGCGGCAGCGCAAGGCACTTATGACCCTTACGGTCGCCCGGATTACAGGCGCAACCGCGATGACGACTATCGTAATGACGACTATCGTAATAACAACAGTCGCTATGGTCGTTATGATAACCGGCAGGTGCGCGACAGCGTGCGCCGTCTGGAGAATATCACCGACCGGCTGCAAGAAGATTTGGACCGCGCGCTGGACCGCAGCCGCGTTGACGGCACGCGCCGCGAAGACAACATCAACCGTATGGCTAAAGACTTTCATCGCGCGGCGGATGATTTGAAGGACCGCTTCGGCGACGGGCGCAATCTGAACCGCAGCGAGAACGAAGCGCGCAGGGTCTTCGACCTCGCATCACAGATGGGCCGCGTCATCCGGCGCAACGCTCTCTACGATAACCGCGTCGCCAACGACTGGTCGCAGGTTCAACAGGAATTGAACATCATCGGCGACGCCTTCGGCTATCGCGTGAACGGCTACAACAACAACGGCAGGTACAATCCGCGCAACAACAACGATAACGATTACTGGTGGAGACGCTTGCCGAGACCTTAATAAACTGGTCCAGAAATTTCTTGCGGCTCACATGTTCGGGCCACGCAGGTTGAGACGAAAGCCTCGCCCACCGTTAGAAAGGTGTGCGGGGCTTTTCGCGGTTTACTTTTCGCGTTTTGGTCATCGTGTGTGCCAGAATATGAGCATGACAGGCACGCTCTACATCGTGGCGACGCCCATCGGTAATCTGGAAGACATCACGCAACGCGCCCTGCGCGTGCTCGCGGAAGTCGAACTCATCGCCTGCGAGGATACGCGCCGCACTGGAGTCTTGCTCAAACACTACGGCATCAGAACGCGCATGCTCAGCTATCACGAGCACAACGAGACAGCGCGCGCCGCCGAACTTTCAGAGATGCTCTTGAGAGGCGCGAGCGTGGCGGTCGTCTCGGACGCGGGGACGCCCGGCATCAGCGATCCCGGCTTTCGTCTCGCGCGACTGGCGACCGGGGTTGGAGCGCGCGTCGTGCCCTTGCCGGGAGCGACGGCGTTCGTCGCCGCGCTCGTCGCGTCCGGACTCCCGACGGACGAATTCTTCTTCGGCGGCTTTCTGCCAGCCCGCTCGACGCAGAGACGCGCGCGCCTCCAACAGGTACGCGCCCTGCCCTCCACGCTCATCTTTTACGAAGCCCCGCACCGCATCGCCGCGACTCTCTCGGATGCGCGCGAAATCCTCGGCGAGCGCGAGGCAGTGGTC
>JAXDFO010000002.1:0-10756 GCA_034665545.1 Blastocatellia bacterium
GTGAGAAGTCAAAAGCCAGAAGAAGAAGACCTCTCGGTCTCAACTCTTTCTGGCTTCTGGCTCCTGGCTCCTGACTCCTGATTTTATGACCTCGCCGCGCCCTGCGGTTCTTTGACGACGCCGCCGCTAGCGCCCGCGCCCTTTTCACGACGGCGCGCAGTTGGCCCACGCCCCGTGACTGCGCCGCGCGCTCCGCTCGTACTATTCTGCGCGCGGTTGGCTGCCTCAAGTCTCTGCTCCCACCAGACCATGATAGGGCTGGCGATAGCGACGGAAGAGTATGTGCCGAAGGAGACGCCGATGAGCAGCGCGACGGAGAATCCGAAGAGGACGTGACCGCCGAAGATGACCATCGCCAGCACGGAGAGAAAGACGAGTCCAGAGGTGATGACCGTGCGGGAGAGCGTCTGGTTGATGGAATCGTTGGTCACTTTGTAGAGCGAATCGCGGCGATGCAGGCGGCGATTCTCGCGTATGCGGTCGAAGACGACGATGGTGTCGTTGACGGAGAAGCCGACGAGTGTGAGCAAGGCGGCGATGACCGTCAAGCTAATCTCCCATTGAAAGATGGAGAAGAAGCCGAGCGTCACCAGCACATCGTGAAAGACGGCGATGACGGCTGCCGCGCCGTAGGTCCACTCGAAGCGGAAGGCTATGTACATGAGGATGCCGACGAGCGCGGCGAGCGTGACGGCGATGGCCTGGTTGCGAAGTTGTTGGCCCGCGACCGCGCCGACGGCCTCCGTGCCGACTATCTTGTAAGCGGCATCCGGGTCTTCGTGGACATCGTGAGTATCCTCTCTGGCGGCCTTGCCGAAGCTATCGAGCGCGGCTTTGACTTTGAGGACGCCGGGGTCAACTTCTGCGGAGGCCGCGTCGTCCTGCGCCTGTCGCGGCAGTCTAATCAAGTGCTCGTCCGACTTGTCCGTGACGGGCTGGATGACAGCATCGTTGACGCCCTGCTTGGCGAGCGCGTCGCGCACGGCTTCGGCTGTCGGGCGTTGCTTGAACTGGGCTGTGACGACCGTTCCGCCCTTGAAATCCACGCCCAGGTTGAAGGCTTCGGTCCCGCCCGGAACTGCCTGCCGGACGACTGCCGAGATGAGCCCCACCAGCATCAATAAGATTGAGACCGCGATGAAGATGCGGCGATTGGCGAGCCAGTCAATTTTTACGTCTTTGAATATTTCAATCATAACTTTTCGCTTTATATGCTGAGCGATTCAACGCGCCGTCCCTTGCGATTCAAGAGCCAGATAAAGATGGTCCGCGAGACGTAGACGGCGGAAAACAGGTTGACGGCCAGCCCAAGTATCAACGTGACTGCGAAACCGCGTATCGGGCCGGTCCCGAAGACGAAGAGAAAGAGCGATGAGATGGTCGTCGTGACGTGCGTGTCAATGATGGTCACGAAGGCGCGCGCGAATCCCTGTTCCACAGCCGAGGCGATGGTCTTGCCCGTTCGTAGCTCCTCTCGTATGCGCTCGAAGATGAGCACGTTGGAGTCCACAGCCATACCGATGGTTAGTAGAATACCCGCGATGCCGGGCAGGGTCAGCGTCGCACCGATGAGGACCAGCGCAGCGATCATCAGAATCATGTTGAGGATGAGCGCGATGACCGCGTTGACGCCGGAGCCGCGATAGTAGAAGAGCATGAAGGCGACCACGAAGGCGAGACCATAGACACAAGCCCTCACGCCCGAACGAATCGAGTCTGCGCCGAGGCTTGGGCCCACCGTGCGCTCTTCCTGGTAAGCAATCGGCGCGGGAAGCGCGCCCGAACGCAGCGTGAGCGCGAGGTCTTCGGCTGACTTCTGCGTAAAGCGACCGCTTATCTCGCCCGAATCCGTAATCTGCGATTTGATGAAGGCGATGGATTTGACTTCATCATTAAGCACGACGCCCATGTACTCGTTGATATTCGCGCCGGTCCACTGTCCGAACTTATCCGCGCCCGCAGGCTTCAAGCTGAAAGCAATCTGGAAATCGTCCGCGCCGCCCGCGCGTGCGGAGACGGCCTTCGCGTCACGAAGTTCGCTGCCATCAACGACAGGCGGGTTCTCCACGATGACGAAGCTCGTAGGCTTCTTCGCCGTCTGGTCTGTCTGGCCCGTCGCGGTGGTCGGCTCGTCCCGTTCCGCGTAAGGCAGTATCAGGCGATTGGAGGGAAGCGTGCCGCCGACCGAGGCGAGTGCCTCCTCCTTCGTCGAGTACTTCTGTATAGGAGAGGGGCTGGGCGGGCTGACGACGTGAACGAGCGTGAGCTTGGATTCAACGACGAGCAGCCGCTTGACGCGTTCGGGGTCTTGCATGCCGGGCATCTGCAAGAGCAGTTCGTGCGAATCGGCGGAGCCGTGGTCGGAGAGTTCGGGCTCGGTGACGCCGAAGGCGTTGATGCGGCTGGCGATGATATTCTTCGCCTGTTCGACGGCCTGCTTGCTGAGAGTCTTGGCGGCCTGCCCGCCGAGCGTCCAGGTGATAGCGGGGCCGTTCGTGCCGGTGGTCCAGTCTGCGACATCCACCTTCTTCTTGACGGCGTCAATGATGTCGGAGGTCTTGGACGCGTCCTCCGCTTCGAGCGTGAAGCTGTAGTTATTGCCGTTGGCGTTGGAAGCGACGCTCTTGATATTGAGTCCGGCATCTTTGGCGGCGAGTTGCGCGGCGTTGCTGTTATTCTCGGCGAGCTTCTTGAGAAACTCTTCGGTCTTGACGCGCATGACCAGATGCGAGCCGCCCTTGAGGTCGAGGCCGAGGTGTATATTCTCGGCGAGCGTATTCTTGATGCCGTTGGGAGTGAAGTCGTTGAGATGCGGGCGACGGCGCGGACCGATGACGAAGTAGAGGCCGACGAGCGTGATGATGGCGATGATGATGGTCCGTTGGAGCAGGTTATATTTCTTCATATCTCAAACTATCTGCGGCGCGGACGCGGGAAGCGCGGGCCGCTTTCAAAATAGACTTGCGGTTAAGACGACTTCTTCTCCTCTTCCCTGTCGAGGTCGGCGACCGCCGAGCGGGCGATTTCGAGCATGGACTTATCCGCGCTGCGAATGAGCAGGCTCGTCTCGCGCACTTCGGAGATTTTGCCGATGATGCCGCCGGTCGTGACGATACGGTCTCCGGCTTTGAGGTTGGCAATCTTCTCCTGCAATTCGCGCTGCCGTTTCTTTTGCGGCATGATGAGAAGAAAGTAGAAGACGACGAAAATCAGCAGCATGGGAACCATCAAGCCGAAGCCGCCGCCCCCCTGGAAAAAGATAAAGAGTGTGCTCATTCGAGTTTCAAAAGGTTGCCGGACAAAGTTGGTTGTGCTCTTGCTTGCGTGCGCGCTCATGACGCGGCGCGCAACTATTCGACGCCGGAGTTGACTCGCTCTATAAACTCCAGCCGAAATCGCGTGAAATCGCCAGACCGAATAGCTTGCCTCACGCGCCTCATCGTGTCAAGGAAGAAGGCGAGGTTGTGATGTGTCAATAAAATGCTCGCCAGCATTTCGCCTGTGACGTAGAGATGGCGCAGGTAGGCGCGCGAGTGGCGACGGCAAACGGCGCACTCGCAGGCTTCATCGAGGGGTCGCGTATCGTTGGCCCAACGCGCGTTCTTGACGGTCAGTTTGCCGCGCGAAGTGAAGGCTTGACCCGTGCGCCCGTTGCGCGTCGGGAGCACGCAATCGAACATATCAACGCCGCGCGAGACGCATTCGAGCAAGTCTTCGGGCGTCCCGACGCCCATCAGATAGCGCGGGCGCGAGGCTGGCATGAGCGGCGCGAGTTCCGCGACCACTTCGTACATCACGGCCTTCTCTTCCCCGACGCTGAGGCCGCCAATCGCATAACCGTCAAAGCCTATCTCAACCGTGCGCGACAAACTCTCGCGCCGCAGGTCAAGATGCGCCGCGCCCTGCACGATGCCGAAGAGAGCCTGCGCGCCTGAGAGTCCATCAAGCCCTTCGAGGCGGCCCGTGTCCATCCCTTCGCGTTGCAGTTGGTCGAAACACTCGCGCGAGCGGGCGGCCCAGCGCGCGGTCAGTTCCAGGCTTCGCAGGGCGACTTCATGCGTCGCCTCGCCGGGCGCGCACTCGTCGAAGGCCATCACTATCTCAGAGCCGAGCGCGGCCTGAACCTCCATAGAGACCTCCGGCGAGAGAAAGCGCAGGCTCCCGTCAACGTGCGAACGAAACTGCGTGCCCTCCTCGCTAATCTTGCGCAACGCGCCGAGGCTCCATACCTGAAACCCGCCCGAATCCGTCAACAACGCGCGCTCCCAACTGATGAATTTGTGCAAGCCCCCGCACGCCCTGATGATTTCCGTGCCCGGACGCAGCCACAGGTGATACGTGTTGCCGAGGATAATGCGCGCGTCCATCTCCTGGGATTCGAGCGTCTCGAAGCGCGTGCCCTTGACCGTCCCCTGCGTCCCGACGGGCATAAAGACCGGCGTTTCAACGACGCCCCGCCGCGTACGCAAAAGGCCCGCCCGCGCCTCCCCGTCGCGCGCGACGATTTCAAACTCAATGGCATTGGTCATAAGTCAGGTGGGCTTAAATCATGAACTCGTTTCTATTGGGAGCTTTTTGGCTCGCTTCGTCGGCGGAGTCGTCAACGGGGAGGCGCACGGTGAAGGTCGCGCCGCGTCCATCGCTTTTGGCTTCGACCTGTCCCTGGTGTGCTTCGACCAGTTCTTTGACGAGGGCGAGGCCGATGCCGAGGCCGCCGTGCCGACGCTTGGAAGAGGCGTCGGCCTGTCGGAAGCGGTCCCAGACATGCGGCAGAAAATCGGGTGGGATGCCCTCGCCCGTGTCCTCGACCTCTATGATTATCCAGCGAGAGGCCGCGCCGCCATCATCGTTCAAGAGAATCGCGCTACCGTCGAGCAGGCGCGAGCGCACGGTGATGTGCCCGCCTTGCGGGGTAAACTTGATGGCGTTGTTGAGAAGATTCCACAAGACCTGCTGCATGCGGTGTGGGTCCACGCTGGTCAGGGGTAGCCGCTTCGCCAGTTCGAGACGCAGGTCCAGATTGCGCTCTATGATTGACTGGCGAACGGTCTGTTCGGCTTCGAGGACGGCGATGTTGAGGTCGAAGATTTTGCGTTCAAGTTGAAGACCGCGACGTTGTATGCGTGAGAGGTCCAGTAAATCGGAGATGAGTTGGGTGAGCGAGGCGGCGGAACTCTTTATCACGTTGATGCCGTCGAAGAGTTCCTCGTCAAGCTCAAGAGCCTGGTTCTCGCTGAGCAGTTCGACCCAACCCTTGATGGCCGTCAGGGGCGTGCGCAGTTCATGCGAGAGCGTGGCGAGAAATTCATCCTTGAGACGGTTGGCCTCGCGCAGTTCGGAGATGAGCCGCGCGTTCTCCAGCGTCGAACCGATCTGCGTGGCGACAGCCGTGAGCAGGTCTATATCATCCTCAAGCCAGCGTCTCTGCGCGCGCGTCTGGTGCGCGCTCAAGGAGCCTATGACGCGGCCCTGGTGCATGATGGGCACGACCGCCAGACTCTTCAACTGCATGCGCACAAGCACGTCTTCCAAGCCACTGGCGAGCGGGTGCGCGAGCGTGTCAGCGACGACGAGCGGGCGACGGTTGGTCTTAATCCAGTAAGGGATAGGCGAACGCTCGCGCACCTCCGCGTCATCCGTGACGGGCGCGACTCCTTGCGCGCACCACTCGCCTAAAAAGTCCGCGACCTCGTTGGGCGAAAAGAGCGAGGCGATGCAACGGTCCAGCCCTAAGACTTCCCCCACGCGCTCGACCACAGTTGCGACAGCGCGTTTCGCATCCTCCGCTTGCTGCAAGGCGAGCATCAGCCGATTGACAACGGCCTCGCGTTCGGCCTGCGCCTGGATAGTGGCGAAGAGGCGCGCGTTGGCGATGGTCTCGGCGGCCTGCGCGGCGAAGATTTCCAGCAATCGCACGTCGCGTTCGTGAAAGCCACCCGGACGGTTGGCGACGTAGATGAAGCCTATCAACTCGCGCTTGATACGCATCGGCACGCCTATCACGGAGCGCACGCCGTAGCGTTCTATGAAGCCTTGATTAAAGCGTGCGTCGTGCGCGGGGTCGTTCGAGTAGAAGGGTTCATCCGTCTGAAAGATGTACGCGCCGCCGCCATGCTGGTCCAACGTGAAGTGAAACTCCTGTATCAGTTCGGGCAGGATGTTATAGCTCGGCGCTTCCGCGCGCACGGTGTTGCGGCGGCGGTCGTAAGTCGCCAGCAGGCATCGCTCCGCTCCTATCAATTCCGCGATGGCGCGCGTCAGCCTGCCGTAGATTTCCGAAGTGTCCTTGAGCGTGGAAAAAGCCCTGGAAATTTTATACAGCCCTTCCAGTTCTTCGCTGCGACGACGGCTGGCCTGATAAAGTCGCGCGTTGGTCAGCGCGGCGGAGACGTGCGCCGCCACACTATCAAGAAGGCGGCTGTCATCCTCCGTCCACTGGCGAGCGCGCACGCAATCGTGAAGTTCGAGCCAGCCTCGCTGCTGGCCGCCCAGGCGGACGGGCGCGGCCAGCATCGCGCAGACGTTCAGACGTTTGTATAACCCGACCAATTCACATTGGGCCAACTCGTTGATGTCGGGCACGGAGACAGGGCCATCTGCGCTGAGCACGCGCCGCGCATAATCGCTGTCCTCAAGCTGTATGCGATGGCCGCGCAGGCTGCTCACGTCGCGCCGCGCGAGGTATTCATACTCGACCAGAGCATAGGACGCATCGCCTTCGTTGAGCGCGATGTGGCAACGATCCGCGCAGAGCGTCTGGCCTAGCAAGTCCACCGTTCCCTGCAAGGCCGAAGAAGGGTCCAGCGAGTTTGAAAGCTGGCGACCGATGCGCCCCGCCAGTTCTTCGCGCCGCACAGCCGCCTCCATCTGGCGCGAGCGCACTTCCGCCTGTTCCAGGAGCAGGACTTTCTCTATGGCGATGGCGAGCGGGGGGGCGAGTCGTTCGAGCGCGAGCAGGTGCTTGCGACCGTAAGCGTCAGGCGTGCGGCTCGTCAGGTTCAAACTCCCGATGGGCCCATGCGTGGAGAAGAGCGGGCAGCAGACCGCCGAACGAAAATCTTCCTGGCGCAGGTCAGCGTACGTATTGAAACGCTTCTCGCGGCTCAACTCTGGAATGACGATCATCTCTCGCCGCTTGATGGCGAGTTCCGTCACGGACCCGCTCATCGCCGCCACCGCGCCGACCGTCAAACTGCCCGCGTGCTCGCCCGACAGAGCGAAGACGCGCAGGTGTTCACCGTCATCCTCGCAGAGCGCGACGGAGGCGCGGTCGAAAGGAATCAACGAACGCATCTGCTCGCTCGCCAGTTCAAAGACCTCTTCAATCGTGTGGCTGGAATTGACGGCGGCAACTATCCGGTTGACGACCTCTAGCTGGTCCGTCGCCTCGCGCAGGTAATCGAAGAGCGCGCTCATCTCCGCGCTCGTCACCCCTTCCGGTTCTTTCTCCGTCTCTTTTCTCTTGTCGGGATCAGTCATATCAACGAGCGGGCAGTTGATGGTGAGCAGTTGATAGTAGTCAGAAAAGCAAGCTCTCTTTTCTGAACACTATCAACTGCTCAATGCCTACCTTTAGCTTTACTTTTCCGGTGACGCTCTTTGAGACGCAAGGGCGTGGCGAAAAAGTCGAACTCTTCACGCAGGCGATTCTGCAAATAACGTTCGTAGGAGAAATGCAAGCCTTGCTTGCCGCCCGCCGTGAAGAGCACGAAGGTCGGAGGGCGCACGCCCACTTGCGTCATATATTGTATGTGCAGGAATGAGGCTCCGCCCTTGACGGGCGCGGGCGCGCCGCCGCCGCGCGGCTGCGAGACGTGCTGCTCGAAGAAAGCGTTGAGTTGCGAAGTCGGGATGCGGCGATTGCGGGCCTCGTTGGCGCGCAGGGCGAGAGGCAGAATTCTCTCCACGCGCTGACCCGTCAGGGCAGAGATGGTGATGACGGGAGCATAGCTCAGATACTTCATCTTATCGCGCAAGGCTCGCTCGAATGCCGCCGGAGTGCCGGTCTCTTTATTCGGCAGCGCGTCCCACTTGTTGACGGCGATGATAATCGAACAGCCAGCCTCCTGCGCGTAACCCGCGATGGTCGCATCGAGCGCGGCCACGCCGTCCACAGCATCAACAACCAGGATAGCGACATCCGCGCGGTCCATGCTGCGCCGCGCCATCACGACGGAGAGCTTCTCTGCCATCTCATCTGTCTTGCCCTTGCGCCTGATGCCCGCCGTGTCAATGATGCGCAAAGCATGGCCTTCAACTTCGAGTTCGGTATCAACCGCATCGCGCGTCGTGCCCGCCACGGGCGAGACTATGACGCGCTCCTCTCCCAGCAGGCGATTCAGCAAAGAAGACTTGCCCACGTTCGGGCGTCCCACAATCGCCAGCCGGATTTCGCGCCTGCGCGCTCTCTCATCCTCTTCTGCGGTCGTCGAATTTACTGGACCAAGATATTCGACCAATTCATCCAGCAATTCGCCGACCCCGTCGCCCTGCTCAGCCGAGACCGGAACGACTTCAGCAAATCCGAAACGATAGAACTCGCCCGCGTCAGCATCCAGCCGCACAGTATCCGCTTTATTCGCCGCGACCAGCACGGGCTTGCCCGTCCCGCGTAACAATCCCGCCAACTCTTCATCGAGCGGCGTCGCCCCCTTGCGCGCGTCCACGACCCACACGAGAGCCTGCGCCTCTTCGATGGCAAACTCCGCCTGCTTCAAAATATTTGAAGGGATGACTGCGTCATCATCCGGCACGATGCCGCCCGTATCCACAATCGAGAAACGTCTTCCGTTCCAATCAGCCTCGCCGTAAATACGGTCACGAGTGATGCCCGGCTCGTCTCCGACGATGGCCCGCCTGGACCCCGTCAGACGATTGAAGAGCGTAGACTTGCCCACGTTCGGGCGACCCACGATGGCTATGAGCGGCAAAGCCTGGCGCACCGCCACAGGCTCTACCCTCTGGCTCGCAGTCTCCGCCTCGAACGTCTCCACACTCTGCGATGAATCTAACTCTTCTTCTTCTCTGCCCGGCATATCACACAAACCCCTGACCCAAATTTTACATCACGCAGCGAGACGGGTGAGTCGCTCAACAAATTGTCTCATGGCGTCTGTGAAGTTTAACCGCAACTCGAACGGCCCGCAAGGATAAGCCGCACGTCGAACGAAAGATTGCCCCGCGCCGCCTCAAGAGATAAGCTATCCGCGCCGTCACTAGAAACAGAGACCATGCGATGGCCCATGTAAACATAGAGCCCGCCCCGCACCTGGCCCTCGGCCAGCGCGGCGAAGAATTGGCCGCCCTCTATCTGGAACGCCACGGCTACGAACTAATCGCCGCGAACTTCACACTGCCCGTCGGTCGCAACCTTCGCGGCGCGCTCATCAACGCGGAGCTAGACCTCGTCGCCTACGAAGGCCGCACCCTCTGCTTCATCGAAGTCAAGACGCGGGCCTCCGACTGGTACGCCCCGCCCGAAGCCAATGTAGACCTGCGCAAACAACGCCAGGTCGCCCGCGCCGCACGCGCCTACAGATGCCTCTTCGGCCTCATCAACCAGCCCCACCGCTACGATGTCTTAAGCATCATCCTGCCCCACGAACTTGACCCTCAAGCCGCCCCGCGCCTCGAACTGCTGCGCAATTTCTGGACCGACCAAAAGTTTCGCAAGCGTCGTTGGTCCGACCCGCCGCACGATTTTTAAAGGCCCAAATCTCACATCAGCCACGACGGGGCCGCGCTTGACAAGGCGCGCCGAATCGGTAAAATAACAACTTCGCTGGGCGGGAGTAACTCAGTGGTAGAGTGCGACCTTGCCAAGGTCGAAGTCGCGAGTTCAAATCTCGTCTCCCGCTCCACAAGTTCAAGCAGCCAGGCGGAAGGATGAAGGATGAAAATCGTCCTTACTTCATCCTTCCGCCTTCCCACTTCATCCCTGCTCTCGGCGGCGTAGCCAAGTGGTAAGGCAGAGGTCTGCAAAACCTTTATTCATCGGTTCGATTCCGATCGCCGCCTCCATTAGATTCAAACACTTACGGGCAGCGAACAAGCTGCCCGTAAGTGTTTGGTCTGCCAATGGTCTGCTAAATAATGCTACGCACTAGTAAGTGGGGCGATAGTGTGTTGCTGGATTGAGCCTCTATTTTCGTTTAGCTCGCTGCTTTTTTGGAGTCCTGAGTTTAAGTAGGTCTTTATGGCGATTCTCTAGCATGTAGCTTAGGCTTTGATGAGTGATACCAAGAAAGCGCGCGGCATCTGTGATACTGCCGTCTGCTTTGATGAGGGCTTGCTTAATCAGATTATGCTCATAGCGCAAACGACCTTTGCTAAGCGCATTACCTAGAACACTAGCTTGCCCCTCATCTGAGGCAAGATGCTCGCCCAACTCTCTAACCATCATCAGCGCAGCTTCCACCGCGCGCTTAACCGCTCCTATTTGCTGAGATATAGCGATAGCACGTTGAAACGCCAGAAGAGATTGTCCGTAATAGGTTAGACGTGCAAGGGCGATTCCGTGCGTTATCAAGGCTTCTGCTAAGAGAGATTGTCTACCGCATTGTTCAAAGGTACAGACGGCCCACCTTGCTGCCTTCTCAGCTTCGGCGTGACGGCCTTCTGCCAGAAAGACGCGGGCGCGAGTATCATCATATTGCGCCCAGGTTGCTTTATCTTTAAGGCTGATGACAATGCGGCGAGCGCGCTCAAGATGTGCGTGTGCCCTTTTGAAGTTGCCAGCCTTGAAGTAAAGAAAGCC
>JAXDFO010000003.1:0-15399 GCA_034665545.1 Blastocatellia bacterium
CCGCAGTCCATGCCAGTCGAACTGTTAGACGAGATTGCGACGACCACGGGCGAACTGATGCTCGTCCTCAAAGACCATCTCTCAGGCCAGCAGACTTCGCAACTGTCTCAACAGGTTGCCTCGCATGCCGGTCATCTACGCGCGGACGTGCGTTCGCGCGAACTGCCCAACGAGCAACTCGCCGTCGCCATCCGCAACCTCGGCGAAGAGGTCAACCTCATCATACGCGAAGACAAGCGAGCCGCTTGAACCTCTGGCCCATCGCAAGCATCTTCAGATAGCTTTTCTCTCATTCAACTCTCAGCCTACGCTTCAAATTCCGTCCGGGATTATCCACGCGCGTCGCGTCGCTTTTGTCGGGACGCGCCCGTTGCGTTTATAATCTTTCGCTTATGGTCCGATTCTGATTCGCAAGAGGGTAATCAACCGATTCATGGCTTTTTGGAAACGCAAGAACAAAGAACGCTATATCACGCTCGGACTCAACGAGCCTGCCGCGCCGTCGCAACCGCAGAGCGCGAAAACTCTTGAGCCGCCAGCCGCGCCCGCGACAGCAGAGGCGCAACCCGCGCAGCAGGTCTCGACGCCGCCCGCGCTCGAACCCGCCGCCACCGGGCAGGGACCGACGCCGACGCCTGCCAGCGAAACGCACACCATCACGGAAAGCCCGCGCCCCGTCCAGGCTCCCGCGCAAAGGAGCACGCGCGCCGCGTTGGCCCAACCGCCCGAACCCGCCAGGCCCGCGCCGCCGAAGCCCGTTGTGCCGTCGCGCTCGCCCTTCAACACGTCAGTGCTCGGCCTCAATCGTTCGATGGAGGAATTGCAGGCCGAGGAGGCCGCGCTCGAACAGGCTTTCGCCAACCGCTTTCGCCGCGCCGTCGAAGCGACGCGCGAATCGCTCTCCGAAAAGATTGACACTGTCTTTCAGGGACGCAAGCAGATTGACGCCTCGCTCCTTGACGAACTTGAGGAAGCGCTCATCAGCGCGGACATCGGCGTGCCGACGACGCTCCACATTCTGGAAACGGTGCGACGCGGCATCGCTCGTCAACAGATTAACGACATCGCCGCTCTCAAGCATTCCATCAAGTCCGAACTCCTGACCATCCTTCAGGCTTCCGAACGCGAAGGCGTCGCTTCTGAGGCGAGCGTGCCCGAAGGCATCTCGCCTTACGTGATGATGATCGTCGGCGTTAACGGCGTCGGCAAGACGACGACCATCGGCAAGTTGGCCCAACGCATCAAGGCCGAAGGCAACGACGTTTTAATCTGCGCGGCTGACACTTTCCGCGCCGCCGCCTCTGACCAGTTAGCCATCTGGGCCGAGCGCACGGGCGTGCCTCTCATTCAACAGAAGGAGGGCACGGATCCGGCGGCGGTCCTCTTCGATTCTCTCAAGGCGGCCAAAGCGCGCGCCTCAGACGTGCTCATCGTGGATACTGCCGGACGCCTTCACAACAAGTCTAACCTGATGGCCGAACTGGAAAAGATGAAACGCGTCGCCGGTCGTGAAGTCGAAGGCGCGCCCCACGAAACGCTGCTCGTCGTGGACGCCGTGACCGGGCAGAACGGCTTAGAGCAGGCCCGGCAATTTCTTAAAGTTGCGGGCGTCACAGGCATCGTCCTGACCAAACTCGACGGCACTGCCAAAGGCGGCATCGCCATCGCCATCGCCAAAGAACTCAACCTCCCGATACGCTACGCGGGCATCGGTGAAAAAGTTGACGACCTGGTCGTCTTCGACCCGGAGGTTTACGTCAACAGCCTCTTTGAATAACTGGTCCAATTTTGATGCGGGAGATTACCATTACTGAAGCGGCGGTCGCATGGAGCGAGATGGACCGTAGAATGATGCGGCGCGCTCTGGAACTGGCCGCGCGCGGTGTGGGCCAGGTCAGTCCGAGCCCGCTCGTCGGTTGCGTGATAGCGACCGAGCGCGGCGAGACAATCGGCGAAGGCTTCTATTTGTACGAGGGCTTGAAGCACGCGGAGACGCTTGCGCTCGAAGAGGCTGGCCCACTGGCGCGCGGCGCGACCGCCTACGTCTCGCTCGAACCGCACGCGCACTACGGGCGCACGCCGCCCTGCACGGATGCTCTCATCAAGGCCGGAATCAAACGCGTCGTCGCTTCCATCGAAGACCCCAACCCGAAAGTCTCAGGCAAAGGCTTCGCACACTTGCGCTCTGCTGAGGTGACTGTGGACGTGGGCCTGATGGAGAGCGAAGCCGTGCGGCTCAACGAGAAGTACATACACTTCATGCGAACCGGGCGTCCGTTCGTTCACCTGAAGTTGGCGACTTCGCTCGACGGGCGCATCGCCACGCGAACCGGCGATTCGCGCTGGATTACGGGAGAGGCCGCGCGCTCGCGCGTCCATCAACTGCGTCATGAATACGACGCCATCCTCGTCGGCTCCGGCACTGCCCTTGCGGACGACCCACTGCTCACGGATCGTTCAGGATTGAAACGACATCGCCCGTTGACGCGCATCGTCCTGGACCAGAAATTGAGCCTCTCGCCCGACTCGCAGCTTGCGCGCACCGCGCATCAATCCAGAGTCCTCGTTTACTATTCCTCCGAACACGCGCCCGCAAACGCCATCGCCGCGCTCGCCTCTACGGGCGTAGCGCTAGCGGCGCATGGCGACGGCGGGCGCGACCTTGAGGCTCTATTATTGGACCTCGGCGGGCGTTCGATTCAGAGCCTTCTCGTTGAAGGCGGAGCGAAAGTCGCGGGCGCATTCCTGGACGCGGGGCTGATTAACAAGGCGAGCTTTTTTATCGCCCCCATGATTATCGGCGGCGCGGGCGCGCCAGCCTCCATCGCCGGAGAGGGCGCGCACAAAATCGCAGACGCCCACACGCTGCAAGACATAGAACTCAAGCAGCACGGCCCCGACCTGGAAATCACCGGATACATGAAAGGCAAGTAGTAAGGCGTTCTGGATGAAGGATGAAAGAAAAGCTATTCAACCGTTGAATAGCCGCTCTCTCAACTTTCATCTCAAAGCCTTCCTGCTTCATACTCGCATTTCTTATGCATGCGAAGAAAAGTCTCGGGCAGAATTTTCTGGTTGACGGGCGGGTCATTGACCGCATCGTGGGGGCATTTGACGCGCGGCGCGATGAGACCGTGATTGAAATCGGGCCGGGGCAGGGGGCTTTGACTTCGCGGCTGGTTGAGAAGGCGGGGCGCGTTTTCGCCGTCGAGTTTGACCGCGAATTAGTTCCTCTGTTGCGGGACAAATTTGGCGGCCATGAGCATCTCAAGGTGATTGAGGCTGACGCGCTGGCGGTTGATTTGTGCGAGATGATTGCGCCCGCGACGCAGGCGCGCGTCATCGCCAACCTGCCTTATTATATCTCTACGGCGATTCTCCAAAGGCTCATAGAGCAGCGCGTTTGTCTCACGGAAATGGTCCTCATGCTACAGCGCGAGGTGGTCGAGCGCATCACCGCTCCGCCTTCATCAAGCGAGCGCGGCTTTCTCTCCGTACTGGTCCAGGCTTATTGCGAAACGGAGACGCTTTTCGATGTCGCGTCCGTCGCGTTTCGCCCCGTGCCGAAAGTGTGGAGCACGGTCTTGCGTCTGCGCATGCGAGATAGTCTGCCCTTTGAAGTCGCGGACGAGCGGTTGCTATGGAGACTGGTGAGCGCGGGGTTCGCGCAGAGACGCAAGACCATCTTCAATAACCTGCGCCACGCGCCGGACCAACTCCGAGCGCGCATAGAGACGGCGGGAGGCGCGGCCCAATTGCTAGCAGACGCCGGGCTAGAGGCACAGCGTCGCGCCGAAACGTTCACGCTGGAAGAATGGGCCAACCTCTCAAACGCCCTCTCGGCATCATCGTCCAACGCCTCATCCTTAAATTCGGAGCGACCATCAGACTGACGTCCCGGCTCTCTCTCGTCTGGTGAAAGGGGAAAGGGCGTCGGCGTTGTGTTATACTATTCGGCTAATTTCGCCCGGCGTGATGCTTCGATAGTTCACGCGCAGGGTTTTCAAGGAGAGTAGAGTAAAGAATAAAGTGGGTAATGTTTTAGAGATCATTCCGCTCGGCGGCGTCGGCGAGTTCGGAATGAATTGTATGGCTGTGCGTTATGGCGAGGATATGATTATCCTCGATGCTGGCATGGGATTTCCCGAAGAGTCCGCTTACGGCGTGGACGTGTCCGTTCCGGATTTCGACTTTCTCGAACCGTACAGGGAAAATCTGACCGCCATCATCCTGACGCACGGGCACGAAGACCATCTCGGCGCGCTTCCTTATATCCTGAAAAAATTTAACCTTCCGGTTTACGCTTCGCATTTCACGGTCGGCCTCGCGGAGAGCAAACTGGAAGAACACGACCTCCTGGACGACGTGTTGATTCATCGCGTCGAACCGCGACAGGTGGTTGAACTCGGCCCGTTCAGCATAGAGTTCATACGCGTCTCGCATTCGCTCGTTGATTGTTTCTCGCTGGCTATCAAAACGCCTGTCGGGACCATCATTCACACCGGCGATTACAAGGTTGACGAGACGCCCGTCATCGGAGAGCCGATTGACCTGCGCACCTTCCGTCGTTACGGGCAGGAGGGCGTGCTCGCCCTGCTCTCGGATTCGACCAACGCGACGGTGCCGGGCCGCACTCCATCCGAACGCGCCGTGATTCCCGCCTTCGAGGAAATTTTCGCGGAAGCCGGAGGACGCATCATCGTCGCCGCCTTCGCCTCTTCGATTCATCGCCTGCAAATCGTGCTGGATGTCGCGCAGCAGTTCGACCGTAAGGTCTGCGTGCTCGGTCGCTCTATGCAGAAGAACGTTGACATCGCGGACAGGCTCGGCTATCTGGACATCCCGGACGGCCTGCTCGTCTCCGTGGGCGAGACGAAGCATCTGGACGACAACGAGATAGTTTTTCTCGTCACAGGTTCACAGGGCGAGCCGCGCGCCGCGCTTTCTCAAATGGCGACGCAGGTCTACAAGGGACTGACGATTGAAGAGGGCGACACGGTCGTCCTCTCCGCTCGCATCATCCCCGGCAACGAACGCACTATCTCTCGCATGATCGGCGCGATTTATAAACGCGGCGCGAACATCATCGAAGAGAAACGGCGGCTGGTCCACGTCAGCGGCCATGCATCGCAGGAAGACATCAAGATTATGACGGAGGCCGTGAGGCCCAAGTTCGTCGTCCCGATTCACGGCGAGTATCGCATGCTCTTTCGTCATAAAGAGTTCATCAAGAATCACCTCAACTATGATGAGGAGAACATCATCCTCATCGAAAACGGCGACGTGTTAGAACTAGACGGCGAACGCGCTTCCGTCGTCAATAAGCACGACATCGGTCGCACGTTCATAGACGAATCCGGCTTTGAAGAGATCGCGCGCGAGACCGTGCGCGAACGCCGCCAGCTTGCCAACGACGGCGTCGTCACGCTGGTCATGACCGTCAACTCGGAGACGGGCGCGCTCGAAGCCCCGCCGGAGATAGTCGCGCGCGGCGTCATCGGCATGGACGGCTCCAACGGCCTCATGCGCGAAGCCCAACGCATCGTCACGCAGGCGGTCGAGAGCGGCCCGCGCATCGCACGCGAGGATGCGAGCCTGCTCAAAGAGCACGTCCGCGTCGAGCTCAAACGCTTCATCCAGAAACAGACCGGCGCGCGGCCCGTCATCGCGCCCGTCGTGGTCCAAATTTGAGTGACGCCGGAGAGATAGCAGAACTGTTAAGCCGGACGAGAGTGCGTGTCTCGCCCGCCCTCTATTTTCTCGTCGGCATGCGTCACGAAGACTGGCTGCGACTGTTGGAGAATCCGGAGTTGAGCCCGCGCGGCGATGCGCCGTTTATGGTCCTGCGCGACGAGCATGAAGTGACGCTCATGCTTGATGAAATTGACTGGCGTGCGATGCGGCACGCGGCGCGGGATGCGCGTGTCGAAGGCAACTTTCGACTGGTCACGCTCGACCTTGAACTCGACTGGAACGTGGTCGGCTACATGGCGCGCGTAACCGCTATCCTGTCCGGCGCAGGCATCAGCGTCGGCGCGCTCTCGGCCTTCTCCCGAGACCATCTCTTGATAAAACAGGATGACCTGGGCCAGGCCCTGCGCGTCCTGGGCGAACACGTCGCCGAACTCTGCTAAGACGGTCTGGAGCATGGAGTCTTGAGTCAGGATTCAAAAGTTGATTGGTCCAATAAAGTAGTCTTCATCACGGGCGCATCGAGCGGCATCGGGCGTTCGCTCGCAGTTGAGTTGGGACGGCGCGGGGCGATTGTGGGATTGCTGGCGAGACGCGCCGAGAGTTTGCGAGAGCTTGAGGCGGAAGTGAAGGCTGCTGGCGGTCTTGCTCTGGCGTTGCCCTGTGACGTGAGGGACGCGTTGGCCGTGCGTGGGGCCGCAGATGAGTTGCGCTCCCGGTTCGGTCGCATTGATGTGATGGTCGCCAACGCGGGCCTTATCGTGACGACTCCGACCAAGGAGTTGAAGCCCGCCGAGGTGGCCGATGTGATGAACGTCAACGTCGTCGGAGCGGTCAACAGCGTGGTGGCGGTGGTCAATGAAATGTTGGCCCAGGGAAGCGGGCAACTGGTTGCCATATCGAGCCTCGCCGCTTATCGTGGGCTGGCTAAATCGGGCGCGTACTGCGCGAGCAAAGCGGCCCTCTCAACTTTTTTTGAAAGCGTGCGGGTGGACCTGCTCGGCACGGGCGTTGACGTGACGATTATTCATCCGGGCTTTATCAATACGGCGTCAACTTCTGACAGAAAAGCTAAACGGCCCTTTCTCATGGAACTCGACGACGCGACGCAAAAGATTATTTGGGCCATCGAAGCGCGCAAGAAGTCTTACGCTTTTCCCTGGCAACTTGCCACCATCTGCCGCATCGGCATGCTCATGCCGAACTCTGTGTATGACCGCATCGTCGCCAAAAATTCTTTTCGTGAATGAAGGCGACTCGCGGTCTCTTGTTTCCAATCGGAAAGCCAAAGTCTAAAATCCAAACTTCAGAATCCAACCTATGTCCATCCTTCAAGCCATCATCCTCGGTATCGTGCAGGGTCTCACGGAATTCATTCCCATCAGTTCGACGGCGCACCTGATTTTTGCGAGCCGCGCGATGGGCCTGGGCCTGAGCGCGGAGAATAAGACGGCTGTTATCGCCGTCATTCAACTGGGCACGCTCGTCGCCGTGCTCATCTATTTCGCGGGCGACATCTGGAACATCTCGCTGGCTTTCATAGGCGACCACCTGGCCCTCTTGCGCGGGCGCGGGGCCGATGGTGGCGGAGCCGCGCCGCGCACGACGATTGAGGGCTGGCGTCCGTCGCGTCTGTCGCAGGAAGCGTGGCTCGGCTGGCTGGTCATCATCGGGTCTATTCCGGTGGGCGTCGTCGGGTTGCTCTTCAAAAAACAGATTGAAGGAACGTTCACTAAAAACCTGTGGGTCATTGCGACGATGATGGTCGTGGTCGCGCTCCTGCTCGGCGTAGCAGAGCTAGTGGGCAGGCGCGAGCGCGGGATGGAGCAACTCGGTATCGGCGACGCGCTCGCGGTCGGCTTCGCGCAGGTGCTGGCGTTGATTCCCGGTTCGAGCCGTTCCGGTTCGACCATCATGGGCGGACTCTTCGCCGGAGAGAAACGCGAGACCGCCGCGCGCTTCTCGTTCCTGCTCTCGATGCCCGCCATCGCTGCGAGCGGCCTTCTGGAACTCAAGGACGCGCTCAAGAATCTGCCGCACGGAAGCCTCTTGCCGCTCGCGCTGGCGACCCTCATCTCAGGCATCGTCGGCTATCTCTCCATCTGGTTCCTGCTGCGTTTCCTGCGCACGCACACGACGGGCATCTTCATCGGCTACAGGTTGATTGTGGGCATCGCATTGCTGGTCCTTTTATCGCTCGGCAGGATTAGTCCTCTGGACGAGCCGCAGCACGCGACGCAAGTTGCGCCCGCCGTGCAGCACGCCTCCCTCATGAAGGGCGATGCGTTGGCGCGCGGCGTCGGGACTAACAATATTGAGCGGGATTCTGTAAACTTAACTGGCCCTTCCTCACAGACGACGCGAGAGTAGTCTGAGAAAGTTTGAAAGGGCAGAGTAAGTTGCATGAATGATGAAACAAAACGCGAGGATCATGGGCCATCTCAACGCCCGCGCAGCCCGCGTGTCCCAGTTGATTTTGCCGTTGAGTTAGAGGGCCGCACTCCGAGCGGCGAACCCTTCCAAGTTCAAGCTAAGGCCATCAGGATTAGTCGCGGCGGCGCAACCATCGTCACCGATGTGACCCTCGCCGTCGGCGCGGTCGTCCGCCTGACGCCGCCCTTCGGGCGCACGCTGGAGGCGGAAGTCAACGGCGTCTGGACCGAAGAAACGGCTGGCGGCCAGCAATGCGTCGGCGTCAAACTACTTGACGCTAACGGCTGGTTCGCGGAGTGAATTGAACAATAAACGTTGGATCGTGCGGGAGCCGGATGAGTGTGGGGCGTTGACGCTCGGCGCGTCGGTCGGCGTGTCGAAGGTGGTCGCGGCGTTGCTGCTGGCGCGTGGTTGTGCGGATGAGGAGTCTGCGCGAAAGTTCCTGCGCCCGTCACACGACCAGTTGCATGACCCTTCTTTGATGCTGGGCATGTCGGATGCCGTGGGGCGTATCCTGCGCGCGATTGATGCGGGCGAGCCGATTCTGGTCTACGGCGATTATGACGTTGACGGGACGACGGGGACCGTTGTTCTGCGCAAGGCTCTGCAACTGCTGGGAGCGCGCACGGGCTATCATGTGCCGCATCGTTTCACGGAAGGTTATGGCGTTCAGCAGCCCGCTCTTGAAAAGGCCGTGGCCGACGGCTTCAAGTTGGTCGTCAGCGTTGACTGCGGAATACGCGCGCACGAACCGCTTTATTGGGCCAGGAATAACGGCCTCGATGTCATCGTGACGGACCATCACCTGCCGGACGAAGACGAGGGCGCGCCGCCTGCTTACGCCGTCCTCAATCCGAATCAGAGAGGGTGCGATTACCCGGATAAGAATCTGGCCGGAGTCGGCGTTGCCTTTAAGCTGGCGCACGCACTCTTGCGCGAGCGCGGGCGCGAAGCTCTCATCGGCGGCTTCTTGAAGATGGTCGCTATCGGGACCGTGGCGGATGTCGCGCCTCTGGTGGGCGAGAATAGGACCATCGTCGCGCTCGGCCTGGCGGACTTGCCGAAGGCCACGAATCCGGGCTTGCGCGCGTTGATGGAGGTCGCGGGTTGCGGCGACGGGCGCAGCATGACTTCGACCGACCTGGGCTTTCGTCTTGGACCGAGAATCAACGCGGCGGGTCGCATGGATGCCGCGCGCACGGTCGTCGAACTCTTTGAAACGACCGAAGCGAGCGTCGCGCGCTCGTTGGCCCAAAATCTGGAAGAGCGTAACCGCGAACGCCAGGCGGTCCAACGCGAGATAGTCAAACTCGCCTTCGCGGAGTTGGAATCAACGAAGGACTCAAGCGCGGGCCATCACGTCGCGGTCATCGCGGGCGACGGCTGGCACAGGGGCGTGATAGGCATCGCCGCTTCCAAAATCGCGGAGAGGATTAATCGCCCGTGCGTCGTCATCTCTCTTGATGCTGAGATGGGACACGGCTCCGCGCGCAGCATAGAGGCTTATCATCTGCTCAACGGTCTGACGGAGTGCGCCGATTTGTTCGAGCGATTCGGCGGCCACTCGCACGCCGCCGGGCTTGCCATCAGGCGCGAACACATCTCGGAATTGCGCCGCCGTCTCAACGAGCACGCCGCGAGCAGTCTCAGCGATGAAGACCTCGTGCCGCTACTCCACATTGATGCCGAGTTACCGTCTGAGGCTTTAACGCTCAAGCTGGCCGAAGAGTTGCGCGCCCTTGAGCCATACGGGGCGGGCAACCCGCGCCCGGTCTTTATGACGCGAAACTTGCGCGTGATGGGCGAGCCTCGCATCATGAAAGAACGTCATTACAAATTGAGATTAATGGGCCAGGATGGGCCTTCGCTTGAAGCCGTCTGGTGGGACGGCGTCGAAGAGGCCGAGCGAACGCCCCGGCCCAATGACGGCATCGAACTGGCTTACAGCCTTGAACCCAACACATGGCAGGGCGTCACGCGCTTGCAGTTGAACGTGAAGGACTTGAGAACGGTCTCCTGATTTTAGATGCAAGAGATTACACGTCGAAGAGCGATAGCGATTGGCTTGCGCGCGCGGCTGCCTTTGGTGGGGCGCGTGCTGGCGTTGGGTGTGCTCGTGGCGGGGCTCATCTTCGTCGGCATCTCTTATTATCGCCTGCGCAATAACCAGCCGTTTCGCATGAAGGGCGATAAGCCTGAGCTTTCGACGCAAGTGCTGAGCGTGATAGAGGGCTACCAGCGAGTTGAGATGGACGGGGACCGCGTTAAATTACTGGTCCGGGCCGCGAAGGATATTACTTACGCCGACGGCCATCATGAACTCGAAATGGTCCATCTCGAAAGCCATCCCGCGAGCGGCGAAAAGCCCGACCAGATTGACGCCAACCATTCTATCTACGATGCCGAGAAGGGCGAGATTTCCTTCAACGGCGATGTCAAAATTCAGACGCGCAACGACCTGCATGTCAACACCGCCGCGCTTCTTTATAATCATAAAACGGAAACAGGCGAGACCGCTTCTCCAGTCTCCTTCGAGCGCGAAAATGTTTCGGGGCACGCGGTCGGCGCGTTTCTTGACGCGAAGAATAAACGGCTCGAACTGCGTAATGAGGTGGAAATCACGGTCGCGCCGGAGGCTAAAAATACTGGACCGGCAAAAGATAATGGACCGGCTAAAGCCTCCGGGACTCGCGCGCAACCCGTCACGATTCGGTCGGCGCGCGCCGTCTTCGAGCAGGCCAGCCTGACGATGACCTTCGCGGGCGGCGCGACCGCAGAGCAGGGCCGCGACATCATGAGCGGCGAAACCCTCGAATGCTATTTGAACGATCAGAAGCGCGTGAAGCTGGTCACGGCGCGCGGCAATTCCTACCTGCGCTCGATGGAGGAGGGCCGGGGCGCGGAGGTCCGTGCGGCGGACATGGATTTCCTCTTCGACGTGAATCAGAAATTGGACCACGCGATAGCCAACAATAACGTCACGGCGCGCAGCCTGGATGCCGATTCCGACATGACGTTGACTGGACCAAATAAGCTTGAGACCAGGTTCGTGGTCCAGGGCGAGCAGAGCTTGCTCAAGGAGATGCACGCGACCGACGGGCGCGCGGTCGTGACTCTCTCCGCTCCCAAGTCGCAGGCTAATGACCCGCGCGCCGCCAGCAAGCGTCTGACCGCAGATGCCGTTCATCTCTTCTGGCACAACAACGGAAAGGACATCGAACGCGCAGAGGCCACGGGCAACGCCGAACTCTTCGTGGACCCCGTGCAAAAAAACGCCACGGCGGATCGCAAGACGCTGACCGCGCCCAACTTCAATTGCGATTTCTACGAGACGGGAAATCTCGCGCGCAACTTTATTGCGACGGGCGGCACGAAGGTCTTGATAGAGCCTGTGCAGCCTTCGGACCAGCGCGCGACACGCACGATGACGGCGCAAAAGATGAACGCGCTCTTCACCCGCGAGACGCAGGACGTTGAAAAGCTGGACGCGCAGGGCGACGCCAAGTTCAACGAGCAGGACCGTAACGGAATCGCTGAGAATGCTTCTTACACGGCGAGCGATGAAGTGATTCGCCTGCGCGGCGGCGAGCCTACTGTCTGGGATTCGCGCGCGCGCACTAAGGGCACGGAGATTGATTCGGACACGCGCAACGACATCTCTTATAGTCGCGGCAAAACTTCGACCACCTATTACAGCCAGGAACAGACGGGCGGCGCAACGCCCTTTCGTAACGTCAAAAGCCCCGTCTACATCGTCGCTGACCGCGCTGACTTTCGGCACGCGGCGGGCGTCGCCATCTACACGGGCAACGCGCGGGCTTGGCAGGATGATAATTTCGTGCGCGCGGACAAGCTGACTATCTACCGCGACAACAAACGCATGGAAGGCGACGGCCACGTTCAGAGCGCGCTCTATCAAGCGAAGCGCAAGACGGCGGGCGGCGCGAGCGAAACCGTTCCGGTCTTCGCCACCAGCGACCGCATGTGGTATGCGGACCCGGACCGACTGCTTCATTATGATGGTAATGTGGACATCAAGCAGGGCACGGACCGCATCAGGAGCGGCGTCGCGGATGTCTACCTGCAAAAGGACGGGGGAGAGGTCGAAAAGACCATCGCGCAACGCGAAGTAGTCCTCACGCAACCGGGCAGGCAGGGCAATGGAGAGTGGGCGCAATACCTCGCGGCGGATGAAACGGTGGTCCTCAAGGGCAGCCCCGCGCGCGTCCAGGATGTCGAGCAGGGCAACACCGAGAGCAACCGTTTGACCGTCTACCTGCGCGATAGTAGAGTGATTGCGGACAGCGACAAAGGCCCACAATCGGCGGGCCGCGTCCGCTCCGTCCATAAGGTCAAGAAGCAGTGATTAAGTTATGGGAAGCGCGCTGGGCAAAGAGCTATTGATTGATGAGAGGGCCGGGGCAGCGAAGGTCTCGGCGGGCGCGGAAACTGCGCGCGAGCGGGTTGCGCAGGTTGGCCCATCTGCGTCGGCCCTGGCTGCTTCGCATCTACAGAAATCTTACGCGCGGCGGCGCGTGGTTGATGACGTGAGTTTGCACGTTGAGCGTGGAGAAGTGGTGGGCCTGCTCGGCGCGAACGGCGCGGGCAAGACGACGACCTTTTACATGATTATAGGGTTGGAGCGGCCAGACCGTGGCGCGATTACCCTCGCGGGCCATAACGTGGCGCGCTTGCCTATGTACTTGCGTGCGCGCCTCGGCCTCGGCTATCTGCCGCAGGAGCCTTCCGTCTTTCGGAAGATGACGGCGGCGCAGAACATACTGGCCGTGCTTGAGACGATGGGCCTGCGTCGTCGTGAAAGGTTCAAGCGGCTGGAGGAATTGCTCGAAGAGTTTGGCATCGCGCATGTGCGTAATACGCGCGGCGATGCGCTGTCGGGCGGCGAGCGACGACGCACAGAGATAGCGCGCGCCCTCGCCACAGAGCCGCAATTTATCTTGCTGGACGAGCCTTTCGCGGGCATTGACCCGAAGGCCGTGGATGAGATTCAACGAATGATTTTGCATCTCAAAAATCGTGGGATAGGCATTCTGATTACAGACCATAACGTGCGCGAAACGCTGGGCGTGACGGATCGCGCCTATATCATGGCCGAGGGCCGCATCTTTCGCGCGGGCGCGCCGCGAGAGTTGACGGAGGACATGGAAGTCCGCAGGCTCTACCTCGGCGACAAGTTTCGCATGTAAACAGTTTTCAATTTTTAGTTGTTGCGTTACTGACGACTGAACATGTTTTCGGTTATAATCTCTCCTGCGCTGTTCAAGCGTAAAATATTTTTTAGCCCGACAAGATTCTGAAAGCTGTTAATGCAAGCAAGGTATGTCCGTTAAGCTCACAACCAGTCTTTCGCAACGTCTCGTCCTGACGCCGCAGTTGCGCCAGCGCATAGAGATGTTGCAGATGACATCTCTCGAACTCAGCGAACTCATCCAGCAGCAGATTCTGGAAAACCCCGTGCTTGAGGAGATACAGACCTCCGAAGAGACGCACGAGTTGGCGGAGAAAATACTGGACCAATTGGCGAGCGGCGACGCCGCCGGTAACTTCGATGTGGTGGGCGAGGGCGCGGGCAATCTCAACGGCGCGTCCGCCTCGAACGGCGACGGCGACGCGGATGCCGTGGCCGCTTACATCGGCGCGGAGGGTGAAGTCGCGGCGGGCGAGGGCGCGGGCCTCTCGGAAGTCTCCGACGAAAACTTGAGCGACGATGCGCCGCGCGATGCTTTTGAAGAGATAGACTTCGGGCGTGAGTTTCAGGATTATCTGGACCCCGGTTATAAAACTCAGGAGTTCGAGTACAAGGAGGACGCGCCGACCTTCGAGCAGTTCTTGACGCGCGCGCCCTCGCTCGTAGAGCATCTCGAATGGCAGTTGCACATGAGTCCGATTGAGGGCGCGGTCAAGGATGCAGCCGAGTGCGTCATCGGCAACCTGGACGCGGATGGTCGTCTCAACGCGACCAACGAAGAGATTGCCGCGATGGGCCAATGCGGCGAAGAGACGGTCGAAGAGGCTCGCCGCGCCGTGATGCAACTCGAACCCGTCGGGTGCGGCGCGCGCGACGTGCGCGAATGCCTGTTGGCCCAACTCGAATCGCGCGGCGAAGCGGATCGTCTCGCCACCAGGCTCATACGCGACCACCTGCCCGAGTTGCAGCAGCACAAGCTGCCGAACCTCTCCAAACAGATCGGGATAGATTTGGAGACCCTGCTCGCGGAGATGCAGGTCATACGCACGCTTGACCCTTATCCTGGCCGCCGCTACTCTTCGGATGAGCCTGTGCTCATCACGCCCGAAATCTACATCGAAAAGATAGACGAGGATTACATCATCTACTTCGCGGATGACGGCAGCCCGCGCCTGCAAATCAGCCAGAACTATAAGCAGATGCTCACGCAGCAGGGGACGACGAAGGAGACGCGCGATTTCATACGCGATAAGATGCGCTCCGCCGTTGACCTCCTGCGCAACATAGAGCATCGCCAGCAGACGATTTATAAAGTGGTCGAGTCCATCGTCCATCGCCAGCGCGAATTCTTGGACAAGGGCGTGCAGTTCATCAAGCCGATGATGCTCAAAGACATCGCGGAAGACATCGGCATGCACCTCTCCACGGTCTCGCGCGTCGTCAATCGCAAGTACGCGCACACGCCGCAGGGCGTCATCGAATTGCGCCGCTTCTTCACCGAAGGCATGATGAACGAAGAGGGCGAAGAGGTCTCGACGCGCATCATCAAGCTCAAGATTAAGAAGCTGATAGAGGACGAGGATTCGCACAACCCTATCACGGATGATCAGGTGGTCAAGATTCTGGCGAAGGATGGAATCAAGCTCTCGCGGAGAACGGTCGCCAAGTACCGCGATCAGATGCAGATTCCAGGCTCGCGCGAGCGACGCGCCGTAGTTTAAGACCCGTTGTAGTTTAAGACCGAAAGCAAGTTCGCCAGGTGATGAGTTGAAGAGTGATGAGTGATGAGCAGCAAGACGAAAGTTTTACACTCATCCCGTATCGCTTGTCTCTCATCACTTTTTTCTAGGAGGGAGAGCCAGTAACATGGAGATTGAATACACGGGCCGTCACGTGGATGTGACCCCGGCCCTGCGTGCCCACGTCGAGGACCATTTCAAGAAACTCGATTACATTTTCGATGGAACGACCGCCAACGCTCACGTCATTATGGAGGTGGAGAAGAATCGTCAGAAGGGCGAAATACTGCTCCACTGGCGCGACCACACGCTGACCGCCACAGACAT
>JAXDFO010000004.1:0-10762 GCA_034665545.1 Blastocatellia bacterium
CGTGGATGCCCAGACGGGCAGCGAGTGGGATTTTTCCGGCACGGCGATAAGTGGACCATTAACCGGGAAGCAACTGCCGAAACTCTCCGTGCTCGAAGACTACTGGTTCGACTGGCACTCCTACAATCCCCAAACGGCAGTCTACGCAATCGGCGAAAGCAAGTAGGAAGGCGGAAGGATGAGAGACGGGCTATTCAACCGTTGAATAGTTTTCCTTTTATCCTTCCTACTTCCTACTTCTTACTTGCTCTCCACTACGAGCGCTGGTAGTAGTTGGCCTTTGCGATTACTCTTTCGTCTTTCCGTCCCGCGCCAGGGATTTGACATTCCCCCGACAATAAAAACTCTCGTCCAGATATTGACCAGAAAGGCCCGGCGATAACAGATGCGTCAACCAAACTCAGCGTGTCGAGCGACTCAAATTAGTGGACCATCAATCAGGATAAGCCGCATCACATGCGCGCTCGTCTTCTTCCTCTCCTTACTCAGTTTCGTTCCGGCCTCCTTCGCGCAAACGACCGACACGGCGACGATGCGCGGGCGGGTCTTGGACCAGAACGGGGCGGCCATCTTGAACGCGCAGGTCGTCGTGACCAACCAGTTGACGGGGCTGCAACGCGAAACGCGCACGGACGAGAGCGGCTACTATACGATTGCCGGACTGCCTTTGACGGGCGCGTACAAATTGAGCGTGACCAACGGCGGCTTTTCCACCAAAGAGATTAGCGACATCCAACTGCGCGCCAACGAGGCGGCTTCCTTCGATGTCACCTTAGTGCCGCAGGGAGGCGTTAGCGAAGTCACCGTGTTGGGCACGACTGAGAACGTGCAGTCGGATTCGGCGCAGTTGGGGACGCGGCTGGACCTACAGAAGATTGACAACACGCCCGTCTTCGGACGCAAGATTACCAACCTCGTGCAGTTGAACTCCGCGGTTCGGCCTGCGCGCGGCACTGGTGATCTCTTCCTCAATAACTTTCTCTTCATCGTCAACGGCGGCGGTCGCCGCCAGACATCCTTCACTCTAGACGGCAGCACGGACGATGACGCGTGGGGTCGCCAGACTCTGTTCACCAACATTCCTCTGGCGGCCATACAAGAGTTCACCGTGCTGACCAACAGCGCGTCCGCCGAGTACGGTCGAACGACCGGCGCGGTCGTCAACATCGTGACCAAGAGCGGCACGAACGATTATCACTCGGACTTCATAGGACTGTTTCGACCGGGCGGCATACAGGCGCGCACGCCGCTCGCGCTGCAACGCACGACCGACCGGTTGGGCCAGGCGAGCGGCGTCGTTTCCGGTCCAATTAAAGAGAACCGGACCTTCTTCCTGCTCGGCGCGGAGTATAACGACCAAAGGCGCGATGCCGTCATCACCTCGCGCCTCGCGCCCGGACTCTACATGGGCCAGTACAAGCAGGGACTCTTCTTCGGACGCCTGGACCATCGCATTAATGAACATCATACGCTGACCGGTCGCTTGAATGTTGACAGGTTCACGGACACCAACCCGGCGGATGCTGTGGGCGCGCTCAACTTGCCGAGCGCGGCGCGCGTCTTCCATCGCCGGACCTACGCGGGCCAACTTTCCGAGATTGCCACCATCAGCAGCAGCCTCGTCAACGAGGCGCGCGTGCAGTTGCAGGTGGCTTCGCCCATCACGGCGTTCGACCCCGTCACTCCCTCCACGCAGTTCATCCGCACGGGCCTCTCTACGGAAGGCGAGTCGCGTTCGACCAGGTTGATAAATCACCAGTACCAACTTGCCGACACGCTCTCGCTGTCGCGCGGCACGCACTTCATCAAGACGGGCGGCGATGCGATCTTCTCATCATCCGGCGGCAACGGGCAGGAGTTCGGCAGCGGCTTCGTGCTGGGCCAATTTACCTTCAACCCCGCGCGCTCCAACGTGAGCAATCCGTTGGTTCCGACATCCGCGCTGACGATTGCGGACGTGCAGCGTTACACTCAATCTTTCGGCAACGCCAGCTACAACGTGCGCGAGTGGCTCTGGTCCGCCTTCGCTCAGGACAACTGGCGCGCGCGCCGCGACCTGACGCTCAACCTGGGCCTGCGCTACGAGCGACAGACATTCACTGACGATAAGAACAACTTCAGCCCGCGCGTCGGCTTCGCCTACAACTTCCGTGGTGACGGCAAGACGATTTTGCGCGGCAGCTACGGCATCTACTATTCAGAGCTTCGGGCCAACCTCGGCGCGCAGTTCAACATCGGTGGGCCCACAGGCGTCTTCACCTTCAGCGCGGCTCCGGGCCAGTTAGGTTTCCCGACTTCGCTCGCGCCGCTTCCGGCCTTCCCTGCTGGCGCGGTCCTGCCCGCGCGCGACGTGACCATCCGCCCCGGTCGCGCGGAATTTTACAGAGGGTTGGGCATTGACACTTCGCTCCTGCGCGGCTATCCGGACAAGCTGCTCAATCCTTACACGCAGCAAGGAACGGTCGGCATCGCGCGTGAGTTGCCGGGCAAGTGGTTCCTGGATGTTGACTACGTCTACGCGCACACCATCGGCATAGACCGCACGCAAGACCTCAACGCGCCGTCGCTCTTTATCCCTACGAACACCGCGACGGGACGCACACGCGCCGCCGCCGTCGCCGATTTGACGCGCCCCATCAGGCCCGTCAACAACGGCTTCCGCCGCATCCTCGTCGTCGTCAACAACGGCAGCAGCATTTACAACGGCATGCAAGTCAACCTCAACAAGCGACTCACGAGCGACTTCTCCCTGCTCGCCAGCTATACCCTGTCTCACACCATCAACACCGTAGAGCCTGACGCGCCGGGCGGCGACCCGCTCGACGTGAATCTTCCGAACAGCGCGGAACGCGCCAACAGTTTACTGGACCAGCGTCATCGTTTCGTCCTCAGTGGCTGGTATAACCTGCCCTATCATTTCACCCTCGGCGGCGTCACGAGCGCGGCTTCTGGTCGTCCCTACAACATTACTGTGGGGCAGGATGTGAACGGCGACGGCGCGAACGTTGACCGTCCCTTCGACTACGCGACGGGCACGTTCCTGGGCCGCAACACCGGACGCGGCACGCCCGTTTACGAGACCAACATCTTCCTTCAACGCATCTTCAACATCAACGACCGCGTGCGTCTGGAACTGCGCGCCGAAGGCTTCAACATTTTCAACCACCCGAACATCGTCGCCCGTAGCGGGACGCTGAGCGGCATCAACACGACGACCGGCGCATACATCGTTCCGGCCTCTTTCGGACAGGGCATCGCGGGCATCAACGGAGTTGACCCTGGACGAGAGTTTCAGTTCCACGTTCGCCTTCGCTATTAAGAGCACGTAAAAGGTCGTAAGGATGAATGATGAGAGTGTGGCTATTCTTCTTGAATCGTCACTCTCTCATCATTCATAATCCCTGCCTTATACTTGCGCTTGAGGAATCAGATGAAGTTTAAATTCGTCTTTACGTTGCTGCTCTCTCTTTTTTGTGCGCTGTGGCTATGCGGCTGCCGACCGAGTTCATCGTCGAACAAGGCGGGAGTGAGTGTGGCCGATGCTTCGGGCCAACTCGTGACGGTCAGCGATAGCTCGCGCATCGTCTCTGTGGGGACGGCCATCACGGAGACCATCTACGCTCTCGGCGCGGGGTCCAGGCTCGTCGGGGTGGACAATTCGAGCAGCGAATATTTACAGCAGGCGGCGGGGCTGCCCAAAGTTGGCCCACGCACCGCGCTCAACGCCGAAGGCATCCTCTCGCTCAAGCCGACGCTCATCATCATCACGATGGATGCAGGGCCGCCGCAGGTCATAGACCAGCTTAAAAACTCAGGCGTGACGACGCTCACGATGAATGCCAACTACACGGTCCAGTCCGTCAAAGCTAAAATCGAGACTATCGCGCGCGCGCTCGGGCTTGAAGCGAAGGGGCAAGAACTGTCAAACTCCATTGACAACGATATGAAGCACGTCAAGTCGTTAATGGACCGCGCGCTGGCGACGCCGAAGGTGCTCTTCGTCGGGCGCGGGCCGAACATGCCGAACGCGACCATGTCAGGCCGGGGCACGACCATTGACGAGATGATTAGAGTGGCGGGCGGCAAGAATCCTATGAGCGACTTCGAGGGCTTTAAGGAGATGACGGATGAGGCCGTCGTCAACGCCGCGCCGGATATTATTTTGATGACGGAGAAGAGTTTTGAAAGAAGCGGCGGGGTGGACGGCGTCTTGAAATTTCCGGGCGTCGCGTTGACGCCTGCGGGCAGGAATCGCCGCATCGTCGCGGTCAGCGATATGTACTTTCAGGGGTTCGGGCCGGGAGTCGGGCGCGCGGTCTATGACCTGACGCTCAAGCTGCACCCGGAAGTCAACGCGGAGAATAAGGGAACAACTTCCGCTGCCGACGCGGGCGGAGACAAGAGATAGCATGGCTTCCACTACTGCTGCCGCGCGCATCTTTCCGGGCCTCAGGCGGAAGGCCAATCGCACGCGCGGGAGCATGACGCTACTCGGTCTAGCGCTGTTGCTGGCGTTGATTATTTTTCTCTCCGTTGACAAGGGCGCGGTTGAAATCTCACTGGCCCAGTGCCTTTCGATTATAGGCGGGCGCATCGGCCTGCATCTGCCCTGGGACTTCACCGCGCAGCAGGAGGCGACGCTGCTCACCATACGCTTGCCGCGAGTCGTGCTAGGGCTTCTGGTCGGCGCGGGCCTCGGCATTTCGGGCGCGGCGATGCAGGGTCTCTTTCGCAACCCCTTAGCCGACCCCAGCCTCATCGGCATCTCAAGCGGCGCGGCCCTGGCCGCGACTCTCAGCGTCGTCGTCGGCGACGCCGTGGCGTTCAGCCTGCCGCCGCTCCTTAAACTTTTTGCTTTCCCTTTAGCAGCCTTCGCGGGCGCGCTCATCACGACTATTCTGGTCTATCGCCTGGCGACGATAGCCGGACAAACAATCGTGGCGACGCTGCTCCTGGCTGGCATCGCCATCAACGCGTTGGCCCAGGCGCTCTCAGGCTTTCTCACCTTCTACGCCACCGACACGCAGATTCGCAGTCTCACTTTCTGGAAACTCGGAAGCATGGGCGGCGCGTCCTGGGCCAACGTCCTCGTCGCCAGCCCCTTCATCATCCTGCCCATACTCTTGTTTCCGCGACTCTCGCGCGCGCTCAACGCGCTCTTGCTCGGCGAGGCCGAAGCGGGCCACTTAGGGTTCGACATCGAACGTGTCAAGAGGGAGACTGTCATTATGGTCGCGCTCTCTGTCGGCGCGTGCGTGGCCGTCACGGGGTTGATAAGCTTCGTCGGCCTGGTCGTCCCGCACCTCTTGAGATTGATGATAGGGCCGGACCATCGCCGATTGATTCCGGGCTCTGCTTTACTAGGCGCGAGCCTCTTGCTGGGCGCGGACCTCATCGCGCGCACCATCGTCTCTCCCGCCGAACTCCCCATAGGAGTTTTGACGGCGATTACGGGCGCGCCCTTTTTTCTCTGGCTGCTCCTGCGCGACCGCAAGTGGAGGGTCATACATTGATAGAGGCGCGCGCCCTTCAGGTTGCCATCGGGCCGAAGCTCTTGCTCGACGGTGTGTCGCTGGAAGTGCGCGCGGGCGAGACGGTCGCGGTCGTCGGGCCGAACGGAGCGGGCAAGTCCACCCTGCGCAAAGTCCTCTGCGGAGACATGCAGCCGACGGGCGGCGAAGTATTAATGGACCAGAAGCCGCTCGCCGAATGGCCGCTCACGCAGCGCGCGCGCGTCCGCGCCGTGATGGGCCAGGACTCCACGCTCAGCTTTCCCTTCACGGTCCTCGAAGTCGTCCTCATGGGACGCTCGCCGCATCTCAAGGGCGCGGAAGGCGAGCGCGATTATGAGATAGCACGGGACGCGCTCGAAGCCGTCGAAGCGACGCACCTGGAAGAACGTCTCTATCCGACCCTCTCCGGCGGCGAGCGACAACGCGTGCAACTGGCCCGCGTCCTCGCGCAAATCTGGGAAGCGCATAACGGAGATTCGCGTTACCTGCTGCTCGATGAGCCGACATCGAACCTGGACCTCTCACACCAGCACAGCACGCTCGAAGTCGCGCGCAGTTTCGCGCGCGAAGGCGTCGGAGTGCTCGTCATCCTCCACGACCTGAACCTCGCGGCACAGTACGCCGACCGCCTACTGATGTTAAAGGATGGCAAGCTCATCGCCTCCGGCAACCCTCAAACCGTCCTCACACGCGAAATCATCGAAGAGACTTTTGCCATCCCCGTCATCGTCACCCAACACCCGCACCTCGACTGCCCCCTCGTGCTTCCAACAAGAGCGAGAGCAAGTCGGAAGATGGAAGGATGAAGGATGAGAGTGTGGCTATTCAAAGATGTATAGCTTTTCTTTCATCTCTCATCATTCATCCTTTCGCCTTCCGACTTCCTACTTGCCTTTCAGCCGTGTTAGGCTACTTCGTTAAAGTTGAGCGAGTCGGGATGACGAATTTTCAAACTCAAACCCGCAATCTAAAATCCTACTTTCAAACATCAGCGAGAGATGCACGTTACACGCGTTGAATTAGAGAACATCAAGTCGTACGAGCACAGGGTCTTCGACTTTGAGCCGGGCCTGACGGCCATCACGGGCGAGAACGGGGCGGGCAAGACGACGATTCTTGAGGCCATCTCGTGGGCGCTCTTCGACACGCTCGAATATAGCAAGGATGATTTCCTGCGGCGCGGCGCGAAGAAAGGCTCCGTCCGCGTGACCTTCCTGAGCGACGTGGACGAGCGGCCCTACACCGTCTACCGCGACACGGGCACGACTTATTACGTCTACGACCAGCGCGAGAAGATACGCCTCGCGGAAAAAAAGACCGATGTCAACGCCATCCTGCGCAAGCTCCTGGGCATAGAGACGGGCACTGACATCAAGGCTCTCTTCAGCACGGCCATCGGCGTCCCGCAGGGAACCTTCACGGCTGACTTTCTGCGTCCGGCCAACCAGCGCAAGGCCGCCTTCGACAAACTGCTCAAGGTTGAAGAGTACCGCGACAGCGCGGAGAACCTGCTCGCCACGGTCCATCTCATACGCGAGCGCATGGCCGAAGCGCGCGGCAAGATAGAAGGAGCCGAGGGCCAGCTTGCCCGTTATGATGAACTTGAGGAAGAGCACAAGACTGCGGCGGCGCACGCGCGCGAACTCTCCGCGACGCTGGACGGATTAAACGAAGAGATTGAGACGCGCGCGAAAAGCATCGCCGCGATGGAACGCGCCGAGGCTCTCTTGAGCGAAGCGACGGCGCGCGCGGGCCGCCTCGAAGTCGCGCGCGACCACGCCATGCGCCGCTCGGAGGATGTGCGCGTCCTGCGCGACGCGGCACAGGCCGCGCTTGCGCGCCAGCGCGCCGTCGAAGCAGACCATCAAGCGCATCTGGAATCGCTCAACCTGCTTCGTGAACTGGAAGCCGAGCGCGCACGCCGCGACCAACTTCGCGCGGAAGCCGAGCGCGTGACGCGCCTGCTCATGTCAGCCGCGAGCGACGTGCGGCGTCTTGAGGATGCGCTCGCCAGGGCCGTGCAGGCGGGCGCGTCCGTGGCCGCGCTCGAACCCGAAATACTGGTCCAGGAAGCGTTGGAACGCGAGCGCGAGCGGCTCAGAGATTTACGCGCGCGCGCCATCAGCGCGGGTGAGAGATTGGCCCAACTCGATGCCGAACTCAAAGAGTTGCGCGCCCAGCACTCGCAGACCAAAGAGCGCATGCGGGAAGCTGAGAAGGGTCTCGGCGCGCCCGAACGTGTAGAGTCTTTGACGAACGAACGTCTGGGCGTCGAGACCGCCTTGAGCAAAGCCGAGAAGGCCGCGACGAGCCTCAAGCATCTCTCCAGTCAACGCAAGGACGTTGAGCGCGAGGCCTTGCGACTGCGCCGCGAAATCGCCGCGCGCGACAAGGAGATAGCCGACCTCGAAAGACGTTCCGCGAAGGCCGCAGACGCGGGCCAACTGATAACCCGCGAAACGGAGTTATCAGAACAACTGGCGAAGCTCAGGGCCGAAATCTCTCATGATGAAAAATTCCATAAGGAAGTCAAAAACGGTCTCTGCCCGATTCTCTCCGAGCGTTGCCTGAACATCGGCCCGGACCAGACGCTCGAAGATTATTTTCAGGACCAGTACGCCGCCAACACAGCGCAACTCGGTGTGCTCGAAAAAGAGCGCGCCTCACTCGGCCTCGCCGTGCGCGAGGCCAGAGAAGCGCAGATGCACGTTTCCAAACTCGAAAGCGTGCGCGCGCAAATCATCAACGAGCGCGAGCTACTCGCAGAGCGCGACGGGACGCTCGCGCGCCTAGACCGTGAGATAGCGCAACTGCCTCCCGCCGGTCGAGAACACCTCAACGAATTAAAGGCCCAGTTATCCGGCATTGACCTGGAACTCATCGCGCTGCGTGAAGCCGCGTTGCGCTACGCTGAATTGAAGCCGCTTCAGCATCGCTTGAAAGAGATAGAGCAGGAGGGCATACGCAGGAAGGACGAGCGCGCGAGCGTGGCCGCCATTGCGGACGCCGTCGGCGGTCTCGAAAAAGAGATTGGCGAAACGGAAGGACGCCTGCGCGAATTGAATGACCCAAGAGGACGCGCCAGTGCTCTTCGCCAGGAAGCGGCGCGCGAAGCCGCACTGAGCCTTGAAGTCAACGGCGCACGCGACGCGCATCGCTCGCTCGACACACAGGCCGCCTCGCTCAACACGCAGTTGGAACCCTACAGCCAACTCGACGCGAAGTGGGAGTCCACGCGCGCGCGTAGAGACATGACCGTTGCGGCGCACCGCGAATACTTGTCCAGCGAGACGCTCGCGGCCACACTGCCCGCGCGCGCGTCTGAATTGGAGAAGGCTCTGGAAGAGGCCGCGCGCGTCGCGCGTGAAGCACAGGAAGCGCAGGAGGAACACAAGCGCGCAGCCGCAGCTTATGACCGCGAGCAACATGTGACGGAGCAGGCCGCGCTATCGAGTGCGCGCGAGCGCGCCGCCGCCACCCACGCGCAGCTTGCAGCCGCCGAGACGCGCGAAACTTCCCTCGCTGCGGAACTGTCCAGGCTCTCTCAAGTGCGCGAGCAGTTGCGCGAAGAGTTTCGCGCGCTTGAGCATCTGCAAGAGTTGAACGACGCGACCGAGTTCATCAGAGACACGCTCAAGAAGGCCGGGCCGCTCGTCACCGAGAGCTATCTTTACAACATTTCGATAGAGGCCAACCAGTTGTTCAGAGAGATTACGGGCGAGGCCGGACGGGCGTTGCGCTGGTCGCGCGAGTACGAAATCATGTTGGAGGAAGAGGGCCACGAACGTTCATTCCCGAACCTCTCAGGCGGTGAACAGATGGCCGCCGCGCTCAGCGTGCGACTCGCCCTGCTCAAACAGCTTTCGGATATTCGCATAGCCTTCTTCGACGAGCCGACCGTCAACATGGACGCGGAACGCCGCGAGCGTCTGGCCCAACAGATAGGACAGGTCCAGCACTTCGACCAACTTTTCGTCATCTCTCATGATGATACCTTCGAGGAATCCGTGGACCACATTCTTCACGTCGAAAGGCAAAGGGACGAGCGCGTGAAGGTGGAAGAAGCGAAGGATGAAGAGCAAGAGATGAAGGCCGAAGGATGAAAGACGTGACCATCGTCTGCGACGGGTCGAGCCTGGGCAACGGGCAGGCATTAACGCGCGCCGCAGCCGTCGCGCTCCTCGGCTATCGCGGCGTCTGGCGCGCGGTCGGCGGATACCTCGGCGCGGCTACTAATCAACAGGCTGAGATAGCCGCAGCCGCTCTCGGCCTCGAAGCCCTGCGCGAGCCTTGTCGCGTGCGCGTCGTGACCGATTCGCGTTACGTGGTTGAGACTATGTCCGGTCGCTTTCGTCGCAAGTCTAATCCTGAATGGTGGGCCAGGCTGGACCAGGCCGCGACTTCGCACAGCATTAAATGGGAATGGGCCAAAGGCCACGCGGGCCACGTCGTACAGGAAGCGGCGGATCGCGCCGCGCGCCGCATCGCCGCGCTCGGACATGTTGATGAAGGCGTCCTGCGCGATGCTGTTGACCAGGTCGGGACGGTCGAACTTACAAGCTAACGCAAAGTGTCTTTGATAAGCTTTCACCCTCAATCGAATCCGGCTCTCCTGATTCGCTTTCGCTTCATATCGTCTCTATAATTTCCTTTATGCTTAGGCGATGCATCTTCGCCGTGACTCTCGCCGGTTGCATCCTGCTCATCCTGGCGGGCGGTTTCGCGCTGCCTGCGGCGCGCGCACAGACGCGCGGCTGGCTGTGGCAGAATCCTCTGCCGCAGGGCAACGCTATCTCGGCCATACGTTTCGCCAGCGACAAAATGCACGGCTGGGCGGTCGGCTCCGACGGCGCGATTTTGCGCACGAACGACGGCGGCTTTGAATGGGAGACGCAGAACTCGCCGGTCTCTTCGACGCTTTACGGGCTGTATGTCAAGGATGAGAAACGCGCGTTGGCGGTCGGCGCGCGGGGCATCGTGTTGACGACGACCAACGGCGGCGAGAAATGGACCATCAGGCTGACGGGCAGCCGCGAGCATCTTTATAGCGTAGCCTTCGCGCCGGATGATAAGTCTTGCGGGTGGGCCGTGGGGACTCACGGTGTCATTCTCAAAACTAAAGACGGCGGCAACAACTGGTCTCCGTTGGCGAGCAACACGAAGGCTCATCTATTTTCCGTCTCCTTCGCTGACAAGCACACGGGCGCGGCGGTCGGTGAGCGCGGCGCGCTGCTCCTGACCACGGACGG
>JAXDFO010000005.1:0-8835 GCA_034665545.1 Blastocatellia bacterium
CGGCATCAGCAATTCGTCAATTGATTTCTTGAGGGCTACGGCGGCGTATATCGCCAGCATGGGCACGAACAAGAGCGCGCTCTGGGCGTAAGGGGCCGTCAGCAGGAACAGAAAGACGAGCAGCAGAAAAAGAGTCGGAAGCAAGAGCGCGAGTTGGTTTGCGCGCGCGGTCGGCGAACTCTTTCTCATCTGACGCAAGTGGATGAAGAGACCGGCCAGGGCCAGAAGAAAGAAACAGATGTTTCTAAGTTTCAGCAGGTAAGTCGGCCTGTAGATGTTCGGGTAGGTGAAATTATCCAGGACGGTGCAGTTCAGCATCTCCCGCAATGTCCCCGCGTGATAAAAGAGGGCGAGACAGATTACGATTGGTATCAGAAAACCCAGCGTGTAGCCGCCCTGAATCTTGATAAAGCGCAGGACCGCGCCTTGAGAGTTTCGTAGATAGCATTGGACCAGAAAAGTGCAACTCAAAGCAGCAAACGGAAGCAATGCCTTTGGTGAAAAGAGATAGGCGACCCCTAGCAGAAATCCGGCCAGGAGGAATTTCCATGCCCGCTCTGTCGAAAGCGCCTTGATGGAAATCCATAAACTACCGAGCCACAGCATCACCACGAGTTGGTCTGGCCTGACCTCAATGCTTTTCTCAACGAAGATAAACATGTAGCTCAGAACGAGCACGGCGAGAAACGAAGTCTTCCGGTCATGGTCCAGCCGCGACAGGAAGTAGGTCATGGCGAGAATGCCAAAGGCCGTGAAGGACATCATGCCGCGCGCAATCAGGACCAGGCCCGCTCCTTCTCCACACCAACGAAACAGGGGAACCAGCACGTAATAAAAGAGCGGAGTATGATTCTCCCAAAAATCTTTATAGAGGATGTAATGCTGGCTGACCATCCAGGCCGCATGAAGATGCTGGAACTCGTCTATGTCAATTTCCCTGTTGAGCGTGAGAGCCACTCTCAGGATGATGGAGAAAAGAAGACACCCGAACAGTCCAAGATAAAGGAATCTTTGGAATCTGCCGGTCGTCTGGTAGTGGCTCATACTCACGTCATTTGACAATCTGCCTGCGCTTGAGAATTTCAATCAACATCTCCGCGCTCTGCTCAAGTGAGAGAAGACTCGTATCGAGCGAGAGATGATAATTCTCCGCGCAGGTCCAGTCGTGGCCCATCATCGTGGCGAAGTATTTCTTGCGCATCTCATCAGACTCTAAAATTATCGTGCGGGCTTCCTCTTCCGTCGGAGTCCGGTAGATGTTCCTGACGCGCTTGACGCGATGGCTCAGGGGCGCGTGACAGAAGACTGTGAACATCCCAGCATGTTTCGGCAGGATGTGTACGCCCGCCCAGCCGATGACTACGCAATCATGCTTGCTGGCGATGCGTTTGAGAATCTCCGTTTGCTTGTCGAAGAGTTCCTGGTCGGAGAAGTTGCGGAGCGGCGGCGGGACATACGGCGCTTCGGGCGTGCCGAAGGCGAGACCGCTCAAGATTCTTTCCCAGAAGGACGAGACCCTCTCGGCGCGTGCGACCACGCTCTCTTCATCGCAACCGAACTCCTCCGCCGCAAGGTGCAGCACTTCCCTGTCCACGTACTTGAGGTTTAAACGGGTGGCGATAAGCTGTCCGATGTAAGAGCCTCCGCTACCCATTTGCCGGGAGATGGTGATGGTCGTTCTCATGACAGAGACCCTTTCAGACTTCTTCTAACGTTCGATGCGTTAACATCAATGCGCCGCGACCGGTCCTTTGCGCGCCCTCACGCGCTTGAAGAGAAGCGCGGTCGGGATTGACAACAAGCAGAGGAAAGCGAGCAGTCGAAAATTATCTATGTAGGACATGAGCATGGATTGCTTGACCAGCGTTCCGTAAATCGCGCCGTAAGCCTGCTGCGTCGCCGCCGCCGGATTACCTTGCGCCGCCAGCGCGCCCGCCGTCTGGTGCATCCGTTGCTGAAAGGCGGGGTCGTACGGCGTCAGGTGCGAGACTATCGCGGCCTGATGGACTTGCGCGCCGCGCGCCAGAAAGGTCGTCACCATAGCGATCCCGATGCTGCCCCCGGTGTTGCGCATCAGGTTATAGATCCCGGAGGCGTTGCCCATCTGCTCGTTCGAGAGCGTGCCCATCGCCATCGTCGTTAAGGGCACGAAGACGAAGCCCATCGCAAAGCCGCTGATGATGTTGGGCCAGATAACATTGCTCGTCGCAATCTGTAGGTTGACGCCGGAGAGCATGTAGGTCGAGTAGGCCAGCACGGCGAAGCCGAACATGATGAGCAATCGCCCGTCAACTTTTCCGATGAGACGACCCACTATCAACATCGAAATAATAGAGCCGAAGCCGCGCGGGCTGACGGCCATTCCGCTCTGCACCGCCGGATAGCCTAGCAGCGTTTGCAGGAATAAAGGAAGCAAAGCGGTCGTCCCGTAAAGCACGACGCCGACAGAGGCGATGAGCACTGTGCCCACCGCGAAGTTGCGGTTAGTGAAGACGCGCAGGTTGACGATAGGCTCCTTCGAGCGTAGCTCCCAGACGATGAATGAGATGAGCGCGGCCACGGCGATGACCGTCGCCAACATTATCCAGTTGGATGCAAACCAGTCTTCCTCCTGTCCCTTGTCAAGGATGAGTTGAAGAGTCGCCAGCCCGACGGCCATCAGTCCGAAACCGATGTAATCAATCCGGCCCGGCTTTCGATTCCTCAGATAAGGCGGGTCTTCGACGAACGTGTTAGCCATGAAGATGGCGAGCGCGCCCACTGGAATGTTGATGTAAAAAATCCATCGCCATGAATAATTATCCGTAATCCATCCGCCGAGCGTTGGGCCAATAATCGGCGCGACGACGACGCCCAATCCGTAGAGGGCCATCGCCGAGCCGCGCTTCTCCGGCGGAAAGCTTTCGAGCAGGACGGACTGCGCTATCGGTTGCAGCGCGCCGCCGCCCGCGCCTTGCAGGACGCGCGCGAAGATGAGCATGCCGAGGCTCGTCGCCGCGCCGCACATGGCAGAGGCGAGCGTGAAGATGATGATGCAGGTGATGAGAAAACGCTTGCGCCCGAAGTAGGTGGTGAGCCATGCGGTGGCCGGAAGAATAATCGCGTTCGAGACCAGATAACTCGTCAAGACCCATGTCGCTTCATCCGTCGTCGCGGAGAGATTGCCGGAGATGTGCGGCAGGGCCACATTCGCCACAGAAGTGTCCAACACCTCCATGAAGGTGGCGAGCATCACGGATGCAGCTATCAGCCATGGATTAAAACTAGGCTGCCACTCTTGCCCGGCGGGCTTGTTGAGAGCAGAGCTATCAGGTTTGTTACCAGGCAACCTGGACCCGTCAGCCTTCGCGGCTGTACTGCTCCTGCTACTGCTCATCTCACTTCAACCTCTGGCTCGACGGACATGCCGGGCGCGACCATGTGTTGCGCGTCCGGCTGTTCATCGAAGACTATCTTGACGGGCACGCGTTGCACGACCTTGACGTAATTGCCCGTCGCGTTCTCCGCCGGAAGCAGGCTGAAGCGCGAGCCGGTCCCGGCCTGAAGGCTGTCAACATGAGCTTTGAAGATTTTATCGGGGTAAGCATCAACTTTGATTTCGACCGCTTCACCGGGCTTCAGTTTGCCGATCTGGTTTTCTTTGAAGTTGGCCGTCACCCAGACCTCGCCCGTGACGAGAGCCAGGAGGGGCTGACCCGGTTGGACCAGCACGCCTTCTTCGACCGCTTTGCGCGTCACGCGGCCAGTCTCCGGCGCGTAGATTTTCGTATAGGAGAGTTCGAGTTGGGCCTGCTCGACGGCGGCGCGCAGTTGTTCTATGTTCGCGCCTGCCGTTTCAACTTGAGACTGGCTGGCGGCAATCTGTTGCGGCCCCGTGCTGGCTTGAGAGAGGCGACCGAGCGCTTCATTGACTCCGGCCTGCGCGCCGCCGATTTGCGTCTGCGCGCGGCGCGCAATCTCCGCCGCCGTCGCCTGACCCGAACGCGCTTCGTTGACCTGCGCCTGCGCGGCTGCGACTCTCTGCCGCGCGGCTTCTAGTTGAGCGTTGGCAGTGCTCGCGGTGGCGATGGCCTGGTCCAATCGCTGGCGCGAGATTTCGTCTCGCTCGAAGAGAGTTTGATAGCGTTGCACGTCATTGTTGGCCCGCGTGGCTTCCGCTTGTGCAGCCGAGACCTGCGCGCTCGCCTGCTCAACATTGGCCTGCGCGGTCGTGACTCCGGCTGCGGCCTGACTAATGCGCGAACGCTCGGCAGTGGCCGCCGCCCTCGCCGTCTGGACGCCGGAGCGAGCCTGCTGCACGACCGCCGAGGCTTGCTGCACATTGGCGCGCGCCGTCGCACGAGTGAGGGTGACGCCCGTTTGCGCCTGTCTTTGTTGCGCGAGTCCGGCTTCGAGCGCGGCCCTGGCTTGAGTGAGGCGCGTTTCATAATCCCTCGCATCAAGCTCCGCGATGAGGTCTCCCTCTTTCACCTGCTGGTTATCCGCGACGTAAACTTTCTTGACGTAGCCGGAAATTTTCGGGCTCAGTTGAACGATGCGGCCATCAACGAAAGCGTCATCCGTGGTTTCATGCGCGCGCGCGTAAAGCCAGTAACGCACGCCCAGGATGGCTGCGACGATAAGGACCAGCGCGGCTATGATGAGAAACGCCGGTCGCCTGTAGAGAGGTCTCTTCCGTGGCTGCCGCGCGTCCTCGTCCACCGGCTCATACGGCTCGCGCTCAACACGTTCGCTCTCAAGATCAACTGCCGCATCGCGCGTCTGCTCATCCAGTTCCACGCCCGCCGCAGGCCCATCGGCAACAACTGTTTGTTGGCCGTCCTGTTTCTCTTTGGCTTCCCGCCCGTTTAATACTTTCGTCATCACTAACTCTCCGCGCTGTCTCATCCTTTGCGTGTTCTCTTCAATCAACAATCATCCGCGAGCCATTCACCAGCGAAAGGCTTCGGCGCGTCCGAGCGCGGCGGCGAGGTTGAGACGCGCCGCGTTGTATTGGGCCAACGCCGTAACCTGCGCCTCACGAGCATTCGAGAGCGCGGTCTGCGCCGTCACGACTTCTATGTTATCGCCGACGCCCGCGCGAAAGCGGTCGCGCGCCATCTCAAGTTCACGCGTGGACAAAACTACGGTCTGGTCCGCCGCGCGCACTTGTTCGGTCGTCGTCCTCAAAGCAGCGAAGGCGAGTCGCACGTCCTCTTCGACCTGACCGCGAATGCTGCCGAGTTCAAGGTCCGCCTGTCGCTGGCGACTGGCCGCGACGGCGAGACGCCCGCGCGTCAAGCCTCCATTAAAGACGGGCACGTTCAACTGTATCGCCACGCGGCGCGTGGGCAAGTCCGTATTCGTCGGCGTGATGCCGCTCACGCCGTAGTCGCCTACAAAATCCAGGGAGGGCAGTTGCTCTGCGCGCACGGCCCGCCGTTCATAATCGCTCTGCGTGACCTGCGCTTCGGCGATGCGAACTTCTGGACGATTCTGCCCGGCCTGTGCGACAGCCGTCTCGATTGATGGCAGGGCGTCGGTCGTAAATTGCAAAGCATCTGTGAGCGTCAGTGCGCTTCCGAGCGGGAGCCCGACCACGCGTTGAAGATTCAAGACGGCCTGCTCCGATGCGGTCTGCGCCTGCGCGAGCCTGACCTGCTCCTGTGCCAACCGCGTCAACGCGCGCGTCACGTCAACGCCCGTCGCCACGCCTGCTTCGTGCTGGTCCTGCGCGAGCTTGACGAGAGTCTGGGCCAACTCCACGTTGGCCTGTGCGGAGGTCACAGCGCGCGCCGCGCGTAAAGCCTCCAGGTAAGTCAGCCCCGTCGCTGTAGAGACCTGCTCTCTCGCCAGTCCTTCCTGAAATTCCGCGACCTGCACGCCCGTCCGCCCGGCTTGAAAATTGCGAATCGCACTCAGGCTGAAGATGGTCTGGACGAGACGGGCCCGCGCGTCGAAATTGTTGAAGGGTCCGATGAAAGTCGTGGTGATGCCGGGAAACGTGCCCGGTTGAAAACCGAGCGCGGCGAGGTTCTGCGTCAAGTTGGCCTGGTAAGCCGTCCCGGAAATATTCGGCAGCAACCCCGCCAGCGATTCCCGCTCAAGGCCGCGCGCTTCCCTGCGCCTCTCCTGCGCCAGCAGGGTCGCCAGATTGTTCTCAATGGCAAGTTGAATCGCCTGCTCCAGACTCAGCATCGCTGGTCCAGAACGCACCACCGCCGCGCCCGGCAATGACTGCGAGCCTGTCATGATGGTCGCCGGTGCTGTGCGCCGCGCTGGCGCGCCGCCGACCTGTCCGCCTTGACCGGACACGCCCGTCTGTCCACCCGCTCCCGTCGTAGACGGCTGCTGTCCTTGTCCTTGCCCTGGCGTTTGGCCCTGTGGGCCCACTCCCTGCCCCGCGCCACTCGTTTGCCGGGCGAGAGCCGGAGCGTTGCTCAGAAATATAGACAGGGCACAGACCAACAGAACATCCAAGATGCTGAACAACGCTTTTCGTAATTCCCACAGAAGATAACCGTTCACTTATACTTCCTTCCCCGCGCTCGGTTTGTCGCCGGACTGCTGCACGCTTTTCCTCATCCTGGACAGGAGATTGTTCAGCATCCTGTTCTCATCTCTACTGACCCGGCCCAACATTTCGCGCACCATGAGGTAATAACCGGGCAGAACTTTTTCCAGCAGTTTTTCGCCCTTGACGGTTATCCTGGCGATTCGCACGCGCCTGTCTCGCTCGTCCTCTACGCGCTCAATCAATCTCTTTTCCACCAGGCAGCGCACCAGCCCTGTGATGTTGGCACGGCTCACGACCAACAACTTGCTCAATTCATGCAGGGCGCAGCCTTCGGGACCGCTCCGGCTGAGTATCATCAAGACGTTGAAGGCGGAAAGCGAGAGGCCATGCGCTCCCAGCCTGCGCGCCAGCTTCGACTCGATTACGTCGTACGTGTAGACGAAGTTAAAGAGCAGTTCCATAGACGGCCAGTGAAACTCTCTATGACGCTGGCCGTGGCGACGCACGCCCTTTTGATAGTAGTCCTCTAGACTGTCTGATGCCGGACCCGGCTCTAGTACATTTAATCTGCTCATATCAATCGAGAAATAGTAAAGAGCTTAATTATCTATTTCTTAACTAATTTGTTGAATTTTGATGTTGATGTCTAAAAGCCGTCGTTCCTAAACGGAAGATAGTTGGCGGGGTCTTTGTTGAGGTTAATCTTGCTTTCACCATTGCTGGGCCGTCGCTCCACTGTGCCGCGTCACATTGCGGCCATTATCCTCCATGTGCTCATAGGCGGATTGCACGGCCACTCGTCCAGGTCCAAACAGCCTTAGCCAGAGATACCTGTTTCCCCAGGAACGCCAGGAACTCCATGTCCCCGCCGGATGCTCGAAATGCAGTTGCATTTGCACCGTCGGGTCTTTGAAGAGCAAGGCGGTCGGCTTGACCAGTATCGTCTGATTCGGGGCGAGGTTTCTTACGAAGACGTTTCCTGCTGAATGTAAGAGGAGCAGGCCGGGCACTTGCGGCGCGAAGAAGCGGTCCATAAATTGGCCCAACGGATAGTGTGTTTCCGTTTCATTGCCGGTCCTCGTGCTAAACCAGATATTAGACTGGAACCAGTCATAAGTGACGCTGCTGGTCGCCACCATAAAGAGATGCTCGCGCACATCAACAGCCTGTCCGGGCTGAAGCGGTAACGCAATCGTCTCACCGGGGTCGTCACGCGAGAAGGCTATGTGCCCTGGCCCCTGCGCCTGTGTCATAACGAGCGGCATGCCAGCGAGCAATCGCTTCCAGGCTCCCTTCAAGGACATCGCTGTGACAGAAACCTGCGGGTCTTTCCAGAGTAAAACATGATGTGCAAAATAGATGCTATCTACGGCTGCCAGATTGAAGTCTGCGACCGGCACATAAGTTCCCTCAATCTGGCAGAAGGAGTTTCCGAATTGCAGTTTCGCCATGTCCTTCCGGCCAGGCAGTTCCGACCAGCCCGAATGAGTGACGATGGCCCGCGCATCAATGGTCGCGCCACAGGCCGGACAACTGGCCTGCGTCCCGTCGCTCACATGACCACACCACGGACAGGCATGCGTGCGTTGCGGATGGCCCGAATGTGATGGATGATTATCCATAGCTCTACCCTTCAATCGGTGTGATGATGCACGTACATGGATTGAATGCCAATGCGGCCCGGCCCGGTCATCCTCGCCAGATTCATACCCGTGCCGCCGAAGAATCCTGTGGTCAATTGTTGCGTCTCGACGTTCATCGTCACAGAGGCATCCTTGTAGAGAAAGGCCCCGGGCTCGATCATAATACTCTCGCCGGGCCGCAAGACTCTCTCAAAGACGTTTCCATATCCATGCAGCAACAGAAGGCCAGGCTGATCGGTCGTCACGAATCTGTCCATGAACATTCCCTGGCCTCCGAAGAGGATATTGCGCAGCCCCTTGATGCGTTGATAAGAATAAGCGATGTGATATGAAGCTAAGAGAAAGGCATGCTCTCTGACATCCAGTTCCATCCCAGGATGAAGCGGTAGGACCACCAGTTCCCCCGTCGCATCACGCGAAAAGGCGATGCGGCCCGGACCATGCGCTAGACTGATGATGAACGGCATGCCAGCTAAAGCCCTTTTAAGCCCCCCTTGCAACGGCATCACAGACATCGGAGTGTGCTCGTCCTTCCAGAGCATGACATGGTGCTCGAAGTAAACGGCATCACCCTGGCCCAGATTAATTTCAGCGACCGGGACAATCTCACCTTCCACCTGACAGGTGCTTGAGCCAAAATGAATCTCGGTCATATCCCGTATGCGTGGAGCCTCACGCCAACCCGATTCGCTGATG
>JAXDFO010000006.1:0-3198 GCA_034665545.1 Blastocatellia bacterium
AAAGCATCCCCGCCTGAAGCATCGCCAGAGGATAAGCATCAGAGACATCTGCGGGCAACTTCAAACGGTCTTCTTCGGAGATGAGGCTCGCATCTGCACCCGCAGCTTGAGTAAGAGGACGCGCATCAGCATCGTTCAGATGTCGCGTCAACTCGAAAATCGTCTGGTACTGGAAAAGCTGTTGAAGAGAAAAGCTGAGACCCTGTTGCTCGGCCAGAGAACGCACCTTGATGCTGCGAATCGAATCGCCGCCGAGGGCGAAAAAGTTGTCGTGAAGACCGACTTGCTCGACCCTCAAGACCTCGCCCCAGATGTTCGCCAACGCTTGCTGCGCTATCGTCACGGGCGCGACGAAGCCTTCTCCGATATCGGGCCTCGCGCGGTCAGGCGCAGGTAGAGCGGCCCTGTCAAGTTTGCCGTTGGACGTGAGAGGCATGCTATCCAGCATGACGAACGCCTGCGGAATCATGTAGTCCGGCAGCCGCTCTTTCAAGTAGCCGCGCAACTCCGTGAGCGAAGCGGACTGCCCCTCCTTCATCACCGCGTAAGCCACCAGATGCCTGTCGCCGGGCACGTCTTCAAGAGCCATCAAGACGCATTCGCGCACGGCTTCGTGTCCGCCCAGCACAGCTTCTATCTCACCCGGCTCGACGCGGAAACCACGGACTTTGACCTGTTGATCGAAACGTCCCAGATATTCTATCTCGCCGTTCGACAGATAGCGGCCCTTGTCGCCGGACCTGTACAAACGCCCGCCCGCATGTTTGCCGAAAGGGTCCGCGATGAATCGCTCGACGGTCAACTCCGGCCTGTTCAGGTAGCCCCGCGCGACGCCGCTTCCGCCCACGCATATCTCACCGTGGACGCCGACGGCGACCGGCTGCTGCCGTTCATCCAGGATGTACAGTTGAAGGTCCGGGATGCGTCTTCCGATTTCACTCGCGGCCCGGCGTTCCAGGTCCAGCGCGCGGACTCGTTTATAAGTGACGTGGACGGTCGTCTCCGTGATGCCGTACATGTTCACCAACTGCGGCTGCTCGTCGCCGTGACGCGCTATCCACGGTCGCAGGCTCTGAAACTCCAAAGCCTCGCCGCCGAATATGACCAGCCGCAAACGCTGCGAAGCTTGCGCGCCCTTCGCTTCATCAACGGCTATCACCTGACGAAACATGGAAGGCGTCTGGTTGAGAACGGTCACGCCCTCGTTGCACAGCAGTTCATAGAAGGCTTCGGGCGAGCGGCTCACCATGTATGGAACAACGACGAGGCGTCCGCCATGGAGCAACGCGCCCCAGATTTCCCAGACGGAAAAATCGAAGGTGTAAGAATGGAACAACGTCCACACGTCCTGATGGTCGAAGTGAAACCAATCATGAGTTGCGGCGAACAGTCGCGCGACATTGGCATGCGTCACCAGCACGCCCTTCGGCTGACCTGTAGAGCCGGAGGTGTAAATCATGTATGCGAGATTCTCAGCCCTCGCGCCGCTCTCAAAATTTTCCTCATCATGCGCGGCTATCGCGTCCCAATCGGTATCAAGGCAAAGCACGGGCACGCTATCGGGCGGCGAGAGTTCGCGCAGGTGGCCCTGCGTCAGCAAGAGCGATATACGCGCATCATCATAGATGAATTTCAAACGCTCCTGCGGATAGTGCGGGTCTAAGGGCAAGTAGGCTCCTCCCGCTTTAAGAATGCCGAGCAGGCCGACTATCATCTCCAGTCCGCGCTCGACGCAGATACCAACGAGAGATTCTGGACCAACACCGATTGTTTGTAGATAGCGGGCCAGTTGGTTGGCCTTACGATTCAACTCCGCATAACTTATCTGTTCATCTTGAAAGACAACGGCGACGGCATGAGGTGATAACTCAGCCTGTCGTTCAAACAGCTGATGCAAGCAGAGCTCATCCGGATATTCAATCTCGGTCTCATTCCACTCTCTGACCAGTTGTTCGGTTTCAGATGAGGTGAGCCATTGCAGGTCCGAGAGTCGCGCATCAGGATTGGCTAGGATGCTTTCGATGAGCGTCTGGAAATGTCCGACCATCCTCTTGATGGTCGAGTGCTCGAATAACTCCGTGTTGTAGTTTAAGAAGCCCTGTAACGACTCCGCGCCCTCTACCATCGAGAGCAGCAGATCGAATTTCGCCATCTCGCTGTCAAGGCGCAGCGAGTTGAGCTTTAATCCCGGCAGGTCCAATTTTTCCACCGGGTCGCTCTGCAAGACGAACACCGTTTGAAACAAAGGCGTGCGGCTCAAATCCCGCTCAGGCTGCAATTCCTCCACCAGTTTTTCAAACGGCAAATCCTGGTGCGCGTATGCTCCCAACGCCATCTCGCGCGTGCGTCGCAGCAACTCTCTGAAAGTCGGATTGCCGTCAAGCCTGCCTCTCAACACCAGCGTATTGACGAAGAACCCTATCAGGCTCTCTATCTGCAAACGACTGCGGCCAGCGATGGGTGTTCCGAGGACAATATCATCCTGGCCCGTATAGCGATGCAGCAGCGTCTGAAAAACTGCCAGCAGGCTCATGAACAACGTCACGCCTTCACGACGGCTCAACGCCGCCAGCGCGTCACTCGCCACCGGCGAGAGTTCAAAAGAGAGGGTCGCGCCCTCGTATGTCTGCAAGGACGGGCGCGGCTTATCAACCGGCATCTCCAATGTGGGCATGCCGTCGAGTTGTCCTCGCCAGTAATCAAGCTGCGACTCCGCGACTTCGCCCTGAAACCACCCTCGCTGCCACGCTGCAAAGTCCGCATACTGGACCATTAATTCCGGCAACGGCGAAGGCTTCCCCGCGTCGAAGGATTCATAGAGCGCGGCCAGTTCACGAACCATCACACCCATAGACCACTCATCGCCGACGATGTGATGAATCGTGAGCAGGACTACATGCTCATCATCTCCCATGCGCAACAGCCTGGCTCTCAACAACGGGCCGGACGATAAATCAAATGGCCTGTGCGCCTCTTCGCGCGCCAGCCTCAACATCTCCGCCTCTCGTTCCGTCTCCGCCAGCGTGCCTAGATTCTCCACTCCAAGCGAGAGTCGCTGCCACGGCTCAATCACCTGCGCGGCCCGTCCATCCACCTCACAGAACCTCGTCCGCAAAGCCTCATGCCGCCGCAGAATTTCGTTCAACGCCTCTTCCACAGCCGCCACATTCAACGAACCCGCCAGTCGCACCGCCGCCG
>JAXDFO010000007.1:0-10346 GCA_034665545.1 Blastocatellia bacterium
CTCGTGCTGATGCCCAAGGTGATAATCGCCTCCTCGCTTATCTCGTCGCTGATGACAGGCATGCTATCAACGCCACTGAGTTGCGCCTCTTCCTTCAACAGACACTGCCCGAATACATGTTGCCTTCTGCCTTCGTCATGCTGGACCAGATGCCTTTGACGCCAAACGGGAAGGTTGACCGTCGAGCCTTGCCCGCGCCGGATGAGGTGGCCCAACCTGATGCGCAGCAGTATGTGGGCCCACGGACGTTGATAGAGGAGATGGTGGCGGGCATCTGGGCGGAAGTGTTGGGACTCAAGAGGGTGAGTGTCGAGGCAAACTTCTTCGAGTTGGGTGGGCACTCTCTGTTGGCGATGCAGGTAGTATCGAGAGTGAGAGAGGCGTGCGGGGTGGAAGTGGCGGTGAGGAAGTTGTTTGAGAGGGGCACGGTAGCAGGGTTAGCAGTGGAGGTGGAGCAGGAGTTAAGGGGAGGTGCTAACGAAGCAGTAGAAGCGATAGAGCGAGTAAGGCGGGATGAGGAGATGCCGCTCTCGTTTGCTCAACAACGCCTGTGGCTTGCGGGCCAAATGGAAGGCTTCAGCCCGCTCTATAATGTTCCGGCGAGAATCAGGTTGAGCGGGGAATTGAATACGGAGGCTTTGGAGCAAAGTCTTAACGAGATAGTGAAGCGGCATGAAGTGTTGCGCACGAATTTCGTCACGGTGGATGGTCGGCCCGTTCAGGTCATCAAGGGGGCGATGCCTTCGGCGATGTCGAAAGTGGACCTCAGCCATCTGGCGCAGGGCGAGCGCGAGGTGGAGATGTTAAGGACGGCGCGCCTGGAAGCAAGCAGAGCTTTCGACCTCACGAAAGATTCTCTGTTGCGCGTCACGTTGTTGCGTTTGAGCGAAGAGGAGCATGTGGTGTTGTTGACGATGCATCACATCGTCTCTGATGGCTGGTCGCTTGGCGTGTTGGTCAGGGAGGTCGCTGCGCTTTACGAAGCCTTTTCCGGTGAGCGTCCTTCGCCGCTTGCGGAGTTGAAGATTCAGTACGCGGATTTCGCGGTCTGGCAGAGAGAGTCGCTTGAGGGAGAGAGGGGCGCGCGGTTGCTCTCCTACTGGAAGCGACAGTTGGCAGGCGCGCCGGAAGCATTGTTGCTGCCGACGGACAGGCCGCGACCCGCCGCGCAAAGCTTTCGCGGGGCCGTGTCTTCGTTCCTTCTCTCGACAGAGTTGAACGAGTCGCTCAAGGCCGTGGGCGCGCAGGAGGGAGCGACGCTGTTCATGACGCTGCTCGCCGCCTTCAAAGCATTGTTGTCGCTCAGCACGGGGCAGGATTCCATCGTCGTCGGCACTGACATCGCCGGTCGCAATCGTGGCGAGCTTGAAAAGTTAATCGGGTTCTTCGTCAATCAACTGGTCCTCTTGACGAACCTCGACGGCAACCCTTCTTTCCGCGAACTGCTGCGACGTGTGAGGGATGTCTGCCTGGGCGCATACACGCACCAGGACTTGCCCTTTGACAAGCTGGTGGAAGAGTTGAACCCGAAGCGAGACATGAGCCGCGCCGTTCTTTTTCAAGTGAAGATGATTCTGCAAAATGCTCCGATGCCGCCGCTTGAGTTGCCGCGTCTCTCTCTGACGCCGCTTGAGATTGAGCCGGAAACCGCGAAGTATGACCTGCTGCTCGACATGGGCGAGACCGAGCTTGGTCTGAAGGGAGCGATGCATTACAGCACGGACCTCTTCGATGCGCAGACCATCGAACGCCTGCTGCGCCACTACGAAAGCATTCTGCGATACGTTGCGGAGCGGCCCGACGCGCGCTTGAGCGATGTAGCGAAACAACTCGCCGCCACGGACCAGCAACAACGCGCGATTAAAGAGAAAGAGTACGAGGAGACGCGCCGCAGTAAACTCAAGAACGTTAAGCGTAAGGTCATTGCATGATGCGATAATCCGAACTGCAATTCTCACCGCTCCGCCCAGCCCGGAAAGTCCGGTCGTCTACCAGCCAACGCCCACACTTCTTGCTCCCCAAAGTCTGAGGTTTGATGCCCGTGCGCTTGTTTCCTTAAACCCGCGTGTGCGCGAGTCGGTTCTTTCGTCCGCGCTAGTAGCAACAACAGTAGAAGATAGAGGCCACAAGACATGCAACGAGAGACCATCAAAGGTTTTCAATTATCGCCGCAGCAAGAGCATCTGTGGTTGTTGCAGGAAGCGGAAAAAGTCTCACCCTTTCGCGCGAGTTGCGCCGCGCTCGTCGAGGGACCGCTCGATTCTTCGACTCTCAAACTCGCTATCGAAAATGTCTTGAGGCGACATGAAATTCTCCGCACCATCTTTCAGTATGCGCCCGACACGATGACTCCCGTGCAGGTCGTCAAGGACGACTGCTCGCTCTCCTTACATGAACATGACCTGCGCGGCCTGGGCCTGGAAGAACAGGATGAACGCCTCGAATTGCTCATGCAGGAAGCGGCCCGCACGCCTCTGGACCTGGAACATGGACCGTCCCTTCGCGCATCTCTCGTGCTTCAATCGCCGGACAGGCATGTGTTGATTCTGGATGCGCCCGCGCTCTGCATGGACACGTTGAGCCTCAAGATTCTGGTCCGGGAAATCGCTCGTTCTTATGAGTCCGGCCTTGAGCGCGTGGAACCGGATGAACCGATGCAGTATGCGGACCTCGCCGCATGGCAGCATGAATTGCTTGAGGCGGAAGAGACGCGGGTTGGTCGTGAACACTGGCTCAAGCAGGGCATCACGGAGCCTCTGGATGTCAGGCTCCCTTTCGAGAGCGATGGGTTGGGACAGTCACCCTTTCAACCTCAAGCGCACGCGCTCGCCCTCAATCATGAGCTCGCGGGTAACATCAAGGCTCTAGCGGCAGAGCGCGGCGTGCCCGTCTCGCTGGTCCTGCTCGCGTGCTGGCAGATTTTGCTGTGGCGTTTGAGCGGACATTCAGAGATTGTCACCGGCAACGCCTACGATGGACGAACAGATGAAGAGTTGGAGAACGCGCTCGGACTCTTCAGCCGTTACTTGCCCCTGCGCTCACACCTGGAAGACGCTTTCACCTTCGACGCGGTCCTGCGACAGGTGACGGCAGCCGATAAGGAGAATCAGAAATGGCAGTCATGCTTTAGTTGGAAGCGTCTTCTTGAGTCGCAGGAGAACGGCTCGGCCTCTTCCTCTTTCTTCCCGCTCTGTTTCGATTTCACGACGGATGCGCCCGCACATTCATCCGAGGCTCTATGCTTCTCCTACGTCAACGTGTCCGCCTGCATTGACCGCTTCAAGGTCAAGCTCTCCTGCGTCGAGCGCGATGATTCGCTGTTGACCGAGGTTCATTTTGATTCGAGCGTCTCTTCGTTGGACGACATCGAACGCCTCGCGGGCCAGTATCACAAGCTGCTGGAAAGCGTCACGCTTGAGCCGGAAAAAGCGATTGGCGAATTGACGATTGTGAGCGATGCGGAGCGACGGCAGTTGCTCGTTGAGTTCAACAGAACGGCGGCTGATTACAGGCGGGACCGTTCTATTCATGAACTCTTCGAGGAACATGCGGAGCGCGCGCCCGACCACGTCGCGGTCATCTGTGGTGAGAGCCAACTGACCTACGGCGAACTTAACAGGCGCGCTAATCAACTCGCCTGGCATCTACAATCTTTCGGCGTGGGCGCGGAAGTGCCCGTCGGAATTCTGATGGAGCGTTCGCCCTGGATAGTCGTTGCGCTGCTCGGCATACTCAAGGCCGGAGGCGCGTACGTGCCCCTCGACCCTGCTTATCCGATAGACCGTCTGGCATACATGCTTGATGATTCGCAAGTGCCACTCCTCATCACTGAAGAGCGACTGCTGGAAAATCTGCCCTCGCTCCGCGCGCAGGTCATCTGCATAGACTCTGATTGGGAACTCATAGAAGCGCAGCCAGCATTGAATCTGCCGCGCGTCGCGTCGCCGGATAACACAGCCTATATCATTTACACGTCCGGCACGACCGGCAAGCCGAAGGGCGTCTTGATAGAGCATAGAGGCGTCGCTAATCTGGTCGCTTGGCAGGCCCACAATTTCAATCTCAATAGCGGGCATCGCATCTCTCAATTCTCTTCCTATAGCTTCGATGCGGCGGTCGGCGAGAGCTTCATGGCGTTGCTCAACGGCGCGACTCTCGTCATGCTCAATCGTGAGCATTTAGAGCCGGAGCGGCTCATTCAATCCATCAATGAAAATAGGATTACGGTGTGCGTGCTCGTGCCCTCTATGCTGAAGGAGTTGGACCCTGGCCTGTTGGAGCACGGCGACGAGTTGACCATCGTCGCCGTGGGCGAGACGTGCCCGCCGGACCTCGCCAAGAGATGGGCACGCCGCTGCACCTTCATGAACGCTTATGGACCGACGGAATACACAGTCTATTCTCATCTGTGGCGAGTGGGCGCGGATGATGTTTATCGTAACCACACTGTCCCTATCGGGACGCCGATTCACAATGCCAAATCTTATCTGCTGGACGCGCATCTCAACCCTGTGCCCGTCGGCGTCCCCGGCGAGATATACATCAGCGGCCCCGGCATCGCGCGCGGTTATCTGAATCACCCGGACTTAACCGCCGACAAATTTCTCCCGAACAACTTCATGGAAGACACGCTATTCGACGACTGCGGCGAGTTGATGATGGAGAGCGTCCGTCGTGAGACTCTGGAATTCAAGCGGGCCAAGCCCGTTGTCACGCAAGCAGACATCGGCAAAGAGCTTCCGGGCGAAGTCGTTTTCGAGTTGGTCGAAACGCTCGATGCTGACCTCGTCGAGAAGACGCACGAGTTCGTCAGCCGCTACAGCGAAGAGAGCGCGGCTTACCAGGCGTTCTGCCGTTACCTGTTTGAAGGAACAAGGGGGAGCTATGCGTCATGCGGCATCAACCGGGACGTATTAATGGTCCTGTTTCCTTACGAAGATTTCCGTGGGCTGGAAGGCGTGGATTTGGGTTTCGGCAACGCGGAGATTATGCGCGCGCTCTCGCAGTTGGGCGCGCGGATGAAGGGGCTGGACTTCAACCCCGTCTTCGTGCAGAAGGCCAGAGGCTACGGCCTTGACGTGCGGATGGCGAAGATAGATGTCGCGCCTGATGCGTTTCCGGGCGAGTCTTTGATTGAAGCGGGGTCGCAGGACTTCGCTATCTCAACGCTCTTGCTGGACAGGCTTGAGAGACCGGGACACTCGCTCGAAAATCTTTTTTTAGTCTTGAAAGAGGGAGGACGGTTCGCCGTTCAAACGCTCCTGCCGATAATCGGCATAGATGATGGAGACATCGCGGAGCGCATCGTTTACACGCCCGAACAATATCGCATCACGCCCGGCAACTGCGTTGAGCAGGACAGGCTCGCTTTAATTTCATTGCTGCGCAGGTGCGGCGCGGCTGAGATAAAGATTTACCGGTTGCCTTACACGGTCTCAAGCCGGGATGGGATACAGGAGTACACGGTCTGGAGTTTCGTCGGATGCAAGAGGACGTGTGAGGCGACGGCGGCGCGTGATTACCAGAAGATGTACAGGACCGGAGATGTCGGGCGTTACCTGCCGGACGGCAATCTGGAATTTCGCGGACGTGTTGATAATCAAATCAAGATACGCGGCTTCCGCGTCGAACTCGGAGACATCGAGGCGACGTTGTTAAGCCACCACAGCATCAAGGACAGCATCGTGGTCTTGAACGAGACGACGAAGGGCGCGCAACGTTTGATAGCTTACTTCGTCGCGCAAGACAAAACGGCCCCCGCAAGCATCGAGCTTCAAAACTTTCTCAAGACCAAGCTGCCCGATTACATGGTCCCTTCGCTGTTCGTCTTGTTGGAAGAGATGCCTCTGACGCCGAACGGCAAGGTTGATCGCAAGGCTCTGCCCGCGCCGGACGGGGCGCAAGCCGAGGTGGCCGCCCGTTATGTCGCGCCGCAGACGCCGCTTCAGGAAGTGCTGGTTGAACTGTGGGCCGATGTGCTTGGCGTCGAGCGCATAGGCATTCATGACAACTTCTTCGAGTTGGGCGGGCACTCGCTTTTAGGCACGCAGGTCATCTCGCGTTTACGCGAAATCTTCGGGATGGAATTATGGCTGCGACATCTTTTCGAGCAGCCGACGGTGGCTGGCCTCGCGTCGAAGTTGGAGGTCGAGCTTCGTTCGGGACGGGAACTCTCCATCCCTCCGATTGTGCCCGTGTCGCGCGACATTGAGTTGCCGCTCTCTTTCTCTCAACAACGACAGTGGATTCTGGACCAATTCGATCCGGGCAGCGCGGATTACAACTTGCCGACTCCCGTTCGCCTGCGCGGGCGGCTCGATGTGGATGCGCTGGAACGCACGCTCTCTGAAATTATAAGGCGGCATGAAGTCCTGCGCACGACCTTCGCTGTGGGCCAGGAAGGCTATCCGGCGCAGGTCATCAATCCGGCGCAACCGCTCAGCTTGCAGGTGTCGGATTTGAGCTATGTGCCGGAAACGGAACGCGAGCAAAAGGCGCTTGATCTCATCAAAGATGAGGCCATGCTTCCCTTTGATTTGATGCGTGGGCCGATGGTGCGCGCGGGGCTGTTGCGGCTCGGCGCGGAAGATTTCGTCCTGCTGCTGACGATGCATCACATCGTCAACGATGGTTGGTCGCAGGGCATCTTGATACGCGAGATCGCAGAAATCTATAAGGCATACTCGAAGGGCGAAGCCTCGCCGCTGCCGGAACTCAAGATTCAGTACGGCGACTTCGCGCACTGGCAACGCAGTTGGTTACAGGGCGAGACGCTGGATGAACAGCTTTCTTACTGGCGTGCGAGACTCGCGGACGTTCCCGTCCTGCAACTCCCCACGGACAGGCCACGCCCCCCGGTCCAGACATTCAACGGCGCGGCAGAGCCGCTCCTTCTGCCCTTCGCTTTGGCCGGGCAGTTGAAGTCGCTCAGCCGTGAAGAGAAGTCCACCCTCTTCATGACCTTGCTGGCCGCCTTCAAAATAATGCTGGCGCGTTACGCGGGTCAGGAGGACATCAGCGTTGGCACTTTCATCGCTAATCGAAACCGGGTCGAGATAGAACGGCTCGTCGGTTTCTTCATCAACAACCTGGCGTTGCGCACGGACCTCTCCGGCGACCCGACGTTTCGAGAATTGATAAGGCGCGTCCGCGAAACCACGTTGGGAGCCTATGCTCATCAGGATGTTCCGTTCGAGAAGGTGCTGGATGAGTTGCAGCCGGAACGAGACCTGAGCCGGACGCCGCTCTTTCAAGCGATGTTCGTCCTGCAAAACGCTCCGACGGTCGCGCTCGATGCGCCGGGCCTGGTCCTGATGCCGCTCGGCGCGGGGAGCAGCCGGTCCAACTTCGATGTGACCCTGTGGATGTCCGAGGTGGATGGAGAACTGATAGGAGACTTGCAGTACAACACGGACCTCTTCGACGCGGAGACCATCCGGCGCATGGCGAGGCAGTTTGAACATCTGGTCCAGGAATTAGTGTTGGACCCGGACCAACATCTCTCAAGTATCTCGCTTCTCTCGGAAGATGAGCGCGAGCGAATACTGGTCCAGTGGAACGAGACCGGGGCAAATTACCCGTCGGGCCAGTGCATCCACCAACTTTTTGAAGCGCAGGCGGAGCGAACGCCCGAAGCCGTCGCTGTCATTTCAGGGGATGCGCGTTTGAGCTACCGGGAATTGAACCGGCGCGCGAATCAACTCGCACACTACTTGCGGACGTTGGGCGTCGGGCCGGAAATTCTCGTCGCGCTCGCCCTGGAGCGTTCGATTGAATTGGCGGTCGGCATCCTCGGCATCCTCAAGGCTGGCGGCGCATACTTGCCACTCGACCCTGCTTATCCGCCGCAGCGATTGGCTTTCATGTTGGAGGATGCGCGGGCGATAGTGTTGATAACAGAAGAGCGATTGGTTGATGAACTGCCGTTGAGCGGGGCCAGCATCGTTTGCCTGGATTCGGATTGGGGAATCATTTCTCAAGAGGGCGCGGAGAATTTGCCGGGCGATGTCGGGGCGGAAAATCTGGCCTATGTTATTTACACGTCTGGTTCGACGGGGCAGCCGAAGGGCACGCTCATCACGCATCGCGCGGTCGTCAATCATAGTTGGGCCATCGCGTCGCGGCTCGATTTTCAAACTGGTGAACGCGGGCTTCAGTTTCATTCCATCAGCTTCGATGCGGCGGTCGAAGAACTCTTTCCCCTCTGGTTCAAAGGGGGCGCGGTCGTCCTGCCTGGCGCGGGGCTGTTGGTTCCAGACACTGGTTTTCTGCGAATGATTGAGCAGCAGGAGTTGACGGTCCTCAACTTCCCAGTCTCGTACTGGCACGAATGGGTGAAGGAGCTATCGCGTGCTGAAGAGAGATTGCCGGACTGCCTGCGGCTGGTGATTGTGGGCGGCGAGAAGGTCGCGGTCGAACGTTTCAGGGCGTGGCAAAAGGTGGCTGGCGATGATGTCCGCTGGGTGAACACTTATGGGCCAACCGAAGCCACGGTTTCGGCCACCATCTACGAACCGCCGTCTTCGATGGCAGAACGTCTGTCGCTGGCGGACGTGCCTATCGGTCTTCCGATCTCTAACGTGCAGATGTACGTCCTGGACCAGAGCCTCCGTCCCGTGCCGGTTGGTGTGACGGGAGAGCTATTCATCGGCGGCGCGGGCCTCGCCAGAGGCTACCTGCGCCAGCCAGCGCAGACGGCGGAGAAGTTCATCCCGAATCCTCATGGCTCTGAGGCCGGGGCCAGGTTGTACGGGACGGGCGACCTGGCGCGCTTCCGTGCCAACGGAGAGATTGAGTTCGTCGGGCGCGTTGACCATCAGGTGAAGGTGCGCGGTTTTCGCATCGAGTTGGGAGAGATTGAAACTATCCTGACCAAGCATCCGTCAGTCTCTCTAGCGTTGGCGATGGTCCGCGAAGATGGGCCAACTGCCAAACGCATCGTCGCCTACATTGTGAGCGAAGAAGGGACGCCGCCCGCCGCCAGCGAGTTGCGCGCTTACCTGCAAGAGCGATTGCCGGAGTATATGTTGCCCGCCGCGTTCGTCATGCTGGACCAGCTTCCGCTTACGCCTGGCGGGAAGGTTGACCGCCGCGCGCTGCCCGCGCCTGAGCAGGTGAGAACGCAAGCCTCTGACGGCTCGTCGGAGTCGCCGCGTAATGCGACGGAGGAAACGCTGGCCGCTATCTGGTCGCAAGTGCTCGGCATCGAGCGCATCGGCATTCATGACAACTTCTTCGAGTTGGGCGGCGATTCGATTCTCAGCATTCAGGTCATCGCCCGCACGAATCAAGCGGGCCTGCAACTCACTCCCAAACAAATTTTTGAACACAGGACCATCGCACGTCTGGCGATGGTCGCAGGCTCCGCGCCTTTGATTCAAGCCGAGCAGGGAATCGTTATTGGTCCAGCCCCGTTGACTCCGATTCAACGCTGGTTCTTCGAGCAAGACTTGCCTGAACCGCATCACTGGAACATGGCAGTCATGCTAAAGGTCAATCAGCCGATTGATTCCAACTTGATGAAAGAGGCCATCGCGCGCGTCCTCTCACATCACGATGCGCTGCGCCTGCGTTTCCAACTCAAGCCCGGCGGCTGGGAGCAGGACCACGCGGAATCGTTCGAGAGCGTGCCCTTCAATCATGCGAACCTGTCGGGCATGCCCGAAGATGAGTTAAGCGCGGCCATTGAGACAATCGCTAGCCAGCAGCAAGCGAGCCTCGATCTAGCGTCGGGGCCGCTCCTTCAATTCACACACTTCGAGTTGGGTGAAGGCAGACCGTCGCGCCTGCTCATAGTGGTTCATCATCTGATTATTGACGGCATTTCATGGCGCATCATCCTGGAAGACTTGGAGGCGGCTTACACGCAACTCGCTCGCGGCGAGCAAGTGATGCTCGCGCCGAAGACGACATCCTTCAAACAATGGAGCGAGCGTCTATCGGACTATGCGGGGTCGGAGGAATTGCGCCGCGAGTTGCCTTACTGGCTGGCGGATGAACGCGAGCCTGTCGCCAGGCTTCCAGTAGATTATCCGCAGGGCAGCAACACGGAGGCATCCGCGCGCAGCGTCCTGGTCAGGCTCGGAGTCGCGGAGACGCACGCCTTGCTGCACGAAATTTCCGGCGTCTATCACACGCAGATTAATGACGTGCTGTTGACCGCGCTGGCGCAGTTGCTCTCGGACTGGTCCGGCGGCGCGAGAGTGCTGGTTGACCTTGAAGGACATGGCCGCGAGGAAGTGCTGGAAGGCGTGGACATCTCAAGGACGGTCGGATGGTTCACCACGATTTCTCCCGTCACGCTCAAGATGGAAGATGAAGAGGGGCCGGGCGACAGGTTGAAAGCG
>JAXDFO010000008.1:0-5265 GCA_034665545.1 Blastocatellia bacterium
TGACATTGAACAACACGCCCTTTACTTACACAGGCCAGACCTTCCGGCTGACGGTGTCGTTCACGAACCCGCCAGGGGCGGGACCAGGCACGTACACAGGCACGCTGGTCGGGTCGGTGACGGCTGCGGGGGCGGGCGGCGTGAGGGTAACATTCAACGGGCCGTTCACGTTTACGGGAAGCAACGGGACGACTTTCACCTTGATTGTGGACCCGCAGTCAGTTTCGCCTAACGGCAGCGTGGTGGCGCTTTCGGGCTTTATCACGGGAGCGACGAGCGTGCCGGAGCCAGCCTCATTGCTGTTGCTGGGAACGGGATTGACGGGAGTAGCGAGCGCGGTGCGCCGTAGAATGAAACGCAAAAGTTAAAGGGCACGCTTGACAGGCTCTACAGCCTGGACGGCGCCTCTTAACCTCGCATCACTGATAACTTAATCCAAGCCTTAAAAGAAGCGGCGAGCAGCAAAGATATTTTGCGCTCGCCGCTTCTTTTCATCAGCAGTTCTCGCAGCAAATTTCGGGCGCGGCCACGAGGCGCGAGGTGCGCAAGATTCTATACTTGCCCAGGTCGTGCGAGAGAGGACGCAGGGAAGTGTTCGGCGTCTTGCCTTGGACGATGAACAGGTCGTATCTGGGCATCATTTCCACGGCCAGCACGCTCAGGCTCGTATCGCCCGCAAGATTTAACTGGGCCAGTAATTGAGCGATGTCCGTTTCCTTCCAATGCCCGATTGCCGTCGAGGGCGCATCCACATTCAGCTTGAGGCTATTGCCGATTTTGACGGAGACTGATGACCGCGAGGCCAGGAACTGCTCAACATCAGAATCCTCCTGCGGCGCGACGTATTGAAGCTTCAACTCCGAGAGAAGAATGTTGCGGTTCTGTTTGGCGTCGGCCTGTTTCACTTGAGCATAGAGCATGCACCAGATTTCGGTTTTCGGAGGCTTGCACGTCACGTTCATGCCGCCGAAGAGGGCGAGCGCATACTGTGCCGTCACCGCGAGGCCGTCCGGCGTGCGGTCCACCAGACACTTGAGCGGCGGCGCGGGATGCTGTACGCCGTTGACGCGCGTGGGATGACCGAAGCGGCCCTGCGCGGTGGACCAGATTTTATCCGTGTGCCCGACACGCAGTTCGTAAGTGAAGAAGCCGAACAACTCGCCGGACTCATTGTGAAGCCCTGGCGGCAAGGGCAACAGGTAGTGTACGGGCGAAACTTTAATCATGCCGTGGTTGCCCGTTTCCGGTCCCATCATTTGCATCGCATCAATGCCCGCGTTGTCGTTGCCGTGGTCTTTAGTAATGACGCGAATCAGTTCCGGGTCAATCGCCAACGGCGGGTCTTCCTGTCTCACCAACAACTGGTCGAAGTTCGGGAAACTGAGCAAAGGGTCGGGCGCATAGGTGAGCACGCGGGCAAAGCAAGTGTCGTTCGGGTCTTGAACAGGCTCTTCAAACTCGAACCAGAGATAGCGTTGGCGGATCGCCGTTTCGGAATACTCGTCGTTGTGCTGGTAGGGCGAAAGGGCGATGCCTGCGGCGACCACCTTCAAGACCTGCGCGGGAATGGTGGTCACTGGCAATTGAAGTTCACGCGTCGCGGTTTCGTTATCCATCGAATCGTCAGCGACGCTCGCGATAAAGTTCGGGACCAGCTTGTAGGTCACGTCAATGGTATTGGGAAAAGTATTCGCGGCGGGCTTTTCCAAATCCTTCTTGGGTTCGACGGCGTCAATGAAAACGATGCGCGTGTGGCTGCGGTCCGGCCCCGTGATGGCTAGACGGCTCGCGGTCTTCTTCAACTGAATATAACCGACCGTTTCATCCTCTGCCGTCACATCTTCATCTGTGAACAGCTTGTGCCGTTTCACTTCTACGCCCGTCTCGCTCAGGCCGTCCCAGGTCCAGTCTCGGTTTATCTCGAACGAGAGCACGCAGAGCCAGTGATTGAAGAGATCGCCCTTCGTGGAAAAGGTCAGCGAAGAGTTGTCTGGCGCGAGGGTGTGACGGATGCGGTTGCTGCAACCGAACCCGATACGCTCGCCGGGCTTTCCGATTAACGTCATGCCCTTATAGTCAACGCCAAGCTGCGCGGCCAGCCTCTGCATCAAAGTGCTCTGTTCGAGTTCGCTTCCCTCCACTAGCTGGACCAGGAAAGCCGTAGGGTTATTCACCTGCGGGGGGTCCGGTTGCAGGTAGAGACCCTGCAACTGTCTCGATTCGAGGTCTTGCCTGAAAAACTCCTGTTCGGTCCCCGTGTTCTCTCTCACGAAAAACTGCACAGGCTCGCCCGTGCGCTTGAACTCTCCGGCGAAGAGGGTCTCCGCGAAGCCGAAATATTCCGGGCTGTCTTCCCTTTCCGAGCAGACCGGGAGCAGTGTGATGCGAATGTCGCGCGCACGTGGCAAGACGAGGCTTTCGCCCTCGTCAATCTCCGTCTTGGAGATATTGAGATCGCCCAGGTTCAGCTTGTTGCCGAAGTCTATAACGTGCGCGTCGCGGTATTCGAGTTCGAGCGTGAACGGCTGTTCAGGGTCTCGCGGAAACTCTCGGAACGTGGTGTAGAGCGGGATGAAAGCTTCGCGTTGATTGAGCGAAGCAAGGTTGTCGAGCAGCAGCGTTCTCAATTCGACGATGACCATCATCCGGTCAACGTCCGGGTCGAAATAGCTTACCTCTCGTTGTTCTTTGATTCTTTCAGGAAAGACTTTATCAGTATGGAGGAAAGCCTTGTCGTCAAGCAGCTTTTGAAAAGCGTCGCCGGTATCCATCCCGGTGAAGAGCAGGGCCGGATAACCTAGGCGCGGTCTCTCAATCTTGAAAGACGAGCCTTCGTAGAACACGGCGGTCCCGGATGCGGGGTCTGACTGCGGCTCCAACGGAGTGACCTTCAATTGTTTCGGCGCGACGTATCGCTTGAAGATGATGCGAGAACTCGTAGCGGGCGCGTCGTTGCGTTCATCATCACCGACTATTGGCCCACCGCCGCTCATGTCGGAAAGGCGCACGCGAAACTCGTATTCATGACCGTACTTCAACTCCAAATTTTCGGGCAGCAAGGGCGTATACAGACCACCCTTTTGCTCCGGCCTCGGTTTGATGTTCGCGTCGCTGTAACCGCCTGGGTCCGCGAGCGCGCCCGATTCATCCAGCATAGCGGCCCTGTCATCAGGCAACACGAGCGATGGACCATACCATTGTGTGAAATAACTTGGCAGCCAGTATTTCGTGTCTATGCCAGCGTTAATCTTCGTGGGATAGACCTGGACGCCCGTTTCCATTTTCTGGCCTGCGGGGCTGACGGGTTGGCCCGCGAGCCTCAACTCGTTCCTGTTCCGCATGAGGACCAGAGACTCCCAAAGGTCAACGCCGCCCACCTCTCTGACATCCACCCGATAGGAGAAGACGCCGAGCGGCGCGTCCACGCGCTTGCCCGGAGTCGAGGGGTCTGCCAGGACTTGACGGTTCTGCCAGATTAACAACTGCTCGTCGTCCCAGCCGAGTCGAATGCCCGCGTCCTTTTGCACATGAAGGCCGTCGGGTTCCTCGCTCAAGAGGTTCGCGCTGACGGGCTGCGCCGTGTGGACTATCTTGGCAAAGCCGTCGTCGTAATCCGACGCCTCTATCTTGAGCGTGTCAAAGTCGCCGTTCGGCTGCGCCGGTCCGGGGACGACCGGGAAGAGCAGGGCCGCGAAGAGTTGCCGGTCAACATCAATCGGAGGGATGCGCGCCGCGTACTGCTTCAGTTCCGTATCGGGGTCGGAAATATCGAACGAACTCATGTCGGAAAGCAGGTTGAAGTAGACCCAGCCTCCGTCTGCAAAATAATCTGCGCCTGGCAGGGGCAACGTGAAGTTATGAATGAGCCCTATGCGCCGGGCCAATAATGGTTGACGCAGGCAGAAGGCTATGACGCGGCCCCAGGTAATCTTATCGTCCGATTGCTTGAAAGTCTGGCTCGGCTTGGGAGAACGCTTGATGGCGCACTGGTAACTATCATCGGTCCTGGCAAACGGCGTTCGCGGAGTCGTGAAGTTGAAAGCCTGGCGATAGGACTGCGGCAGGTACTTGCGCAAGCCGTCTGCTTCCAGCTTCGGCGCGGGCGCGCCCTTCGTCGTCGCCGCCCCGGAAGTGTCCATCGTGAACTGCGCGGAGAGACCTTCATAAAGCGCGGGGAGGTTATCGGGAAAGCTGGCATGGGCGTCAATCCGGTCAAAGGTCACGCCCTCGCCCGCCAGAACTACGGGGTCGGAAAAAGGGTAGGTGCTCAGTCCCTTGATGGTCCTCAATTCCAGGCTCAGGTCAGCAGAGATGAAGCGCGGCAACTGCACAGTGTTGCCAGGATTCAACACGCTATTGAAGGACGACTGCACGTTCAAGAGTCCCTGCGTCGGCAGCAAGAGGGCGTTGACCTCAAGTTGGTCGCCCGTGATGCGCTGCGGGAAAGTGAGGATTCTGAGTTTTTCGATTGAGAGTGCCATGATTAAAAATATCTCCGCGCGGTCAAGGATGTTGGTTAAGCTATCTGGCGCGATTCCTGCCAGGAGTCGGAGAAGTCAATGTCAATGACCCAGAGAATCGTGATGTCTATGGAGAAAGTGACTTGCGCGATACAGTCCGTGCGCTCGGCCACGAGGTCTCGGTGAATGCTGCCACCGGCTTCAATCTGAATGCAGACGCCCACCAGGCCGCCGCAGATTTCCGCAGAGCCTCTGAAGAGCATCATGGCCCCCACGTCAACCGCCGCCTGGCTAATGCCGACCGTAATCTCCACCATGTAGAGCACAGAGACGTTGCCGACCACCGGAAGCCCGACCACGACCTCGACGCCGAAGCCGAACTTCATGTGCAGCGAGATGCCCGCCTTCGTGTCAGCCGCGATGCCTAGGTCAACCTGGCCCACCGCGTAGATGCTGGCGGCGGCCAGCGAGAAGCACATCACTTCGAGGCCGCCGTGGAAGTTGACGAACGCGCCGCAGGCCGGGACCAACTGTTTAAGGTCGGTCGGGATGGACAAGACTTCGTTGAAGTAGAAGCCGACGGTGAGGCCCGCTTCGAGTTTGAGCGGCGGGTTCGGATTGAGCGTTAGTTGTTCCGGCGAGGGAAACTTGATGACGGGAATCTCTTTCGAGCAGTTGAATTTGTATTCCCAGTTATCCGCAGAGTTGCTCATCCCCACATTCATGCCCTTATCGAAATCGTTTCCGGTCAGGGTCGCAAGAATTTGCAGGATGTCTACGACAGGTTGGAGCACTGGTCCGAACT
>JAXDFO010000009.1:0-8322 GCA_034665545.1 Blastocatellia bacterium
CATCTTACATTCGTCCTTAACGACAGGCGAGCGATTCGACGAGTGGAGCCGTTTGAAGAGAGGCGAAGCGCGCGTCGTCATCGGCACGCGCTCGGCTGTCTTCGCGCCCGTCCACGACCTCGGCATCATCATCGTTGACGAAGAACACGAGACCTCTTATCGCCAGCAGGAGTCGCCCTACTACAACGGGCGCGACACGGCCATCGTTCGCGCCAACAAGGAAGCGGCGGTCGTCGTTCTAGGCTCCGCCACGCCCTCTCTTGAATCATTCCACAACGCGCGCGGCGGCAAATATACGTACCTGCAATTGCCCAATCGCATCGCCAACCGCGCGATGGCCCGCGCAGATATAGTGGACATGCGAGAGGTCTTCTCTGAGCACGGAAAGCCCCTAGTATTTTCGGACCAATTACTCGCCGCCATCGAAGAGACTCATGCGCGCGGCGAGCAATCCATCATCCTCCTGAATCGTCGCGGCTATTCCAGCTTCGTCCTCTGCCGCTCGTGCGGCGAAAGCGTTCATTGTCCCAACTGCGATGTCACGCTCACCTACCATCGCAGCGAGATGAGCATCGTCTGTCATTACTGCAATCACAGGCAGGGCGCGCCGCGCCAGTGTCCGGCCTGCGCCGGAAAATATATCTACTACGTCGGCGAAGGCACGGAGCAGATTGAGGAGATGCTCAAGAAACGTTTCCCCACCCTGCGCATCGCCCGACTGGACCGCGACACGACCTCGCGCCGCAAACTCTTCGAGCGCGCGATTCTGGAATTCGGGGCGGGCGAACTGGACATGCTCGTCGGCACGCAGATGCTCGCCAAAGGCCACGACTTTCCGAACGTCACGCTCGTCGGCGTCGTCTCGGTTGATGCTGGACTCTCGCTGCCGGACTTTCGTTCAGCCGAGAGAACCTTTCAACTAATCACGCAGGTCGCTGGCCGCGCCGGGCGCGGAAGTTTGACGGGCCGCGTGCTCATACAGACCTATCACCCGACGCACTACGCGCTCAAGCACGCCTGCGCGCAGGATTACGCGGGCTTCTATCAAGAGGAGATTCACTATCGCAAGAACCTCAGCTATCCGCCCTTCGTTTCCCTCGCCTCACTGCTCGTCCACGGCGAAGATTTTACGCGCGCGCAAACGACCGCCGCCGAAATCAGAAAGGCTCTGGATGAAGCCAACCGCGAGCGACACTGTCGCATTCTTGGACCAGCGCCCGCCCCGCTCGCGCGCCTGCGCGGCGAGCATCGCATCCAACTCCTCGTCAAATCGCGCAACCGCACTCAACTTCGCCAGACGATAGACATCGCCTTCGCAGAGATGAGCGCGCGCGGCCAGGACTTGCGCAGCATCAACGTCGAGATTGACCCCATCAATTTAATGTAGAGATGTGCGCCCGCCCGCCTTCATGCGCTAAACTTTGAGTTATGAAAATCTCAGAACTGGCGCACCAGACGGGCGCGACTCTCGAAGGCGTTTTTGACGCCGACATGGAACTCAAGGGCGCGGCGGGATTGGACGACGCTGGTGAGGGCCAGGTCACATTTCTGGCTAACCCGCGATATACGCCGCGCCTCAACACGACGCGCGCCTCCGCCGTCTACGTCGGTGAAGGCATCGCCGTCGAAAGAGAGATAGCCATCCTCCGCGCGCGCGATCCTTATCTGGCTTACACACGCGCGCTCAGGCTCTTTCATCCCGAACCCTTGTGCGAGCCTTTCCTTCACCCGTCCGCGTTCATTGACGAGACAGCGAGCATCGCTAGCGATGTCTGGATCGGCGCGAACGTCGTCATCGGGCGCGAAGCCATAATTGGACCAGGCGCGCGCATCTACCCGAACGTGACCGTTTACGACGGCGCGCAAATCGGCGCGTCCTCAGTCAGACACTCCGGCGTCAGCATACGCGAGAATTGCATCCTCGGTGAGCGTGTAATTGTTTATAACAACGCTGTGATTGGCTCTGACGGCTTCGGCTATGCGAAGGATGAAGAGGGACGCTGGCTGAAGATTCCGCAGGCGGGCCGTGTCGTCATAGAAGATGATGTTGAGATAGGCGCGGGCGCGACGATAGACCGCGCATCTGTCGGAGAGACGCGCATCAAGCGCGGAGCCAAGATAGATAATCTGGTCCAGGTGGGCCATTCATGTTCGGTCGGCGAAGACTCTCTGCTCTGCGCGCAGGTCGGCCTCGCCGGAAGTTCACACATCGGACGCCGCGTGATTCTGGCGGGCCAGGCGGGCGTCGCGGGCCATCTCACCATCGGCGACGATGTAGTGCTCACGGCCAAGAGCGCGACGAGCCATGATATTCCGCCGGGCAAAATCATCTCCGGCATCCCCGCTTTCGATAATAAGGAATGGCTGCGCTCGACCGCCGCCTTCCGTCGCCTCGGAGAGATGCACAAAACGATTCGCGCCCTTGAGACCAGACTCAAGGCGCTGGAAAAATTGTTGGACCAATCAAAATAAAAACTCATAGAGCAGTCTGACAGAAGACCTGTCAGAGAGCCTTATCGTTCTGACTGCTAAAGCTCAAAACGTGTAATGTTTTTGCGGGCACGGGCCTTGCAATATGCTCTTGCGCCGGATGTGTTTTGAGAATCTTCGTTCGGATAATTCCTTGACACCATCCGGGAGTTGAGGGCATAATCAAATTGAAATTGGTTTTCAATTTCGACTCAAGCCCTGGGGTTTAATAATCGAAGTTATATAAAAAGTTTCCTTTTTGGAGCGAGTGAGAGATGCCGAGCAATCATAACGCCACAGTACAGATTTTACAGTCCCCCACGGACGAGCAGAGAGTTGAAGTGCTCATAGAGCCGTGCGATGAGGCGCAGCGCGTCGTCCTGCGTTACGCGACCTGGACCGAGGGGCTCGGCTGGTGCACGCAGAAGACCATCCGGCTGGATGAAGACCAGTTGGACGACCTGCACCGCGCCCTCACAGTAGCCCGCCAGCGCATCAATCGCCGCCGCGCCGAAGCCGGACAAATTCAACCCGCCGCGCAGGTCATTCAACTGCCCACGCTGGCCTAAAGAAAAAGCAATGAGCGGTAAGCAATGAGCCTTGAGCAGAACCAAGTATGGTCTCTGCTCAAGGCTCATTGCTTACCGCTCAACTGATTTTTATCCCATCTGGCGGAGAGTTATCTTCTCTTTGGTGACGTTGGCTTTGCGTTCGCTGGTCAGTTTTTCGAGTTCGTCTATGTGTTCCTGCTCTTTGGAAATGCGTTCTTCCAGGAGGAAGCGAGTCGGTCTCTCGGCATCCTGGCAGGATTCCCAGGCGGCCATGTAAGCGTCCATCGCTTCGCGTTCCATAGCCAAGTCCTGGCGCAGCATCTCCGTCAAATCGGTCGCCTGCCGGATGGTGGAAGGCTCGACCATCGGGAGGCCGCCGAGCGCGACTATCTTATCGCCGAGCATCGTCGCGTGGTCGTGCGATTCCTCGCTCTGCTTGCGAAAGTATGAGCGAAAGATTTCGCGCTCCGGCCCCGTGACGAGAAAACCGTGCTGCATGTACTGTATGACCGCCGCCAGTTCCAGGCTCAAAGCCTTGTTGAGATTATCTATCAATCCTTGATTAGCCATCATTCGCCTCCCCTTCCGAAGAGATGTCAGGTTTGATGTTAAGTGACCGCGCCGCCGTCTACGATAACGACCTCGCCGTTCATGTAGCTGTTGCGGTCGCTGGTCATGAAGGCGGCCATCTCCGCGAGTTCGGCGGGCCGTCCGGGCGCGCCTCTTGAGACCCAGAAGCTGTGCATCTGCATGAGGCGTTCGGGCAAAGTGTGCGCAAGGTCAGTGTCGAAGATGCCTGCGGCGATGGCGTTGACGGTGACGCCGAAGGTGGCGGCCTCGCGCGAGAGGCACTTGGTAAAGCCTATGACAGCGGCCTTCGAGGTCGCGTAGTGAACGGAGGTCGGCAAGGAACGTATCGCGCCGATGGAGGTGATGTTGAGGATGTTGCCCTTGCGCTGGCGAATCATCTGCTTGTAGATAGGCTTGGTGACGGCGAAGAGGCTGTTGACGTTCGTATTGATGACTTCGTCCCAGGCTCTATCGGTCGTCGTGGCGAAGTTGTCGCCGCGATTGATGGCCGCGTTGTTGACCAGGATGTCTATCCCGCCCCAGGCTTCCACGAGTTCGCGCGTCATCCTCTTGAGGGCGACGCGATCCGTCACGGAAATCTTGTAACTCATGGCGCGTCGGCCATGCGCGCGGATTTTCTCCGTCGTCTCCAACGCGAGGTCTTCGCGCGAGTTGAAATTAAAGGCCACGTCCGCGCCCTCGCGCGCGAAGACTTCGCACATCGCCGCGCCAAGCCCGCGCGTTCCGCCCGTCACAAACGCGCGCTTTCCTTCAAGCAAAAAACTCACCGGTTGAGGTTCTCCAAAAAAAGGCCCGCTTCGACAAACCTGTAGCGGGCCGGATTAAAACTCTTGAGCTTTGTCGAGAGAAAGATTAAATCTCGAAAGCCACGCAGCCGTCAACCGTCACCGGAGGAGGCGCAAGGCTTCAGTTGGTGCGCGAGTCAACGAGCAAAGCTTCCTGTCGCGCCATCACGGGGGCGGGAATGAGCGCAGTTATCTCTTCTACGATGTATCTGGTCGAGTGTGGAATCGCCATGCCGACCGTCGCCGCGCGCATCGCCGCGTAATGCTTTGAATCATCGAGCATGCGACGAACGATAGGCACGATGTCTGTCGCTTGTTGAAGCAGGACACCCGCGCCGCGCTTGACGAGCATGTTGGCCGCGCCAGCCTCCTGCGGCATCGGCGGAGTGGTCCCGTCCGCGATAATCGGCAAACGACACGAGAGCGCCTCGAAGGTCGTCAGGCCGCCGAGTTTGGAAATCATCACGTTGGCCGCGCCCATCAACTGCTCTACGTGCTCCGAATAGCCTATGACCTTAATCGGAAACTTGGCTTGCGATGCGATGGATTCGGCCTCTGCCCGCAACTCCTCGTTTTTGCCCGCGAGGAAAATCGCCTGCACGTCCAACTCTCCGCGCACAAGCTCGCGGAAAATCTGCGGGATGTTCCCGCCGCCGACCCATCCCGCGTTGACGAAGACCGTAAACTTTTCCGGGTCCAGTCCGAGGGCTGTGCGCGCGGCCTGCGCCGCCTGCTCGCCCGGAAACTGGAACTTCGGATGAACGGGCATCCCGGAAACCTTGATGCGTTCGGGCGCGACTCCGTAATCAATCAACTGCTGCCTGGCTTCCTCGCTCGCCACCAGATAGAGCCGCACGTCATCGCAGGCCCAACCCTTCCAGAATCCGTAACAGGGGTCGGTTACGACCGTCACGAGAGGAATCGTGTCGGCCAGTCCGAGTTCTTTGAGGACGCGCCCGAAGATGTGTTGCGTTAAGGGGTGAACGCTGACGACGACGTGCGGACACCAACGCTCGAACAGACTGGAGACGTAGGCGATGGAGCGTCGCTGGATAAACTCGCGCGTCTCCGGGCGGAAACGATTCATGGCCCAGTAAAGATACTTCATCCAGTGCTGCTTGTTGCGCAGCATCCAGTTATAAAGCCGGACCATCTTCTCCGTCACCGAATGAGCCTCTTCGACGGCCTTCACGACCCGCACGGCATAAGATTGGCCCGCGAAAAATTTCTGCACGCCAGCCACAATCGCCGCCGCCGCCGAACGATGCCCGCCCCCCGTGTCAGACGAGATGATTAAGATTTTCGGAACACTTGAACGAAACATAAGGCAAATCGCCCATCATCAAGCTTTGACCGTCAGGCCGTCCAACTTCTCTTGCTCTCGATCCATCTCGCGCCGCGATTTCTTCATCTCGCGTTCCAGCCGCTTGATCTGTATCAAGTGCTTGGGGTTGAAGGGGAGGCTCGGATAGTAGCTGTTCGATTCGTGCGTGCAGAAGCAACCGTCCGCAGCCTTCTTGCGCCGCTCTTTCATGGCGGGCGAGAGCCAGAGATTCTGAAAATTCCAGTCGTAGTCTCTGAGGTTGCCGATGGGGTCCAGGTTCTCGCAGGAGGAGACAGTGCCTTCGTCGTAAATGACGCCGCCCGCAGTGCCCGCGTAACAGGTCATCTGCGCCTGCTGCGTCTCCTGCGTCTTGGCGATGAGGCCGTGCATGTAGATGTCTATCGCGGCCTTGAAGTAACCGGCCTTGCCGCCGTAGCTGTTCTTGATGGCGGCGTGGCGCGAGTCTTCGTCAATCATGTGGGCCAACTTCGCGTAGCGAGAGTGGTCTATGTCCAACTCAACGGGGTCGGCTGAGGGTGGACGTATGTAGTTGAAGTTGACCTTGTCGGGCTTCAATTCGTACTTGAGAAAATCGTACCACTCGAAGATAGTCTCCTGGTTCGAGTGCATGAAGCAGGTGCAGGTCTGTATGTCGAGTTTCGGATACTCTTTCTTGATAGCTTGAAGCTGGCGCGCGGTGTCAATGGCGATGTCCCACGAACCCTGCTTCTGACGAATCTTTTCGTGCTGGTCCTTGAGACCGTCAATGCCGAGCGCGACCGTCACGTTGAGGTCCGGGCACTCTTGCAGCAGGCGCGTCACGTCCGGGATGATACGCTTCTGTATCTGCCCGTTCGACATCAGGTAGATGGATTCGAGCCGGTTGTTCTTGTAGAAGGCGCGCGCGATTTCGGGGATGTCCTTGCGCGTGAAGGGTTCGCCACCGGCCAGGATGAGCACGCCGAGGCTTCCGCCTAAGGTCTCTGAGATGCGCTCAATCTCGTGCGTCTTCATCTGCAATTTCTTGCGCGGGCGGTCATCTAGTTCGTCAGTGAAAAAGCAGTGCGTGCAGCGCATATCGCAGACGCTCGTGACCAGTATGTTGAGCAGCACGGGCGAAAAGGGCTGGCCCAGCGCGAGTTTCGCGTAACGCTTTAATAGTTCTTTCGTCGTGTAATCCATGATTATTCCTTCAAAACAACGGCGCGCAACTTCCGCTTTTGGAGGCGCATTGATGCCACGCGCGAGGCGGCACTTAAACTTAACTGATACGGTATTTACCCGGCCTTGTCAACGCTTTGGGAGGCGCGCACGATTCTCTCCCACCCGGAATCTTTAGATGCTAATGTAGGTCCGCGCGTGTGTTGAAATTTTCCGAAGGACTAAAATGATTCCAAAAAAAATTCATTACTGCTGGTTCGGAAATAATCCCCTGAGCGAACTCAACCAGAGGTGTCTGGATAGCTGGCGGAGGGTGATGCCCGGCTACGGGATAAAACAATGGGACGCCACCAATATCCCGCTCGATAATCCATACTCACGGGCAGCCTACGACAGAGAAGCATGGTCCAGGTTATCAAACCACGTCCGCATGCACGCGCTTTACACGGAAGGCGGAATCTATCTGGACACGGATGTTGAAGCCCTCAAGAATTTTGACCCGCTCCTGCATCACAAATGTTTCGCCGGTTTTCAGCAGGAAGAGGAAGAGACCGACTGGGTCAACAGCGCGGTGTTAGGCGCACAGCCCGGACATCCGTTCTTGATGCGGTGTATGGAGTTGACCGCGAAACTGTTCGCGGAGACAGGCGAATTCCCTCGTTCCCCGTCCATCGTCACGCGGCTGCTGAAGGAGATGGGATTGAGAGAGCACAAATTGCAAGAGGTCGGAGGCGTGACGGTTTATCCTACGGAATATTTTTACCCGTATCCCTGGTTCGGAACGTTTTCGCCTGATTGTGTTAAAGAGAATACTTACTGCATACATTACTGGGAAGGGTCATGGCTCAAGCAGGAGCATCATCAATTTTTTTCGCTACTGCGAATCATGAACAGGATGATGCGCGCTCTGATTCCAGAGGTTAAGTAGCTTGAGAGAGCGCGCGCGTAGTTGAGTGTCGGAACGTGTCCCGGTAGAATCTTTCAACATCAACAGGCGAGCCATTACGAATGATTCAGGGGCGAGACATAGTTTGCATCTCCAGCATAGACTGGGATTTCAACTGGCAGGGACCGCAGGAGATGGCCTCGCGTTTGGCTGAGGCTGGCAACCGTGTGCTCTTCATAGAGAACACTGGGATTCGCTCGCCGGGGCTGAGAGACGCAGGGCGCATCGTGCGCCGCTTTCGTCACTGGCTCCGCGCTCTCGCTTCGCACGGGCTGCGCAAGATAAATCCGAACTTGCACATCCACTCGCCGCTCGTCTTGCCGCCCTTCGGCGCGTCCTGGGGGCGGCGGCTTAACGCCGAACTTTTCCTGACGCAGGTGCGTCGCGCCGTCCGCTCTCTGGGGATGAAAGATGTGCTCATCCTGTGCTACTTGCCGACGGACACGGTGCTCGACTTCGTTCAAATGTTGCGGACGCCGCAGAGCGTCGTCGTTT
>JAXDFO010000010.1:0-22395 GCA_034665545.1 Blastocatellia bacterium
GGCTCCTACACGATTCATGAACTTGAGCAGAGGCGAATAGTGGACCAGGCATTGACCGAAGACGCTCCCTTCATGTCAGGCGCGAGCACGGCGCAGAACGCGGGACAGGCCGCATCGTAGAAAGACAAGCCGGAAGTCGCAAAGTTAAAGGATGAGAGGAGAGCTATTCAAACGTTCAACAGCTCTCCTCTCATCCTTTAAAGTTGCGCTTCAACTTTTACTCGCTTTGCAATGCAAAGTACTTGACAGGAATGCGGGATGGTGTATTATCTGGCTCATGGCAACCATTCACCAGCTTCGAGCGCAGGCCGGGATAGAAGGGGAAGAACCTCCCGCGTTGCATGCGCGGGCGATGGACAACCTGCGATTCATACGCGAGACGATGGAGCGCGCGTCGTCCTTCACAGCCGTTTCGGGATGGGGCTTGGTCGCCATCGGGGCGACGGCCTTCCTGGCCTCCCTCTTAGCCATGCGGCAGCAGAGCGCGGAAGGCTGGATTACCGTCTGGGTCGGTGAGGCTTTGCTCTCGCTGGTGATTTCCGGGTGGGCTATGGACCGCAAGGCGCGTGCGGCTGAGATGCCTTTGCTGTCCGGGCCCGGACGGAAAGTGGCGTTCAGTCTCTCGCCGCCGCTCTTCGTGGGAGCGTTGCTGACAGTCGTGCTATATCGAGCGGGTTTGACGAACGCGATTCCGGGCATGTGGTTGCTGCTCTATGGCACGGGCGTGATTACGGGCGGGATGTTTTCAGTCCCGGTCGTGCCGGTGATGGGCCTCTGCTTTATGCTGCTCGGAGCGGTCGCGCTCTTTAGCCCGGCGGCGTGGGCCAACCCTTTGATGATGGGCGGATTCGGCGGACTGCATATCGTTTATGGAATCGTGATTGCGAGGAGGTACGGTGGCTAAAAGCAGCGCACTGAGAAAAGAGAGCCAGGCGAAGGGTCGCGCGGCGACTACTACTACGGCGCGGCCATTGCGCGGGGTGGGCGGGCGCACGGCGGGCGAGGGCGGCGGGATGCCGGAGTTGGACCGGCTGATACACGAGCGGTTGCGGCTCGGCATCGTGAGCGCGCTGGCGGTCAACGAGTCTTTGACTTTTAACGACCTCAAGAATTTGATGAAGACGACGGACGGCAACCTGAGCGTCCACGCGCGCAAGTTGGAGGAAGCGCAGTACATCTCTTGCACGAAGTACTTCGAGGGACGACAGCCGAAGACAGAGTACAGGCTGACGGCGAGCGGGCGACGCGCCCTCGAACGTTACCTGAACCACATGGAAGCCTTGATTCAAGCCATGCGTGATCGTTAAGACGGTCACGCTTTTTTTTGCCTCTCTGCTTTGCGATGCAAAGGGCTTTGTTCGGCTCGGAGTAGTTGAAATTGGAACAGGCCCGGCGCGCTGGCGTGAGACGAGAGAGAGAAAAGAGGAGAAGCGGATGAACACGAATGTCAATCTGAACGCCGCACTGGGCGTCCTGGCTTTTCTGGGGACGGGCGGGTTGTTGCTCCTGATGGGAGCGTTGCTGCTCTACACGCTCTTCGCGCGCAAGTACAAGCTGACCTCGAAGGTGTTGGGCGCGGGCCTTCTCGTCGGCTGTCTCTACCTGGGATTGCTGCTTGCGTTCTCCTTAGCGAGCAGCCGGAAAGCCCTCGCGCGCGGCGAGGAAAAACATTTCTGCGAGATAGATTGTCATCTGGCCTATTCGGTCATTGACGTGACGAGGACGAAGACGCTCGGCAGTGGGCCCAACGCGTTGACGGCGAGCGGGACTTTTACTCTTCTGACCATCAAGACGCGTTTCGACGAGACGACCATCTCCGCCACGCGCGGCAACGGACTGCTCTATCCCAACAGCCGCGTTATCAAAATCCTGGATGAGCAGGGCAGAGAATATGAGCCTTCGACCGAAGGCCAGCGCGTGCTGAACATCTCGCAGGGCGGAGGCACGCCCGTAGAGACGCCGCTCAGGCCCGGCGAATCTTACACGACGACGCTCGCCTTCGACCTGCCGGATGATGCCAGGAACCCGACGCTCTCTATGAGAGAGGGTGAGTGGGTGACGCGCTTCATCATCGGCCACGAGAACAGCCCGCTACACGGGAAGACCTTGTTTCAACTCGATGGACCACAGAAAGGCAAGTCGGAAGGATGACGGATGAAAGATGAGAGGAGAGCTATCGAACGGTTGGATAGCTCTCCTCTCATCCTTCATCCCAACGACTTCCGACTTGCTCTCGTCGTGCGTGGACACAAGGGCGGACTGTGGCATGCCACGTTGTTTGACGTGGCTGAGAGTTTGAGAATGCATAAAATTTGAAGAGGAGTCGGAGTTCATCATGTTCAAACGCATCGTTGCCATCCTGCTGATTTTCGGTTGTACCTCTGTGGCCTGGGTCATCCTGGGGACGACCATTTTTTCGCGCACGTATGATTCCAACGACACTTCGGCGGATAGCGTCGCCTCGACCTGGGGCGCGCCGCAGAATCAAGCGCCGCCGTCCGCCTCCTTTCAACAACTCGTTCCCAAGATGGAAGAGACGAACGAGAACGGCATCAAGAAAGTTCACACGACGCAGGAGGCGCAGACCGTCCCGCTCCCGCTCAACGGCAGCCACATCAACGTCAACATCGAACTCGAACACAGGCAGAAGGGGCTGCTCTGGTATAGCACCTACAAGGTCTCCTTCGCGGGCGATTATCTTTTCGAGAACGTCAGCGACAAGGAACAAACCGTCAACTTCAAACTCAACTTTCCGACCCCGCAGGCTATCTATGATGACCTCGTCTTTACGGTCAACGACGCTCCCGTCCAACTCACCAACGAGCACAATAGCACGAGCGGCATAGCCATCATCCCCGCGCACAAAAGCGCGACTCTCAAGGTCGCCTATCGCTCGCAGGGGTTGAACGAATGGCGCTACAGCTTCGGCAGCCCGGATGTCGCGCAGGTGCGCGATTTCTCGCTCAAGATGACGACCAACTTCAAGGACATAGATTTTCCCGATAACACTCTCTCGCCTTCCGAGAAGCATGAGACTTCGGCGGGCTGGGAGCTTAGTTGGTCCTATAAGAATTTGCTCTCAGGCTATCAGATAGCGATGGTCATGCCGGAGAAGTTGCAGCCCGGCCCGCTCGCCGGAAAGATCAGTTTCTTCGCGCCGGTCTCGCTCTTCTTCTTCTTCTTCCTGATGTTCATCATCACCACGCTGCGCGGCATCGAACTGCACCCGATGAACTACTTCTTTCTCGCCGCCGCCTTCTTCGCGTTTCACCTGCTGCTGGCCTACCTGGTGGACCATATTTCGATTCACCTGGCGTTCGCCATCTGCTCAGGGGTCTCAATCTTTCTGGTGGTGAGTTACCTGCGGCTGGTGGTCGGGATGCGTTTCGCCAGTGGCGAGGCGGCGTTGGCCCAATTTATCTATCTGGTGATGTTCTCCTACGCCTTCTTCCTGAAAGGCTTCACGGGCTTAGCCGTGACCATCGGCTCTATCATCACGCTCTTTGTGGTGATGCAGATGACGGGGCGCATACGCTGGGCGGAGAAGTTCGCTGGCCCAAAAACGCCGGAGCCTTTGACGACGCCCGAAGGGCCGCATGAGAGCGTCACGAACAAGTAGAACTGAGATGGACCAATACGACGTAGTCATCATAGGAGCGGGACTGGCGGGGCTGCAATGCGCGCGGCAACTGGGCAGGGAGGGCTTGAGCGTCCTGCTGGTTGACCGTAAGGCATCGCTCGCGGATTCGATTCACACGACGGGCATCTTCGTCAGGCGCACGCTCGAAGATTTCGAGTTCCCGGAAGATTGCCTGGGCCCGCCCGTCAGGCACGTCACGCTCTATTCGCCAGCGCGGCGCAGGTTGATGCTCGAAAGTCCGCACGATGAATTTCGCGTCGGGCGGATGGGCCAACTCTACGGGCGTTTTCTGGACCAGTGCATCGAAGCAGGAGTGACCTGGATGCCGGGCACGCGCTACGCGGGCGTCGAAGAATTAAAGGACCATCTAGTGGTGAGGCTCGAAGGCTCCGGGTTCGTGCGTTGGGTGAGGGCGCGTTTCCTGGTGGGTGGAGACGGGGCGCAATCTCGCGTGGCGCGCGACCTGGGGCTGGATGTCAACCGGGAGATGATCGTGGGGGTAGAGGAGGTGTGGCGGGGAGTGCCGCTCGAAGGGCCGCCGCGCTTCCATTGCTTTCTAGACCCCGCGCTCGCGCCCGGTTATCTCGCGTGGGTGGTCCATGACGGCTGCGAAGTTCACCTGGGCGTCGGAGGTTACGCGGCTCTCTTCGACCCGCTCGCGGCGTTGGAAAAATTTCGCGCGGGGCTTGATGGGATAGTGGACCTGGAATGCGGGGAGCGTGTCGAGCGACGCGGCGGGCGTATTCCTGTCGGCGGGGTGCTGCCGCGCATAGCGTGCATGAGAGGGTTGCTATTGGGAGATGCGGCGGGGGCGGTCTCGCCTTTGACGGCGGGCGGGCTGGACCCTTGCATGCGTTTGTCGAGTTTGGCGGCGGGCGTTATCAAAGAATATCTTTCGACGGGTGAGAATCGTGCGCTCGCGCCTTATTCGGGCGAACTTTATCGCTCGCGTTTCGTCTCGCGTTTATGGATGCGGCGCGTGGCGGCGACCTTGAGGCAGCCCTTCTTGCTTGAGATGGCGTGCGGGATGATGCGTCTTCCCGTCTTCAACTCCATCGCGTGGCATGTCTTCTTCGGGCGCGGGTCATTCCCGGATGTCCCTGCGGGAATGGCCGTCCCGATGCGTCCCTCTAAAGTGCCAGTCTCTTAGGAACCTTCCAGGCTCAAGGGTGTCTAAAGTTCCGTAAACTTTCCGCGCGGCTTCGTCGTACAAGCTGAAGGTCAGTCGCCGAAAGTGTCGGAAGTTTACCGGATAATCCCCAATGAGAAGAGTTTATTCATTCTACGCGGACGCCGCGCGCATTGCTATCCAATCTATCTTCGCGCACAAGCTGCGCGCTTTTTTGACTTTAATCGGCATCATCATCGGCGTGGCTTCTGTGGTCGTGGTCGGAGCTTCGATTAGCGGCCTCAACACATACGTCGTGGACAAGGTGGAGAAGGTGCTCGGCAGCAATCACTTCATGATGGCGCGGATGGCCTTTTCGGGCCGCATGTCCGACGACGAATTCGAGCGGCGCAACCATCGCAACAAGCGTCTTGAATGGGACGACTACGAGTGGCTGCGCGATAACTGCACTTATTGTTCTGAAGTCGGCGCGCAGGTCGGCGCGCAAGCGGACCTCAAACAGGATGCGGTGGAGTTTCCGGGCTGCCTGGTCTTCGGCTCGACGGCTAACATGGCCGACATAGAGGACAAGACCATCGCGGATGGTCGTTTCCTGACGGCTGATGAAGTTCAGCGTTCCGCGCTCGTGGTCGTTCTCGGCGGAGATATTAAAGACAAGTTTTTTCCCAACGTGGACGCGATTGGCAAGACTCTGAAGGTGCGCGGAATGCCGATGCGCGTCGTCGGCGTAGAGGAAAAGCGCGGCTCTTTCTTCGGCGATTCCTTCGACCGTCATATCTACATTCCGGTCACGACGCACATGCAAATCTTCGGGCGCGGGCGCGATGGCTTACAACTTCATGGCAAGGCCCGAAAGCGCGAAACCTTCCAGGCGACGATTGAAGACGCGCGCACGGCTATGCGCAACAAGCACAAGTTGAAGGGCAACGAAGAGGATGATTTCGGGGTTGTCAACGTCGAAGAGTTGAATAACCAGATTGACCAGTTCACGAGCAGCATAGCGATGGTCGTCGTGCCGATAACGCTCATCACGCTGGTCGTCGGCGGCATCGTCGTCATGAACATCATGCTCGTCTCCGTCACGGAGAGGACGTTCGAGGTCGGCTTGCGCAAGGCCGTCGGCGCGACCAAAAAGCAGATACTGATGCAGTTCCTGATAGAGTCCGGCGTGCTCTGCGCGCTGGGCGGTGTGCTGGGGTTGCTGCTCGCGGCGGGCGTCTGCTGGCTCATCACGACGATGGCTGGCATCACCATGACCATCACCATCGCTTACATCCTGATGGCGTTGATTGTGTCGAGCGTCATCGGCATGATCGCCGGAATTTATCCGGCCTTCAAAGCCGCAAGGCTAGACCCCATCGTTGCTCTGACGAAAGCGACATGAAAGGCAGGAAGCCCGTAGTCAGGAGCCAGGAGTCAGAATAAGAAAAAACGTTTGCGTGCCTTTCATTCTGGCTTCCGGCTCCTGGCTCCTGGCTCCTGTAGTTGATTATGAGATTGCCCAGATTCATTCCGAGAGAGACGCTGTTGATGGCTCTCGATAGCGTGCGGGCGCACAAGTTCAGAAGTTTTCTGACGGTGCTTGGCATCGTCATCGGCGTCATGACGGCGATAACGATTGCCTCCATCCTGACGGGCTTGCGCCAGAACATCGTGGCGATTATCGAAGAGTACGGCACGAATAATATTTACGCCTTTCATCTTTCGACGGGACCGCGCACGAGCGAGGACCGCTCCGAGCGCACGCGCAAGCCGCTCACTGTTGATGACGCGGAAGCTATTCGCACGCAGGCTCCTGCCGTCGAGGATGTCGCGCACGTCGCTCCCAACATAGGCTATTCGGGCGGCCCCTTTGACGATAACCTGACTTACAACGGCCACAACTATCGTTGGGGAAATACGCAGGGCGTCTCCGCCAACTACGCTGCCATCGCCAACGTCATGATCAGGGAAGGACGCTTTATCACCGACGCGGACGACCAGCAACGGCGCGATGTCATCGTGCTCGGCGTCAACGCGGCGGACGCGCTCTTTCCCAACCAGAATAATATCGTCGGCACTAACATCAAGATGGGCGGCATCACTTTTGAAGTGGTCGGCGTTCTCGAAAAAAGGAAGGCTGGCTTCTTCGGAGAAAACGAAGAGGACAACGCGGTCTTCGTTCCCTTCCGCACGGCGCAGAAAATCGCGCCCGCGCGCGGCTACATGCTCATCATCATCAAGGGACGCTCAGGACAGTTGACGGAGGCTCTGCAACAGTCCGAAGAAATTTTGCGCCGCCGTCGCAACGTGAAATTCAACGACCCGAACAACTTCGATATTAAGACTGCCGACAAGTTCATAGAACAGTTCGATAGCATCACTGCGATGGTCGGCCTCATCGCCATCGCCATCTCAAGCCTCGGCCTGCTCGTCGGCGGCATCGGCGTCATGAACATCATGCTCGTCTCCGTCACCGAACGCACCAAAGAGATAGGCATCCGCAAAGCCATCGGCGCGCGCCGCAGAGACATCGTCAACCAGTTTCTCTTCGAGGCCATGATGCTGACCTTCTTTGGCGGCATCCTCGGCGTCACGCTCGCCGTCGGCATCAGCAAAATCATCATGCTCTTAGTGCCCTCGCTCCCGGCCTCCATTCCGCTCTGGGCCGTCATCACAGGGCTGACCGTCTCGGTCGGCGTCGGCCTCATCTTCGGCGTCTGGCCCGCCCGCAAAGCCTCCCGCCTCGACCCCATAGAGTGCCTGCGTTACGAATAAGTGAACAGTCAGTAATAAATGAACAGTGGGCAGAAAAGAGTTCTTGCTTTTCTGCCCGCTTCCAATATTAGCTGCCCACTGTCCAATGACTACTGCTAGAATGTGTGAGATTTCCAGAGGCAAGGGGGAGGGCGGCGATGGCTAAGCTGAAGGACAGGATTAAGTTTGCGCTTGATGAGGGGCGGATGTTGATTCTGGGTTCGCAGGTGTTGGTGGGCTTTCAATTCCGCTCCATGCTCGAAAAGGGGTTCGAGGCGTTGCCTCAATCTTCGCAGTATCTCAAACTGTGCGCGCTCGGATTGATGCTCCTGACCATCGGGCTACTGATGTCTCCGGGCGCGTATCATCGCATCGTCGAAGAGGGCGAAGACACGCCGGACGTACACAAGTACACGACGATGGTGCTGTGCCTCGCGCTCCTGCCATTCGCCGTCGCCTTCGGCCTCGATATGTATGTGGTGACGAGGAAGCTTTCGGGTTACACTCCGGGCATCCTGGCGGGGCTGGCGTTGGGCCTCATCGCACTCTTTTTCTGGTACGGGTTGGAGATGCTGCGCAAGGCGTCGCGCGCGCATGAGATTAAGGAGATAGAGCGGATGGAAGAGAAGAACAAGAAAGATGAAGAGGGCGGCGCGAAGCTCAAGGACAAGATAGAGCAGGCATTGACTGAGGCGAGGGTCGTCTTGCCTGGCGCGCAGGCTCTGCTCGGATTCCAGTTTGCGAGCATGCTGGTCGAAGGCTTTGATAAACTGCCAGCCTCTTCAAGATACGTTCATCTTGCGAGCCTCGCTTTGATGGCCCTCGCGGTAGTCCTGCTGATGGCCCCCGCCGCTTACCATCGCATCGTCGAAGAGGGACACGACACCGAACATTTTCATCGCGTTGCGAGCCGCTTCTTAATCGCGGCCATGATTCCGCTCGCGCTCGGCATCTGCGGCGACCTGTTCGTCGTCGCGCGCAAGGTCACGGAGTCCGCCACCTTCGGCATCATCTCCGCCGCCGTGATGCTGCTTTTCTTCTACGGCCTCTGGTTCGGCTACACTATCTACCGCCGCAACGCGCAGGCGGGCAGCAAGGGCGCGGCCCGCTCTCAAGTCACCGCATGAGTCAAACCAAACGCGATTTAATCAGAGAGTTTCTGGCCTACTTGCAGGTCGAGAAGGGGCTGGCGAAGAATTCGCTTGAGGGTTACAGGCGCGACCTCTCGCGGCTCGAAAACTGGGCCATTAATTCCGGCAAGGAGGTCCAAGACCTCACGCGCCAGGACATACGGCTCTGGATAGCCCAACTCTCGCGCGACGGACTCGCGCCCGCTTCCGTCTCGCGTGCCGTCAGCGCGGCGCGCGGCCTCTTCCAATTCCTCATGCTCGACGGCCACATCAAGCGGCATCCGACCGACGACCTCGACACTCCGCAAAAGCTCGCGCACCTGCCGAGGTTTCTCACGGAGGAAGAGATGGAACGCCTGCTCAACGCGCCGGACACTTCCACGGAAGACGGCCTGCGCGACCGCGCGATGCTCGAACTGATGTACGCGACCGGCATGCGTATCTCCGAAGTCATCTCGCTCAAGCTGTCGGATATGGACCTGGACGGCGGCCTCATGACCTGTCATGGAAAGGGAAGCAAAGAGCGGTGCGTGCCTATAGGCAAGAGCGCGACGCACTGGCTCTTGGAGTACAGCCGCGCACGCTCTCGCGCTGGCTTGAAGCACGGCAAGCCGCATCTCTTTCTCAACAAGCGCAGCCAACCGCTCACGCGCCAGTTCGCATGGACCCTCGTCAAACGCTACGCGGCGGAAGCGGGCCTGCAAGACATTTCGCCGCACACACTGCGCCACAGCTTCGCCACGCATCTACTACAACGCGGCGCGGATTCTCGCTCGGTCCAGGCGCTCCTGGGCCATAGCGACATCTCGACCACGCAAATCTACACGCACATCACGGACAGACACCTGCGCGCCGCCTACGACCGCTTTCACCCACGCGCGCGAGAGCAAGGTGGAAAGTCAGAGTGATGAAAGATGAAAGTGTGACTGTCTTTAGCGAGAGCCGGAGAGGCTCTGAGCAGGAGCGGAGTCGGCGTTCCGGTCCATGCTGATTCTGAAAGAATCGAAGAATTGGTCCACTAAAGGATTGCCCTCGACGCCGAGCATCGTGGCGGCCACGTACATCTTCACCTTATCGTTGTTGACCTTATAATAAACACGCACGACTCCGGGCACGGCGCAAGAGTTGACGCTGTACTGCCTGCCACTGACGCCGCTCAAAGAAATATCCTTATCGTAGCTGACATCGCATGCGTAAGTTGGCCCAAAGCGTTTGACCAGTACGCTGAGGCTCTCCTTGAATCCCTCGATGGTCCTCTCGAACAGTCTCTCGACGCTGGGATGCGTGCGATTCTCGACCGTCATCCATTGGACCATGTAGTTGACGCCGTTGTGATTGACCATCACAAAATCGAGAGTCAACGGCAACCCTTGCGTCGCCGGTAACTTCGAGGCGAACCGTTGCCCCTCTTCAGGGATGAGCACGGAGAAGTACTCGCCCGTTGGAGCAAGCTTCTGCCACTTCAAGCGCATGCCGTAACCAAGCTCGCCCGTGCGCAAAGCTCGCGCGGGCCTGTTGCCGCCAGCCTGCGCCTGTCCGCTCTGTGAGTTGGCGGACGAAGCGTTCTGGATGGGCTGTGCCGGTTTTGGATTCTGGGCCAACCTGAACTGCCAGGGCGCGACGGGCGCAGTCTCCTGCCAGAGCCCGCGATGCTCGCCTCGCGCCGCCTGCTCCGACTCGTCGTAGAGTTGCCGCTCTAACTCGCTGAAGTCCTTCTCGTAAGTCCGGTCGAACCAGGCGACGCCGTCGCGTATCATCTGCTGGCCCACGTCCATCTCGTTACAGAAGACCTTCGCCACCAGATGGCTGTCCCGGCCCAGTTCCGTGTAATCAACCAGGACTTCTTTGCCCAGGACCAAATCCGCGAGGTGTTGGCGGGCCACGTCGCCGAAGGGTTGCCCTTCCTCCGGCGCATCCGAACCCTTCAGGACGACCTTGATGCGGCGGTTGACGTTGATGACGAACATCGTGTTGCCGTCAACAATCTCCACGACTTTGGCTTGTAATGAATTGGCGTTGGCGAGCGCGGGCAGGCAGAGCAGCAGCAGGCAGGCGAAGGCTAGAGAGCGTTTCATAAGTCTGTGATTCCTTGTCCCTATTTCTCAAGGGGAAAACTTTGCGGGCTTTTTTGTGTGGTGAGAAGACCTCAATCGCGGGGCCGTTTGCGCGGGTCTCTTGAGTCGCAACCCGTGCGAGTGCGACCATTAAGCGTTATAACCTTGCTTGAGCATGCCTGTCAAGAATAACCTCAAAACTCAAGAGTCCGGCGCATGAGCGTGAGCGTTGAAGGCTGGTCCAAAATAAAAACCGGCGTGTCCTCACTCCACGCCGGTTTCTGGGCTCACAATCTTTAGGAGATTGCGAGGGATGGTGCACGCATCCAATTGACGCCATTCTATATGCCGCGAGCCAACTGTCAATCCAAATTATCTTGCAACACCAGATAGTGTACAAAGGTGAGATGGTCAAATAAACGAAAGGGCGTTAGTCTATCAACGGCTTGCTTTTGATTTTGCGGGCAGACTACCCTGACTGTTGTTGCGAGCGTGCTGCGAGGGAGAATCAACTGCGTGTTCACGGCCTCACCCAAAATCTTCATCAGTTCCACCTGGCGAGACTTGCAGCCGGAGCGCAAGGCCGTCGAAGCGGTCGTGCATCGCCTGCGCGAGACGGAGTTCGTCGGCATGGAGTACTTCGGGAGCCGCCCCGAAACAACCCTGCGCGCCTCCCTGGATGAAGTGGACCGCAGCCAGGTTTACGTAGGCATCTTCGGCGCGCGCTACGGCTCAGGCATCACGGAGCAAGAGTACCGCCGCGCACGCGCTCTGGGCCTGCCCTGTCTCATCTACTTCAAAGAAGATTCAACCATCCCGCCCGACATGCGCGAGACCGACGCGGCGCAGCTTGCCCGCCTCAATGCGCTGAAAGGGGAGTTGGCCCACGCGCACACCGTCAGCCCATTCAACATCCCCCAAGAACTTGCCGCGCTCGTCGCCGCAGACCTGCACAACTGGCTCTTAAGTCAATTCGCTTACATCTACAACACATCGTCTCCGGTCATCAACGCGCTACACCAGCTACCGACGCCGCCGCGCGACTTCACCGGGCGCACGGTTGAGCTTGCGGAACTCATGGCCGCAGTCGAGCGTGGCGGCGCGACCATCAGCAGCCTGCAAGGCTTGGGCGGCGTGGGCAAGACAACTCTCGCCCTGAAGCTGGCCGAACAACTGGCCGCGCGTTACCCAGACGCGCAGTTCTACCTTGACCTCAAGGGAGCCAGCAATTCGCCCCTCCCCACCGCCGACGCGATGGCGCACGTCATACGCGCTTATCATCCCACCGCCAAACTTCCGGAAGGCGAAGCGGAGTTGAGCGCGCTGTACATGACCGTGCTTCACAACCAGCGCGCGCTCCTCTTGATGGACAACGCCGCCGACCGTGAACAGGTCGGGCCGCTCATCCCGCCCGCCGCTTGCGTCATGCTCGTCACCTCGCGCCAGCACTTCACCCTCCCCGGACTCTTCACGAAGAATCTAGACACGCTGCCCGCCGGAGATGCCCGCGCCCTCCTGCTCAAAATCGCTCCACGCATAAGCGAACATGCGGACACGCTCGCCAAACTCTGCGGCTATCTTCCCCTCGCCCTGCGTCTCGCCGCGAGCGCAATAGCCGAGCGCATTGACCTGCGCCCGCAGGATTATGTGCAACGCCTGTCGAACGCGCAGCAACGTCTCAAGCTGATAGACGCCTCGCTCAGCCTGAGCTACGAACTGCTCAGCGCGGAGATGCAGAAGCTATGGTGTCTCCTCTCCGTCTTCCCTACTACGTTCGATGTCTCAGCCGCCGCCTCCGTGTGGGGGATGCCACAGGACGCCGCGCAAGACACGCTCAGCGAATTGGTCAAGTACAGCACGGTGGAATGGACAGAGGCTATCGCACGCTATCATCTGCACGACCTTGCGCGCATATTCGCCGATACTCACTTAAGCGAAGCGGAGCGCAGCGCGGGCCAAAAGAGTCACGCTATCCATTATTCGCGTGTTCTGTCAGAGGCCAACGAGCTTTACGTGCAAGCTGGCGACGCCATCAAACGTGGGCTGGCGCTATTTGATTTGGAGTGGGCACATATTCAGACTGGGCAAGCATGGGCTGCCAAGCATTCCAGCGAAGATAACGGGACAGCTGAATTGTGCAGTGACTACCCTGCTAAGGGAGTTTATCTGCTTTATCTCAGACAGCACCCGCGTGAGAGAATCAAGTGGTTGGAAGATGCATTAGCGGCGGCCCGGCAGATAAAAAATCGGGTTGCCGAAGGGGTGCATCTGAACAATCTCGGTTTGAGCTTTATACATCTGGGCGAAATGCAGCGCGCCATTGAGGCTTGTGAACAAACTCTGATTATTGTGCGTGAGGATGGAAATCGCGGCGGCGAGGGGAATGCGCTAGGCAATTTAGGGACTATTTACAGACTGTTGGGCGAAACGCGCCGCTCCATTAAGTTCTGTGAGCAGCAACTCATTATTACTAGAGAAATTGATGACCGTCTTGGTGAAGGTAATGCTTTAAGCAATTTGGGTCTGGCTTATGTTGAATTAAACGAGATACGTCCGGCCATTGAGTTCCATGAGCAGCATTTAGCTATCGCGCGCGAGATTGCAAACCGTCACAGCGAAGCGAATGCGCTAGGCAATCTGGGTTTCTCTTATCAGAGGTTGGGAGAGATGCGACGCGCCCTTGAATATTACGAACAGTGTTTACCTATTACGCGTGAGATTGACGACCAACGTGGTGAAGGTAGCGCGCTCTGGAACATGAGTTTAGTCTTCGATAAACTTGGCGACCGCGCTCAAGCTATTGCTCATGCCGAAGCTGCGTTGAAGATTCGTGAGGAGATTGAAGACCCTAACGCTGCAAAGGTGCGCGAAGCATTGGCGATATGGCGCGGGGCGGGGGAGTGAGTTGGGTAGGGTGTGGGTGAGTGGGGGAAGACGGCTGGGGCGGGGGCCGCAGCCGTCTTGGTGTGTGTGGAGTTGAATTGGTTAGGTGGTGGGGCCGGGTTTGCGGCGAGGGGATTTGAATTCCTCTTTTTTCTTTTGGCCGAGGGATTGGTGTTCGTTGGAGTTGTCGCCGAATTGGGCGTCTACCTGGGCTTTCGCGCCGAGGATGGCGTTGTGAAAAGCCCATTCTCCGGCGGTGGCGTTGTCGCGGGCGGCGTCGAAGGCCGCGCTGGCCTGGGTTTCGAGGGTCTGTTTGGCTTCCATGCCGTCGGCGGTGGCCTGGATGGCGGCGACGGTGTAGGAAGGGTTGGAAGGGGTGTAGCCGGTGATGGCCTTGAGGGCGGCGAAGGCTTGCAGGTCGGCCTGAAGAATTGAGGGTGCGATGCGTCTGGTTTGATTTTTCGCCATAATAATCTCCTTGACTGGGCGGGTTTTCAGGGAGGATGCATCCTTGTTGGGAGAGGATGCGCCCGTTGCGAGCGAGGATGAGGGATTTTACGCCCGCGCGATGTGCTCCGCAAGATTCGCAAGGCCGTTGACGGGCCGCGCAACCTTATTTACAAGCCCCACAACGCCAATCGCAGGCTTGTCAATGCCGTTTACAAGCCTCACAACGTCATTTACACGGCTGTCAACGCCATTTACACGCATGTCAACGTCATTTACACGCATGTAAACGTCATTTACACGCATGTAAACGCCATTGACAGCCGTGTAAACGCCATTTACATGGCTGTCAACGTCATTTACATGCGTGTAAATGCCATTTACATCGGTGTCAATGGCGTTGACATGCGTGTAAATCTCAATGACAGTCGTGTAAATGACGTTGCGAGGCGTGTCAATGGCGTCGCCGGGCGCATCATCTTTGACGTGAGTACGACGTAAGACTATTACTGCGGCTCTGCCGCCGATGCTGTGCGGAAAGGCTCTGCCTTTCCGTGAACCTCTCACGCTTAACACTGGCAAGGCTACGCCTTGCCACGGGTGGCGATGAGTTGCCGCGCTTCGGCTGTGGCGGTTAATGCTTTGATGTTTTCGCGCAGGCGTTGCTGGTCCGACTTGTCGCCCGTGATGACATCGCTCAAGGATGTCTCCGGCTTCGCCACGCTGCTCGCGGCATCGAGCGCCAGATTATTTGCCACAGCATTTCTGCCTCTCATGGTCGTCGCTCCGGGCGCGGGCGTCTGGACGGGCGGAGCCTCTACCATCACTTTCTGCGCCCCCGCGTTGATGGCCGCAGGCGTGGCCGGATTAATGGTCCTGCGCGAATGCCGGACCTGCGCCCCAACTGCGCCCGCGAGAGTGAACAGTAGAAGGAAGATGACGTATCACTTGAGTCTCATTGGATTAAGCTCCTCTGTGTGCAGAGAGTTTGAAGGATAAGAAGCACGGCCCCGGCTGCTGGCCCTCAAATATTAAGGCTTCGAGGTCAATAAAAGAAATCTTTCCCGCCGTTCTTCTCACAAAAAGATTGAGATTGACGCGCCCCCTCAAGCGGCGTATATTGACGCTCTCACGCATGCGACGTTGAGTGTTTACCTCGCGCTCTTTAACCATTATTCCCAGGAGGCCCGAAGCCTCTTTTACTGCTTCTTCTGATACTCACAAGTTCTCTCGTTCGGAGAGCCTTTACAAGGTCGAACAAGCCATCTCTAACCAGCAACCGGGACGAGCAGTTTTCAAAGGCGCGTTGAGGATTCCTTTTGAACGACGAAGTCTTCACATGTTTGCTGAGTCATAAGTGCAGCCTCTTGGCGCACAAACTGGGCGCGCGCCTGGCCGCGAGCCTGGAGAAAGATTTTGTCCGGCTGCTCATTGACCCGTTCAATTACGGAGACGATTTCAGCATCGCCATGCAGGCCGTTCCCTTCGACGCCCTGCTGTTTTTACTGACGCCGGAAAGCTGGCGTTCTAAAGCCTGTCAGGTGGAGTTGAGCACGGCACGCCGTCGTGCGGTCCCCATCTTCAACGCGCTCCTTGAGGGTGAGATGCCGGAAGAACTCAAAGAGAGGCTCTCATGGGATTTGCGCGGCCTGGACGATGAGACTCTGGACCAGCAAGTGCCCGCGCTGGCTGATGCCGTGCGAAGCCGCGTCTCCATTCATAAATTGGTCCAATTACTCATCGCGGAAAATCCCTGGGACGTGACGATGGAAGCGGCGCAGAATATTTTCAACGCCGGGAGTCATACGATTCTCGGCGAATACGCCGCGCAACTGGCGAAGCGGTATCTTCTGGTCCCTGACCCGAACACGCGCCACTGGCTGGCCCTCTCCCTGGGCAAAGCCGGGACCGAAGAGGCCGCTCAATTATTGGGCGAACTGCCCGCGAAGGACCACCCTTACGCGCTCGAAGGCATTCGCCAGGCGTTAGACATGATTGGCCGGGTCAAGTGAATTTTTGATGTGCCCGGACTATAAGGAGTTGACCTCATGTGTACCCGTCTCTTTATCAAGAGTGGGACGATAGCTCTCCTGCTCTTTATCGCAACCTGCTTCGGTTGTTCATCCGACAACAAGAACACAGTTGATAATTCATCGCCGCCGGTCCAGTCTTCCACGCAGTCAGCCGCCAGCACCTCTCCGGCCTCTTCATCGAAGGTCGGGGAGATGGCGAACGACGTGACGAATGGCGTGGGGGCCGTGCAGAAAACGGCGGAGACGGAAGGCAAAGGCCCCGTCTTCGTCTTTGAAGAGGTCCACACATCTCGCGTCGGGCAGTTGGAGATTGCCGTCATGCTCCTGCGCCTGCACGAGAAGTACGGATTGAAGAAGATCGGTCTGGAAGGTTCTATCTATTCGGGCAAAGCCCTCGATGCATCTTGGTTCCACAACATGGGCGGAGCGAGTGCCAAGTCAGACCGCGAAAACCTGGGCGTCCGTTTGCTGGCCGAGGGCGAGATAAGCTCGCCCGAATTCATGACCCTGCTCTTCCCCGAAGTGCAGGTTTACGGCATCGAATCCGCGCAAGAATATGAGACGAACCTGGACGCCAAGAGCAGCCCGGAAGCGGAGTACCTGCTCGCCATCGCGGAAAAGAGTTTGACCGATGATGATAAGGTGAAGGTCATGGCGATGATTCAGCAGGGCAAGAAGAAAGAGGCTTTCGAGCATATACTCAACGCAGACCCGTGGGTCAAGGACCAGTATGAGAATCTGAAGAAACATGACATCACTTCATCCGAAGCGGAGATAGCGCGCGCACGCGAGCTCCAAAACAAGGCGAGCCAGGTCGGCGCGCAAGTCAGCCCTCAAGCGTCCGCAGACCTGGAAAAGGAGATTAAGTTCTATGAGACCGCATCGAAGCGAAGCAATACCATGGTGGACCACCTCCTGGAATTGCCGGGCATGGATGCTGGAACTCCCTCCGCTATGATTATCGGAGCGGCGCACACGGAAAAGGTGGCGAACCTGCTCGCCCAGAAAAACGTCGCCTTCGCAATCATTCGCCCGGCTGACCTCAACACGGAAAAGGGTTCTTTGACCGGAGAACAGTTCGACAGAAAATCTCACGGCATGTGGGCCCACAATAGCCCCGGCACTCTAGGGCAGGTCTTGAACGGTTCCAGAAAACCATCGCCCGTCATAGAGCGCGCGACGGGCCACGCTTACGCCAGCATGAACATGGCCGCGATATGGTTTGGCAGGTATGCGAGGGCCGCAGGCGGTGGAAGCGGCGGCGGCGGTGGAGGTGGCACTAAAACCACAACCGCCGTCCCTGGCGGCTTCCCGCCCGATGACCTCTGGGCCAAGTTGTCCGCGCTTCCGGACATCAGATTCGACCGCCGCTCCATCTTCATTGACGGATACGATGTCACCTATAAAGCCTGGCTCAAGCAGGACAATGGTATGGAAAAGGAGGTCTGGGGGCACGTCGGGACGGTCACTCCACAAGCCGCAGAGAAGTCTCTGACAGTAGAGCAACAACTCCTACAACGCGCCGCCGAGTTGAAGGGAGAAAGCGGCACGCTTGCGACGGACAACCTGCCATCCGGCGTGCAAGCCGCCGATGAGGAAGGCCCGCGCGACCGCAAGAGCAAGGGCATTATTATCTCCCGGACCAGCATGGACACGCTGGCCGTCTTCGGCTCGACGCAGGCTTCAGTCCAGAGCGTGGGACGCATCAGCGACTGACAGTTAAGCCTTCTCAAGCCCGGCGTATTTTTCGATGAGTTTCTTCTGGCCGAAGCCTGGGAAGCTGACTGTCAGCTTGGCGGAATCGCCCGCGCCCTCGCGGCGCAGGACGAGGCCGCGACCGTATTTAGGGTGGCGAACGTGCGTGCCGGGCGCGAAGTCGCCGCCCGCCGACGCCGCACTTGATGAAGCGGGACGCGAGGTTGATGGAGTAGCGTTGCCACCGGCGGTCGCATTGCGGCGTTGGATGGTCGGCTCATCCTTCGGCTTGGATGTTGGCTGATTAAACTGCTGCCCGCGCTTGCGGAAAAACTCCGCGATGGAATCAACGCTGTCGTAAGTCTTACCGGTATATTTGGTTCTCTCCGATGCTGCGTCCGTGTTCAAGCCTTTGAGCGCGCGCGCGGCGTGCTTGTTCTCCAACGTCGAAGATTGGCGCGCAAACGAGAGCCAGGATGAGCCGCGCGAGAGGTCTTCCATCAGTTCGAGCGGCATCTCGTTCAAAAACTGCGAAGGCTCGGACGCCATCTCTTCGCCGTAGACGCGCCGCTTCATCGCGTGCGTGACATAGAGAAATCTTTCCGCGCGCGTGATGGCGACATAACAGAGGCGGCGTTCCTCTTCTAGTTCCGCAGGGTCTGTGGCCGCGCGCGCGTGCGGGAACAATCCATCCTCCATCCCGACTATGAAGACCAGTGGAAACTCCAACCCTTTCGCCGCGTGGACCGTCATCAAGGTCACGGCGGCGTCGCGCTTATACTGGTCCACATCCGAGACGAGCGCGGCGTGGTCTATGAAATCGCGCAAGCCTTCCTGCTCCTGCGTGTCATAATCCACCGCCGCATTGACGAGTTCCTGCAAGTTCTCAAGACGCGCTTCGGCCTCGTCCGAGTTCTCAGACTTGAGCGCGTTGGCATAGCCCGTATCCAGAATCGCCGCCTTCACCACATCCGAGACGGGCGACTCGGAGCGGCTCGCGTTATTGGTAGCAGCGACGAGTTCCGTGATTATCTTCTTGAAATTTTTGAGCGCGCTGACGGCGCGTGGGCTCAGGCCGTCGGGCTGCTCCGTGAGAATCGAAATCGTCTCCCAGTGAGAGACGCCGTAATCCTTCGCGCGGCGGTCAATCTCATCAAGGGTCTGCTTGCCCAGACCGCGCGCGGGACTGTTGATGACGCGCAGGAGGGCTATCGAATCGTGCGGGTTGAGCGCGAGTTTGAGATAAGAGATGATGTCGCGCACCTCCGCGCGTTCGTAAAAGGAGAAGCCGCCGACGATGTTGTAAGGGATAAGCGCGCGCCGCAAGGCTTCTTCAAAGACGCGCGATTGCGCGTTGGTCCTGTAAAGCACTGCGGCGCGAATGTTCGGTTCCTCGCTCCGGTGGTCCGTAATCTTGGCGGCGACGAAACGCGCCTCCGCGTCCGAATCGAACGCCTGGTAATAACGTATCCGCTCGCCCGAAGGATTACTGGTCCAGAGGCTCTTGCCCTTGCGCTCCTTATTATTCCTCACCACCGCGCCCGCCACATCCAGTATGTTCTGCGTCGAGCGATAGTTCTGCTCCAGCCTGATGATCCGCGCGTTCGGATAATGCTGCTCGAAGTTCAGGATGTTGGAAATATCCGCGCCGCGCCATTTGTAGATAGATTGGTCCTCGTCACCGACGACGCAGATGTTCTGCTGCTTTTCGGTGAGGAAGCGTATGAGGGCGAACTGGAGGGAGTTGGTATCCTGGTATTCGTCAACGAGGATATAGCGGAATTTGTCGTTGTAATATTCGCGGACTTCCGGGACGCGGCGCAGCAGTTGAACGGTCTTGATGAGCAGGTCGTCGAAGTCAAGGGCGTTGTTGGCGCGCAGGCGTTCTTCGTAGAGACGAAAGACGCGGGCGATGGCCGCGCGTTTCTCGTCGCCGTACTCGACGCGCGCGGCGTAGGTCTCCGCATCTTCGCCGCGATTCTTCGCGCTGCTTATCGCGCTCTGGACCGCGCGTTGGCCCAACTGCTTCTCGTCGTAGCCGAGGTCTTTGACGCAGCCTTTGACCAGGCGCACCGAATCATCCTGGTCGTAGATGGTGAAGGAGCGCGTGTAGCCCTCGTTGAGCTTCTCTATGTTGCGGCGCAGGATGCGCACGCAGAGGCTATGAAAGGTGGAGATGAGAGGCGCGCTGGTGAGGCTCTTGCCTCTGAGCAGTTGCTCGACGCGCTCGCGCATCTCGCCCGCAGCCTTGTTGGTGAAGGTGACGGCGAGGATGTTGTAAGGCGGGACGCCGCGCTCCGCTATGAGATAGGCGATGCGATAGGTGATGACGCGCGTCTTGCCGGAACCCGCGCCTGCCAGTATGAGCAGCGGTCCTTCGGTCTCGGCGGCGGCCTCGCGCTGCTGCGGATTTAACTGTGCGAGAAAGTCCATGATGAAAACAGGAGCCAGGAGTCAGGAGCCAGAATGAAAAGCATGCGAACGTTCATTTCTCCGACACGTGATTGAAGGCTTCTTCACTTTATCAAATTCTGTATTGCTTTGAAGTGTTCGTGTTTCGCGTCGCGCAGGAGTTCAAAGAGGGCCATTTCTGTGGAAGAGGGCAGCGCGCCGCTCTCTCTCATCTTGGTCATGGCGAGCCGTTTATTCTCCTCTGTGCGGGCCGTGATGCAGTCCGTTAAGAGATGAACTTGAAAGCCGCGCGCCAGCAAATCGTGCGTTGTTTGATTGACGCAGATGTGCGCTTCTATGCCGCAGACTAAAAGCTGGCGCGCGCCCGTGCGTTCGAGTTCGGCCTCGAAGGCGCGTGCCCCGCAGGAGCTAAAGGCCGTCTTCTCGATGATGACGGGCGCGGGCGGCAGTACGGACTTTATCTCTTCCGCCGTGTGCCCCAGCCCGCGCGGGTACTGCTCCGTCAAGATGATGGGCACGTTGAGAATCTCTGCCGCCTGCGCGACCTTTGCGATGCGCGCCGCGACCGACGCGAAATCGCCTATCGCCGTGCGAAAGGCTTCCTGCATGTCTATGATGACGAGCGCGGCCTGGCCCGCGTCGAGCGTGTTCTGATGAAGCATCGTCTCTTCCCCTGAAAACTTCATTTAAGCATAGGACGCGCGGGAGACAAAATCTGCACGGCGAAACAGGCTACGCACGCGCGCGGGCCGTTCGTCCGGCTTGTCATCGCACACACAAAAGTTTAGATTAGCCTCAACGCCAGCGCGCCGCTTATTGATTCATCCATCCATCCGTTAAAGGAGGTGCCGGGCAGGTGTGTAAGGAAAATGTCGGCGTTCATTTTGTGCTGTCTCTTCGCTCAGGGCGCGGGCATTAGGCTACAGGCGAGTTCACGATTAATCGCGGCGACTATAAAGTCAACGCGACCTCAGCCCTGCACGGGACGATTCGCGTCAGAAACAAACTGGAGTTTACGTTCGACATCCTGGCCCATCAAGATTAATCTTGGACCATAAATCAGAAAGCGAGTGATTGAGATGGTAGAAAAAACGGAGACATGCGCGAACCCCGCGTGCGGTTGCCCCGCGCCGACTGTAGGCGATTACTGCTGCAAACAATGCGAGAGGTCCACGACCAACATGGAGAGTAAATGTCATTGCGGCCACCCGCGTTGCGGCAGCGAATAGCGCGAAGCCTTTTTTGATTCGCATTTTATAAAGAGCAAAGGGAGGGAAGACATGGCAGCCAGAAAGAGTCAGAAGAAGTCTGCGAAGACCGCTCGCAAGAGCAAGCCGTCCGCCGCAAAGAGCGCGAGCAAGGCCGGTCCACAGCGCGAGCCTCAATCGCCTTTGCCCGCGCAGCATCAAGAGAAGCCGGGCCTCGAATCGAAGCTCGACCCGCAACCGAAATATCAAGCGCCGCGATACCAGGGTGCGGCCAAGTTGTTGGACAAGGTCGCGCTCATCACGGGCGGCGATTCCGGCATCGGTCGCGCCGTCGCCGTCCTCTACGCGCGCGAGGGAGCCGATGTCGCCATCGTCTATCTTTCACAAGAACAGTCGGACGCGGAAGAGACGCGCCGCGCCGTTGAAGCCGAAGGCCGCAAAGCCTTGCTCATCCCCGGCGATGTCAGGGAAGCAGAGTTCTGTCGCCACGCGGTCGCAAAAGTGGTCCAGCAATTCGGCCACCTGGACATACTGGTCAATAACGCAGCCTTTCAACAGCACCAGTCGAGCCTTGAAGATGTCACCGAAGAGCAATGGGACCGCACTTTCAAGACCAACATCTATGGCTATTTTCACATGGCCCAGGCGGCCCTACAGCACTTGCAACCCGGCAGCGCGATTATCAACACAGGCTCCATCACGGGCCTCGAAGGCAGCAAGGAACTGCTCGATTATTCGGCCACGAAGGGCGCGATTCATGCCTTCACCAAATCGCTCGCGCAGAATCTGGTCGAGAAGAAGATACGCGTTAACTGCGTCGCGCCCGGCCCCGTCTGGACTCCGCTCAATCCTTCGGATAAGTCCGCCAAGGATGTCGCCAAGTTCGGACAGGACACGCCCATGAAACGTCCAGCCCAGCCGGAAGAGATAGCGCCCTCCTACATCTTCTTCGCCTCCGAAGCTGACTCAAGCTATATCACGGGCGAAGTGCTCACCCTCCTCGGCGGCGAAACCGCAGCCGGATAAAA
>JAXDFO010000011.1:0-3716 GCA_034665545.1 Blastocatellia bacterium
GCTGGCGACGCGGCAGGCGGCGCTCAGAGAAGTGATGGCGGCGGGGTCACGGTTGTTTTACTGCTGTTCCGTGCTTGCCGATTCTGTATACAGCACATCGCATGCCACAGAAAAAGTTTTTCTGGAAAGCCGTCACGATTGAATGTAAAGGTTGGCCCACGCGTGCGAGACAGCTTGCTTCCGGTTTCCTGCTCGCAAGGAGAGGCCGAAGAGGGGTTGCTATGGCGCGGCTGGTCTCGTGTCGTTGATGGTCTGGGATGTCTGCGTGGTTTTGAGCGGGGCGTTGAAGGGCAGGCTTCGATTCATGGTCCAACGGTCGAAGATGATGCCGAGGGCGAAGAAGATGACGGCGATGATGAGCGCGCCGAGCAGCAGGACGGCGGGACGACGCTCGTCGCGCGCAAACTCTTCGAGCGCGGAATGACGCGCTTCCAAATCACTGACCGGAGCATCGTATTTTTGCGTGCCTGTTGACATAGGAGTGGCCGTTGCAAAGACCCCTTGCTTGAAAGGTCAAGCGCGGTTGATGCTACTCGGTCGGCTCGACCTGTAGCAGATGCCCGCTCGCCCCGACGACGCGCACCCTGCACCCGCGCTCGACAATCGCGCCCGTGCGCGAGCGTGCGGGCCACAACTCACCGCGAACGAGGACAGTGCCCAAAGGCCCCAGCGTCCCTTCAACCGAAGCCGTCGCGCCAACTAAATCAAGCTCGCCCGTCGCTCCCTTGTGATGCCTCGACATCGCCGCTATCAAGAAGAGCACGACCGCCAGCGCGGCGACCAATAGCAAGCCTGTCAACACCCACGGCGCGAGATGCATACTCAACTCTCCCACACGCGCAAATCCATTCCGACCCCACCATCAAAAAGAAACGCCATTTTAACATAAGCACAGCGACAGGGAAGACAAAAGAACGGCTAGTGAAAACCTCAAGCTTTCACTAGCCGATAATTTCTAATCTCTCTACCTTCGCTTACTTGCTTCCCATCGTGACCTGGCGTTGGAGCGCGATGGCCTCTTGATTGTTGGGGTCGAGGTTGATAGCGTTGGTCGCGTACTTGGTGGCCTCGCCACGGTCGCCGCGTTCGAGGAAGATGCGCCCTAAAAGGATGTGCGCGTCAATCAGCTTGGGATCCCAGAAGGTAGCCGTCTTGAGGACGCTGATGGCCGCCTCCTGGTCGCCGCGTCTCTGGTAGATACGACCTATCAGCAGATAAGCTTCGCCGTTCATAGGTTCGACGACCAGCACGCGGCGGGCCTCCGACATGGCCTCATCATCCTGCCCCGCCGTGTAGAGTTCGCGCGCCCTCGCTAGCAAGTCCTGCGTGCTTGAAGTGTTGTTGGATTCCTGGTTGGCAATCGTGTTCTCGCGCACGGCGTTGAAGTAGTCGTCACGATTGAAGGAGTGGCGCAGGCGCGGGTTGACATCCGTTGCAGTGTGCGACTTCTGCCACTCGGTCTGCCACTTGGCATATGTCTGCAAGTACCTGCGGGCCTGGTCGTCGGCTGCGGCTGCGGCTTCGGTCTTGCCCGTTTGCTCAAGAGCTTTGGCGAAGAGGAACTGCGCCTGTCCGTCCTTCGGGTCGTTCGTGATGACAGGGCGAAGTTGGTCTGCGGCCTCCGCAAACTTGCCGGAGAGGAAGAGCGCGTAGGCGTAGTTGAAGCGCACCATCGTATCGTCGGGCGAAGATGAAGCAGCCTGCGCCAGAAACGAAACGCCCTGCTGCAAGAGCCGCGCCCGCTCATCCTGTTTCTTCTCATCGCGCGCGGCCTGCATGGCAATCGCGCCCGCGTTGTTGTAGATGCTCATGAGCGGCATGTCGGAGGCGAGCGGGACGAGCGCGGCCAGCGCGCGGCTGTAATCGTTCATGCGCCAGTAGGCGAGGCTGGAATAGAAGGCCGCTTCGGCATAGAGCGGTTCCTTCTTCTGAATCCTGCTTGAGCCTTCCGCGCTCGTCTTGAGTTCGTTCTCGCGGTACTTCTGAATCTTGGAGAAATACTCCGCCGCATTCTTCCAATCGTTCTGCTCAAGATAAAGATGGCCCAACTCGAAGGCGGCCTGCGGGTAGACCGCGCCCGCGTTGGCTTCGGCGTAAAAGCGCAGGGCGTTCTTCAGATAATTGGCCCTCTTATCTTTATCGGAGGTCTGCACGCCTTTGACGTAAGATTCAAAAGCGCGCTGCGGAATCTTGGTCGCCTGTTGCACGAACTGCATCTGCGAGAAGGGAAGCGCGGCCTTGTCACGTTGATAAAGAACTTGATAAGCAAGCTGGCCGGACATTCTCTGCAAGGTGGTGAGCGCGCCGCCGAAATCATATTCGCGCGAGGCCCAACGCCCGTCCGGCATCGTCTCGCCCATGAGGCGGCCTTCGTTGACACGTATGACGCGCGCGGTCCCCTGCAATGATGCGGGCGTCTCTCCCTGTCCGGGCGTGACGCTGTAAGTGCCGAGCACGATCATCGTCGCTTTGGCTTCGCGGGCCAGTTTGATGGCGGTGGCGCGTGAGGGCAGCGTCGTGAGCGGCAGGCGTATGCGTTGATATGCAAGCTCGCGCTCGTCCGAAGAGACGACGATGATGCCGGGCACGTCCAGCAGTTCCGAGAGCGAGTCTGCGAAACTGACGCCGACCCAGTTGTATTCAGGATGAGTGGAAGTGTTCTCGAAGGGCAGCACGATGACGACATCGTTGACGGCGGCAGCGTTGCCTTGCGCTTTGACTCCAGCGTTGGAAGAGAAGAGGAAAAGGACCAGTAATAAAACGCTCGCAATGGTCCGAAAATCAAGACGTGATATCAGCATCAATCGTATCCTTAAAGTAGAAAAAGCGTAAAAAAGAAAAGGCCCGTCTCACCCTGGCGGCCCGCAACGTTTAGATGCTTCTATTTTACCTCTGGTTGGACCTGCGACGCATCCCGCCGGAAGGTTCTAACCTGATGCCCGCGACGGATTTAGACGCCCGCACGCGCACTCTTTTTCTTGATAAGATTGATAGTCCCGCGACATTTAGGAGACTGGCAGCGACATCGCTTCTCATTCGAGTGGTAGGATTCTACGTAGTCCAGCGTAATCTCTTCGCCGGGTTCTATATCGCGGAGGGCGAAGAAGATGATGTGGCCGTGAATGATTCGGACGTAGCTGTTGGGGTCGCATGAATGATTGATGAACTGCGAGCCGTTGCCGCCACTGTTGCCGTCTATGCCCCAGTAAGTGTCTATCCCGCAGATGTGCAGCCGCTCGCGCCCGCGCATCCTGCGCGCGGCCTCCCTGCGAGAGACCTTCTCGCCGACAAGCTCCGTTATCTTCCGCCCCTTGCGAAAATGGACCGTCGCAAAGCAGCCCCTGCCGTCAATCTTCGATTTGCCGACAGCGATTCCCGGCGCGAGCGTTTCCTTCATCGGCCCGTTTCATCCTTCAAGACTTCACGACTTCCATGCTTGCTATTCAAACGCTTCGACGTGCTCTCTGACGAACTGGCGAAAGGTAATAGGCTCCTGCCCCGTCACTTCGCGGACTACGTTAGTGACCTTTGCTGCGTGCCCGTCCCTGTAAAATTCATACAACCCGACGAGGCGATCCACCAGCCATGCTGACAATCCCTGGCCCAGCATCGAACTGCGCGCCGCCTCAAGGGGCACATCCACATACTGCACATCCTTGCCGAGCACGGACGAGAATTCCTGGGCCACTTCCTTATAAGAGAGAGCCTTTGGCCCG
>JAXDFO010000012.1:0-4949 GCA_034665545.1 Blastocatellia bacterium
TCCGATTCCCTTACATAATTTCTTGCTATGATGCGCGAACACACTTAGCCTGTGCCGCCTCAACGGACAGCAAGTGACGGTAAATTGGAATAATATCTAGCCCAGAGAAAAGGCTATCTCTATGATAGCCACAATCGTTTCAACTAACGGCTACCCCATTTCCCCTTGTGCTGGCGGTGGCGGTGGCGCAGCAGGCGTGAGCATTTCACCTGCATGAGCGATGCCAGTAAGAGCCAAAATCAAAACTAAGGTCTGGATTGTTTTTCTCATTGTAGTTTCCTCTATGCAACGAATGTTGCAACTTTTAGAAAGGCACTGGAAAGAGCGCAGGGTAAGATCACGCGAACCGCTAAACTGCTTGGCATCACTCATCAATCCTTAAACAGCATCCTCAAGGGGCGCCACAAACAACAGAGCGGCTTGAGTCTTGCTTTACAGTCAAGGCCACCTTAAACTTCGCTCACTTCTCTAGCCGCTTTCTACCAAATTGGAGAAAGCACGATGACAATCAGGCAACGTGGTAAGGAAGGCATCTGTTCTTCCGAGTTCTGGATTGACGGCGAGTTCCATCAATTCACCTTCAACGGCAAGAAAGGCTTGCCTCTGATTATTTCCAAAAGACAAGCGAGGGAACAAGAAGATGACCTGAAACGACAAATCAAGACGGGAACTTTTCTGAAGGATTCGGACCTGAAAAACTTCACCAGGTTTTTCGACGAAATCTACGTGGACTATTCGAGGAAGCACAAAACGCCGCTCGCGACGGAGTTTGATAAATGTTTCGGCAAGCGTTTGCTAGACGAGTTCGGCGAGAAAACGCTGGCTCAAATCACGCCGCGCATGATTGAGAATTATCTTCTCAAGCTGCTTCAGACGAAGACGCGGCTTGACAGGCCGCATTCTCCGGTCACGGTGCGGCGGCACGACAACATGCTCAACAGCTTTTCAACATGGCGATACGCGAGCGCGTGATGAACGACAATCCCTGTCGCTTGGTGAGCCGCACTATGTTGGAAGGACTTCCGACCTGGCAGAACCGTGAACGGTGGCTCAACAAGTTCGCTCCCGATGAAGAAGAAAGGCTCTTCGCTGCCTTCAACGAGAACGGCGAACATCTTGCTGCTATCTGTCGGATCGTGACGAACACAGGCATCAGGCCGCCGAAAGAGGTGCTGGCGATTAAGAAGGCGCATGTCAATCTCTCCGCCGAAGCACGCTATTGCAGGGTGGAAAAGACTGACGTGCTAATTCCGCCAAGAGCAGTCCTGGTCACGAAAGGCAAGGACGGCAATCCACGCCTCCTGCCGCTCAACCGCGTAGCGCAAAGGGTCTTCAAGATTCTGGTAGAAGACCTGACGACGGGAGAATGGCTTTTCACCAATCGTCACGGCGAACCCATGAAAGCCATCAAGAAGGGTTTCAACGCCGCGTGCGAGAGAGCCTTCATCGAAGACCTCCGCCCTTACGACCTGCGCCACACTTTCGCTACCAGGCTTCTTGACCGGGGAGTTCATCAATATATGATCTCAGCATTGCTTGGGCACGCCATGCCTTTATCGGGGTTCGGTCACGCTTCACGCATCACGCCCGGCTACGCACACACCACCTGGGAAGCGATGGTCGCAGCAGTCGAGAGCCTTGAATATTCGGACCTAAAACGGCTGCAACAAGTATTCGGTTCGGAGTCTGGCAAAATCCTGGCGAATGGTGAGGAAGCGAGGAAAGCTGGTTGAAAAATAAGGAGGGTTAAGTGTTGAAATCGCGGGAAATAAAAATGGTAGGCGCGTGGGGATTTGAACCCCAGACCCCTACCGTGTCAAGGTAGTGCTCTACCCCTGAGCTACGCGCCTACAACTGATAAACTTGCTTCAAAACAGCCGAAAAAACGAAAATTCAACTTAACAAACGGTTCGCTTCCCTGTCAAGTAAGAGAGCCTTCGGAACCTCTTCCAACTCAAGCGCTCGCCGCTTCCGCCGCGACTCTTTCCCATTCCTCGTAGAGCACACGCAAGCGCTCTTCCGTCTGCTGATACTCGACATTGATTGCTTGCAGGCGGGCCGCATCGCGTGCGATTTCGGGTTGCGAGAGTTGCTCGGAGAGCGCGGCTAATTTCTTTTCCGCCTCGCTGATTTCCGATTCAATCAACTGTGGATGACGGGCAGTTTGCTTCTTAGCGCCCTTGCTGCCGGAAGCCTTGTTTTTGGGACGCGCTGCTTCATCTTTAGGTTTGGCGGGCACGGGCTGCTTGCTCGCCGCCGATGCCTCAACGGCCTGCGCGCTTTTGGCTACGGCTTGCGTGGCCGCGCGCTTCGCTACCTTCCAGTCGTGGTATTCGGTGTAGTCGCCGTCGAAGTGTTCCGCGCCGCCCGCGCCGTCGAGCGAGAGGATTTGCGTGGCGATGCGGTCAAGGAAATAACGGTCGTGGCTGATGGTGATGATAGTCCCCTGGTAAGCATCGAGAGCCTCTTCGAGCGCCTCGCGCGAAGGGATGTCGAGGTGGTTGGTCGGCTCGTCAAGGACCAGCACGTTGACATTCGAGTAGATGAGTTTGGCGAGGGCGAGACGACCTTTCTCGCCGCCGGAGAGGTCGCTCACATGCTTGTAAACATCGTCGCCCGTGAAGAGAAACTTGGCGAGGAAGGAGCGCAATTCGCCAGCCGTCGCGGAAGAGGGCGCGACGCGGCGTAGCTCCATGATGATTTCGTTGCGGTCGTCCAGATCATCCAACTGCTGCGCATAGTAACCGACCTGCGTGTTTGAGCCGAGTTTGATGTCGCCCGCGAGCAATGGCAGCTTGCCGAGCACGGTCTTGATGAAGGTCGTCTTGCCTGAGCCGTTTGGACCAATAATGCCCAGGCACTCTCCGCGCCTGAGCGTGAAGGTGATGTCGCGCGCGAGAACGTTTCCGGGATAGCCTATGTCCGCTTCAAGGACCGTGAGGACGTGCGTGGCCGCGCGCTCGACAGCCTTGAGACGAAAGTCGCCGGATGATTGGTCCTGCCGGACGGCCTCAACGCGCTCAAGTTTTTCGAGCATCTTGCGGCGCGACTTGGCCTGCTTGGTCTTCTGCCCGGCGAGGTTGCGGCGGATAAACTCTTCCGTCTTGGCGATGAGATGTTGTTGATTTTCGTAGGCGCGCAGTTGGGCTTCGCGCCGCTCTTCGCGTTCGACCAGGTAAGCAGAATAGTTGCCCGTATAGCTGGACGCGCGCCCGTTCTCAATCTCTACGATGCGGCTCGCGGCGCGGTCCAGAAAATAACGGTCGTGGCTGACGATGACGTAGGCGGAGCGATAGGTCTGTAGAAACTCTTCGAGCCATTCGACAGCCGAGACATCAAGGTGATTGGTCGGCTCGTCTAGCAGCAAGACATCCGGCTCCGCGAGCAGGAGTCGCGCGAGGCCGAGACGATTCTGCTGGCCGCCTGAGAGTTTTTCGGTCTCAAGTTGCCAGGTCTCACGGTCAAATCCTAGACCCTGCAAGATGGCTTCGGCCTTCGCCGCGTACTCAAAGCCGCCCTCGCGCTCGAACTCATGTTGGAGATCGCTGTAGCGTTCAAGTATTTGGTCCAGATCGTCGCTCGCCGCTTCCATGCGATGCTCAAGCGTGTGCATCTCATGCTCTATCTGTTGAAGATGACCGAAGGCCGCGAGCGCGGATTCATGCACGGTCAAGCCCGCTTCAAAATGCACATGCTGCGCGAGCAGTCCCAACCTTACGCCGCGCGCGCGCACGACATCGCCCTTGTCGGGCGTCTCTTCGCCGCTGACGAGACGAAAGATAGTCGTCTTGCCCGCGCCGTTGCGTCCGACAAGTCCGACGTGCTCGCCCGGATTGACCTGCAACGATGCGCCCCGCAAGACATCCTGCGAGCCATAAGATTTATGAACGTCTGAAAGTCGGAAGAGCATAAAGCAGTGGGCGATGAACAGTGGGCGGTGGGCAGTAATGAGTGAATAGCTAACCTCTTATCATGCTTGTCACTCATTACTGCCCGCTATCGAAGGTCCATTATTCAAGGTCCATTAATCTTAGCGTGCCGGACTGGCCGACGGTTTAATGGTGGTCGCGCCGGAGGTTGACGCGGGGGAAGTTGACGGCGACGACGTGGGCGCGGCTGTTGTGGTCGAGGCGGACGCGGCTGGCGAAGCGGCGTTCGCGGGCGGGGCCGGACGCATGCTGCCCAGATTGCTCGGACTGTTGAGCATATTCCGGGCGAGATTGTTGACGACCTTCGCCTCGGTCGTCGCATCTATCAGGAGCGCGGCGTTGAGAATCTCCTTGCGTTGATTCGTCAGGGCCTGCGTTATCTGCTGGCGCACGCCTGGGCTGTCGAGCGTCAGGTTCTCATTTTGCAGCCGCCTTTCGGCCAATTTAAAAATGGCCCAGCGACCGTCATTCGTATGCACGGGCGCGGTGTAGTCGCCAGCCTTCATCGGCCCGAAGAACTGTCCGACTAAATCCTGCGGGAAGCCAGCCTTCTTCAACTCCTCTTCGCTGAAGAACCCGAGGTCGCCGCCGCGCACGTTGGTCTGGTCCTCGCTGCGCTGGCGCGCGACCGTGGCGAAGTCCGCGTTGCTCTTTAACTGCTGGTAGACGTTGTCAATCTTGACCTTCGCTTCGGCCTCGCTCTTGGCGTCGTCCTGCGCGCCGTTATCCGACGGGTCAACGATGATGGCAGCGAGCGAGACTCCACGCGCGTTGACGAACTGCGACTTGTTGTTGGCGTAAAAATCTTCCAGTTCGCGGTCGCTGATAACGATTTTGGAGTTGTACTTCTCTTGCAGCTTTTGCACGGCGAGTTGCTTACGCATCTCTTCGCGCAAAGAGGCTTCGGTCATATTCTGGTCCTTTAATTGTTTCTGGAAAGCCTCTTCGGTCATCCCCGTCTGCTGCTTTTGATTATTAATCTGCTGGGTAATCTCGTCCTCTGTCGGCAACAACTTCTCT
>JAXDFO010000013.1:0-6197 GCA_034665545.1 Blastocatellia bacterium
CAGGAAGTCAGAAGGATGAAGTATGAGAGACGAGCTATTCATCCAGAATAGCCACGCTCTCATCTTTCCGCCTTCCTATTTGCATTTGCTTGCGGCGTTAAAAATGTTACACTCTTGGCCTCGGACCCCTCGATTTTGAAATTGAGGCCAGCCCTCTCCCTATAACGCGGACAATTGAATTTTTAGTGCTGACCGCACGGACCGTTTTCTGAAAGCGACTTCCCCTCGTACTCGTCGCACAGGAGCGGGGCCGCAGCGACCTTTACCCCGAAAGAAGGTCCAAGAACATGGATGTCCCCCAAATCATCGCCGGAAGATTTCGCATCGAGCGTGAAATCGGCACGGGCGGCATGGGCACTGTCTATCGTGCCACACACCTCGGACTCGAACGCCCCGTCGCCGTCAAGATTATCAAGCCTGAATTCGCCTCCGACCCGGACGTGACCGAACGCTTCATGCGCGAGGCCCGCACGATGGCCCGCCTGCGCCACCCGCACGCCGCGTTCATCTTCGACGCGGGCAACCTGCCGGATGGCCGCCACTTCATCGTCATGGAATTCGTAGAGGGCGAGACGCTCTCCGACGTTCTAGTGAAAGAGGGACGCTTCACGCCGCAACGGGCGGTGCGCATCGCCTCCGACATCTGCGACGTGCTGGCCGAAGCGCACCGCCTCGGCATCGTTCACAGAGACCTCAAGCCTTCCAACATCATGCTCAACGAGCGGGGCGTGTGCGTGCTCGATTTCGGCGTCGCCAAAGTCCTGGCGACCTCTGCGGACGCCACCGCGACGCACGCCACGACAGGCTCCGGCATCATCATCGGCACGCCGCGTTACATGTCGCCGGAGCAATGTCTGGGCCAAAGCATCGGCGCGCGCAGCGACCTCTATAGTCTGGGCGTCCTGGTCTACGAGATGCTGGCGGGGCGTCCGCCATTCGTGGACCTGTTATCGTCCGCCGTGCTCATCAAGCAGGCAACGGCCCCGCCGCCGCCACTGCCGCAGGTGTGCGAGGGCGTCTCTCGCTCTCTAGCCATCGCCGTTCACACGCTGCTCGCCAAGCGGCCCGAAGACCGCCCGCGCACAGCCGACGATGCGCGCGCGATGCTGGAGAAAAGCATCGCCCGTCCACGTCAGGAAGGGATGGAGACGGAACCTTTCGCTTCGACCGTCGCCGCGCTCAACACGGGCCGCAGCGTCGTCTTTCGCGCCTTCACGCCGGTCGTCATCCTGGCCGCCCTCGGCGCGCTGCTCTTCGTCTGGGGTCGCACTCCGCAGACAAGCCCACGCGCCGCCTCGCTTGCCTTCGATGCCGCGCCCGCGACCGCGACCGCGACCAACGCAACGACAACCGCCGCCACAACCTCGCGCGACGCTTCCTCCCTGGCTTCCGCTCAACCGAAAATGCTGAACGCGCAAATGCCCTCGCTCGATGCCGCGCGTCGCATCGTCGGTTCCATGTCGCACGACCGCCTTGGAGACGTGCGGGTGTTGCGCACTCCGCAGGCGACCGCGCTCGTGGCCCTGCATGACGAGAGACGCGAGGGCACGTCGCATCTGTACGTGATGGAACGGCGCGGCGCTAGCGGCAACTTTCATCTCGTCTCGAAACCGATGCTCGACGCGCGCGACTTTCGCGGCGCGCAGTGGACCGCAGAGAGCATGGACGCGGACGGCGACGGGTTTGAAGAAGTCCTTTACACGGGCACGAACGCCAGAAACGCGACGGGCTTTCGACTGGTCCTGTACGTCCCGCGCACGCACCAGTCTTATGCTGTGCGGGTGGAGAAAGGCGAGCGCGCGGAGAAAGGCTTGCGCGCGGTCTGGTCCACAAATGCTCTCGCGCCGGAGGCGCAACTCTATCGCACCGCCCTTCAACAACGCCTGCGCACACTCCTCTTTGAAAGGCAAGCCGGAAGTCGTAGGGATGAAGGATGAGAGGAAAGCTATTCAACGCTGACCGGCCAACGTTGAATAGCTGGTCTCTCATCCTTCAGCTTTCATGATTCATGCTCGCCCTGCCTCGTCTTTCCTTGCGGCACGCACGCGAGGCGTGCCAAGATGGAAAGACGTTCTGTTAAATTCATTTCGCTGGCGAGAGTTTCTGGAATTAAATTCCCTCTGATATGAGCCGCGCCCAATTCGATCAGGCAGCGTGCGATGCGCTGGCCCAATGCGTCAAAGAGATAGAGGCCGGGACGGACGCCGAAATCGTCATCGCCGTGCGCGCTCGCTCAGGCTCATACCGCCATGCGGACTACCTGTGCGGCGCGCTCCTGTCATTCGCGGGCCTCGTCTTCCTGCTCTTCTCGCCCTGGACTTTCACTCATTACTGGGTGGCGATTGATGTCTTGCTCCTCTTCGCTCTGGGCGCGTCTCTCTCATCGCGCAGCGAATGGTTGAGGCGCGCGCTGACGACGAAGAAGCATCGCGGTGAAGCTGTGCGCGCGGGCGCGGCGGCGATGTTCTATGAGGCGGGAGTCGCCAACACTGCGGCGGAGATGGGCTTGCTCATCTATCTCTCTTTGCTTGAGCGACGGCTGGAATTGATAGCGGATAGAGGAGTGCTGAGCGCGACGCCGCCGCTCAAGTGGAACGACTGTCTGTTTGCCCTTCATCAAGCCGGACGGGAACCGCGCGTGGAGACTTTGACCGAAGCCCTGCGCGAACTCGGCGCGCTGCTCAAGGAGCATCTCCCCGCGACCGGCTCGAACCCTAACGAACTGCCCGACACGCCTCGCTTCGATTTGAAATGAGCCTCCGGGAACGCACCAAAAATCAAGGCCATCTGTTCATCATCGCGGCGGCCATCTGCCTCGCCTGCGTAGCCCTCGCGTGCTTCGCGCCCGAAGCGTTGGCGCGCGTCGGCGGCGGGCAATCACATAGCGGCGGGAGTCGCGGCGGCGGCAGTAGTGGCGGCGGCGGTGGCGGCGCGATTATCGGCATCATTCGCTTGCTCTTCTTGTTGACGATAAATTATCCGGCGATAGGCATTCCTCTGGACCTGCTCATCATAGGCTACGTCGTCTATCGTTTCACCAGGCGAAGCGCGCCGGAGCCTCAGTTCAACTCGAACACTTCGAGCCATGTCGTGCAGACTGAGACAATCTCAGTCTCTTCAGAGGGCAAGCGTGTTGGCTTCGCGCAGGAGTTCAACTTGCTGCGACGCTTCGACCCGAACTTCTCCGAGATCATCTTCACGGATTTCTGCTACGCGCTCTACGCGCGGGCGCAGGAGGCGCGCGGTCGCGGGGGCGATGCGTTGGGCCAACTCTCGCCTTATCTCAGCGAAGAGGCGCGGCGCGCTCTGCTTGAACGCAATCCGCCGAACCTGTCGGAAGTCAAGGGCATCATCGTCGGCGCGATGAGCGTCGCGGACGTGCAGGGCCTTGCCTCGCCACTGGTCCAGATAAGCGTAGAGTTTGAGACCAACTATACGGAGGTCATCGGCGCGGACGGTGGCGCATCATCGTCAGAGATGAGCTATTACGCGCGCGAGCGTTGGGAGTTGGAGCGCAAGCGCGACGTGCTCTCGCCCACTCCTCAACAGGCCGTCGCCTTACACTGCCCGCGTTGCGGCGCGCCGCTGGAGGCGATGACCAACGGCGTCTGCGGCTACTGCGGGACGCGCATCGAAAGCGGCGAGTTTCAGTGGTACGTGCGCCGGATTACATTGCACGAGTTGGAGGCGCGCGGCCCTCTTCTCACTTCCGACGTGCCGGAAGTCGGGACCGATTACCCGACCATCGTTCAGCCAGGGTTCGACGGCGTGAGCGCGAGTTTTCAAAGTGAGAACCCTTCATTCTCATGGGGCGAGTTTGAGGCCCGCGCCCGTCTCATCTTCAACGAGCTACAGGCCGCCTGGTCCACGCTGCAATGGGAACGCGCGCGCCCGCACGAGACGGACAATATCTTCCAGATGCATCGTTACTGGATAGAGGCTTACCAGCGTCAACGCCTTCGCAATATTCTGGACCAGTATTCGATTACGGCGATGCAGCCCGTCAAGATTAAGGAGGACACTTTCTATCACTCGATTACCCTGCGCATCTGGGCCCAGGGGCACGATTACACCGTGGACGAGACGGGCAAGGTCGTGAGCGGCTCTAAAACCAGGTTGCGGCGGTGGAGCGAATACTGGACCTTTATACGCCATCGTCAAGCGAAGCCCGCGCACGCGCGCGCGGACCTCAATTGCCCTAACTGCGGCGCGCCGCTCAAGGTCAACGCGTCCGGCATCTGCCAGTTCTGCGGCGGCAAGATAACGAGCGGCGAGTTCGACTGGGTGCTTTCCAGAATCGAGCAGGACGAATCCTACACGGGCTGAATTAAACTATTCATTAAGGCGGCGCGTATAAGGTGGGCGAATGAAAGATAAAAATTCTCTCGTCAATGAACATCCTTAAAGCTATTCGGGACATCGAAATCCCTTGTAATCCCTTTCAACGCGTGCCAGCCGGACGCCGAAAGAATCTACGAACGGAGTTTTCTGTGAAACGCCATTTTTTCGTATTCGCCCTTGTGCTCTCGCTCATTGCGCCGATGTTAACGTCGCCCGCGCGGGCCGCTTCTTCGCTCCTGCTGCAAACGCCCAGGCGCGCGCCGCAGGCCGCCGAAGCCGCCGCACCTGCGCCCGCCAGGCAGTTTCAGCAGGCCCAACTCGTCAATCGCGTCTTGCCGAACGGTCTTGAGGTCATCGTCCTCGAAGACCATTCCGTGCCGCTCGTGACCATTGAGATGGCCGTCAAGAACGGCTCGTACACGGAGCCGCCGGAACTCAACGGCCTCTCGCATCTTTACGAGCACATGTTCTTCAAGGCCAACCGCGCCGTCGCCAACCAGGAAGATTATCTCAAGACGATAGGGCAACTCGGCATCGCCTATAACGGCACGACGCGCGAGGAGGTCGTCAATTATTACTTCACGACGACCAGCCCGAACCTGCCGACCGCGATGCAGTTCATGCGCGATAGCGCGCGTTACCCGCTCTTCGATGATAGAGAGTTCGAGCGCGAGCGCGAGGTCGTTATCGGAGAGATAGACCGCAACGAGTCTAACCCTTATTACTATCTCAACAAGGAGATGAACGACCGTCTCTTCTTCAAGTACCAGAGCCGCAAGAACCCGCTCGGCAATCGCCAGACCGTTTCCAGCGCGACGACCGCGATGATGCGGCTCATCCAGTCGCGTTATTACGTGCCGAACAATTCCGCGCTCGTCGTGACGGGCGATGTCAAGCCGGAGGAAATCTTTACCCTGGCCCAGAAATTCTTTGGCGACTGGACGCGTCGTGACAAAGACCCGTTCGCCGAGTTTCCGCTCATGGAACACCCCGCGCTGCCCAAGAGCGAGGGCGCGATTATCACGCAGCCCATCCAGAACGTCGTCATCAACATCGGCTGGCATGGACCATCCATCGGCAAAGACAACCCTTCGACCTACGCGGCGGATGTCTTCTCCTTCATCCTGACGCAGCCCAACTCTCGCTTCCAGCGCGACCTCGTTGACACAGGTTTGGCGACGGGCGTCGGCATAGGTTATTACACGCAGCGCAACGTCGGCCCCATCAGCATCATCGCGCAAACAACGCCGGACAAAGCGCGCGCTCTCACCAAAGCCATTTATGATGAGGTCGCGCATTTTAACGATAAGGACTACTTCACGGACGACCAGCTTGAGACGGCCAAAGCCCTGCTCGAAGCTGACGACCTCTATTCGCGCGAGAAGTTGGACGACTACACGCACACCCTGAGTTTCTGGTGGGCCTCCACCGGGCTAGATTATTTTCGCGGCTACCTGCCGCGCCTGAGGGCCACCTCGCGCGCAGACATCAGCCGCTACGTCACCACCTACATCCAGGGCAAGCCGCACGTCGGCCTCGCGCTGATGTCCGAAGAGGCGCAGAAACAAGCGCAACTAACACCTGATGAGTTGATCGGAAAATGAAGAAGCAGAAGCCACAAACGAGAAGCCAGGAGCCGGTAGCCAGTAGCCGGAAGGAAACGAGCAGCGTGCAACTTATGTTTACGTTGTCCTTCATCAACAAGCGCATCCTGACCGCAGCCTTCACCCTCTTCCTGCTGGTTGCCGGAATTGGACCAATTAATCGGGCATCGGCGCAGACCACCACGGCCACGCCGCCGCCCCAGGCCGCGACGCCGCAGACCGCCGTGCCCGACAAGGCCGCCGTGAAGAGCG
>JAXDFO010000014.1:0-3052 GCA_034665545.1 Blastocatellia bacterium
GGGATGCTTTTTCACAGCGAGTATTCCGCAGGCTCCGTCGCTTACCAGGACATCTTCAGTTTTCATTTAAGAGCGCGGCTGGACCTGGACGCGCTAATCATATCCATCGAACAACTGACGCTCAGGCATCCGGCCTTGCGCGCCTCTTTCGACCTCTCGAATTTCAGCGAGCCGTTGCAGTTAATCCATCGGGCGGTCGCGGTCGCGCTGCGCGCAGACGACCTGCGGCATCTCTCCTTTGCGGAGCAGGAGGCGCACATCGCCGCGTGGAGAGAGGACGAAAAGCTGCGCCGCATTGACTGGTCCAGTCCGCCACTCTTGAGCTTTCAGATTCAACGACGCAGCGAAGAGACGTTTCAACTTCACCTCAGCTTCCATCACGCCATTCTGGACGGGTGGAGCGTCGCCTCCATGCTCGCGGAGTTGTTCAAAATCTACTTCGCAAATTTGGGCGAACAGTCCGGGCCGCTCGAACCGCCGCCCGTCATCACCCAACGCGACTTCGTCACGCTGGAACGCCGCGCGTTAGTCTCCGCAGAGGTCAATCATTACTGGACCGGAAAACTGCGCGACCTGACCATCAGTAAATTGCCGCGCCTCACATCATCATCTTCACCTGAGACGCCGCCCACCGCTTCACATGCGCGCATCGTCAACGTGCCTCTGACGCAGGAGGTCTCGGACCATCTCAACCTGCTCGCCGGGTCTGCATCCGTGCCCGTCAAGAGCGTGCTGCTGGCCGCGCACTTGAGAGTGATGAGCCTGTTGAGCGGCGACAGGGAGGTGCTGACGGGGCTGGTCTCCAATGGCAGGCCGGAACAGACAGACGGCGAGCGCGCGCTCGGACTCTTCTTGAACACGTTGCCTTTCAGGGCGTCGCTCGCGGGAGGCTCCTGGCGTGAATTGGTCCAGCAAACCTTCGCCGCCGAACGCGAGATGCTGCCCTTCAGATGGCATCCGCTCGCGGACTTGCAGAAGAAAGCGGGCGGCGAAATCTTGTTCGAGACCGGCTTCAACTTTAACCACTTCCACGTCTACGAAGCCATGCAGCACGCCGGGCGCGTTCAGGTTCTGGACCACCGGATTTTTGAACAGACCAACTTTACCCTCGGCGCAATCTTCAGCCAGCACCTCTCATCAAATCTGGTCCGGCTTCAGCTAAACTACAACGCCGCCGAACTGACCGAAGAACAGATTGAGGCCATCAGCATTTACTATCAGAAGATACTGCGCGCGATGGCCTTCGAGCCTGAGGCCAGTTATGAGACCGTATGCCCCCTCTCTGATGCGGAACAGCGTCAACAATTAATAGATTGGAATCGCACCGCAGCCGCCTACCCGGACGACACTTGCCTTCATCAATGGTTTGAAGCCCAAGCCGAGCGCAGGCCCGATGCCACGGCTGTCGTCTACGAGCAGCAACAGATGAGCTATGCGGAGTTAAATCGTAAGGCCAACCAACTGGCCCACTATCTACAAACAATCGGCGTCGGTCCTGAATCCCTCGTCGGCATCTGCATCGAACGCAGCCTGGAGATGATGGTCGGCCTGCTCGGCATCCTCAAAGCGGGGGGAGCCTACTTGCCCTTAGACCCACACTACCCGCGAGAGAGACTCTCCTTCATGCTCACCGATGCAAGAGTCAAAGTCTTGCTGACACAACATTCGTTACTCTCTTTCCTGCCTGAACATGAAGCAAAGGTCGTGTGTCTGGACACCGACTGGCAATTGATTGCAGGACAGAGCACAGAACAGCCGAGCAGCAAGGTAACAGCAGAGAATCTGGCGTATGTAATTTACACGTCCGGCTCGACGGGGCGGCCCAAAGGCGTGATGCTCTCTCATGGCGGCGTGTGCAATACGCTTCGCTGGCGGCAGGCGGCCTTTTCCTTGCAGGAGACCGACCGCATGCTCCAGAACATTTCCATCGCGTTTGACCCTTCGGTCTGGCAGATATTCGGTGCGTTAGTGACCGGCTATGAACTCGTCCTGGCACGACCCGAAGGTCATAAGGACATTCGCTATCTCTCCGGTTTGATTGAAGAACATAAAATCACCCTCGCGGATTTCGTGCCCTCGATGATGCAGGCTTTCCTTGAAGAGCAAAGTGAAGGCGCGTGCGAGAGCCTGCGGCACGTCTTCTGCGGCGGCGAGGTGTTGCCTGTGGAATTGCAGGAAAGATTTTTCAGCGCGCTGCCCGGCGGCGAGTTGCACAACATGTACGGCCCGACCGAATGCTCCATTGATGCTGTGTGCTGGACCTGCCAGCCGGGCAGCAACGAACGCGTCCCCATCGGTCGGCCCGTCGCCAACAAACTCGTTTACATTCCTGATGAATATCAACAGCCCGTGCCCGTGGGCGTCGCGGGCCAACTTCACGTTGGCGGCGTCGGCCTCGCGCGCGGTTACTTCAACAGGCCCGAATTGACCGCCGAACAATTCATCCCGAATCCTTTCAGCAGTGAGCCGGGCGCGCGCCTCTACAGGACCGGAGACCGCGTGCGTTACCTGCCAGATGGCCGCATAGAATATCTGGGCCGCATGGACAAGCAGTTGAAGATTAGGGGCTTTCGTATCGAACCCGGCGAGATAGAGAACATGCTGGTCCAGCATGAGGCCGTGCGTGAGAGCGTTGTGCTGGCGCGCGACCAGGGGAAGGACGATAAGCGGTTGGTGGCTTATCTCGTAATGAACGAAGATTCATTGATGACCGCAGGTGAACTGCGCGGCTATCTGAGAGAAAGGCTGCCGCCGCACATGGTCCCTTCGTCATTCGTGATTTTGAAAGAGTTGCCGCTCCTGCCCAACGGCAAGTTGGATACGGACGCTTTGCCGGAACCAGATGCTACAGATGCGGAGTCCGTGGCTTACCTGGCCCCGCGCACCGAAGCGGAACAGGCAATCGCGGAAGTGTGGCGAGAGGCTCTACGAATCGAGAGGGTGGGCGTGGACGATAATTTCTTCGACCTCGGCGGCCACTCGATATTGATGCTTCGTGTTCACAGCAGACTGCGAGAGATATTCCAACTCGACATCTCGATTCTGGACATGT
>JAXDFO010000015.1:0-19207 GCA_034665545.1 Blastocatellia bacterium
ACGAGCGCCTGCGTTTCGCCGCGCGTGAAGAGGGCGGAGCCGTGCGTGCGCGGCAGCCAGCCTATCTCGCAGGTGACTTGACGGACTTCACCGAAGCGACGGCCATCGGGCCTGCGGCGCAGGTTGAGAATATCGTCGCGGAAAATCTTCTCCTTGAGATGGTCGAAGATTTTCTTCGCCATCAGGCGTTGTTCCGGCTGGTCTTCCGGGTAGGATTCGATGACCTCTTTCTTGAGCGCGTCAACGGCAGCATAGGAAGACTGCTTGCCATGCTGCGAAGTATCGAGCGAGGCGCGCAGTCTCTCGGTGTAGTTCCTCTCAATCTCGCCCATCATCTCCTCATTCAAGACGGGCGGCTCGACGGCTCGCTTCTCAATCTCAAGTGCCTTGTAAAGCTCCTTCTGCCAGCGACAGAGACGATTAATCTCCTTGTGCGCGAGCATGAGGGCTTCGACCATAATCTCTTCCGAGACCTCTTGCGCTCCGGCTTCGACCATCACGATGGCCTCTTCCGTTCCGGCGACGAGCAGGTTGAGACGCGAATCGCGTCTTTCGTCATACGTCGGGTTGATGATGTAGCGGCCTTCTATCAAGCCTATGCGGACGCCCGCAATCGGCGTCGGGAACGGGATGTCCGAGAGATAGAGCGCGCAGGACGCGCCCGTGATGGCGATAACGTCCGGGTCATTGTCCGGGTCTGCGCTGATGACGGAGGCGATGACCTGTGTTTCGTTGCGGAATCCTTCTGTGAAGAGCGGGCGGCAGGGACGGTCAATGAGGCGGCTGGTTAAGACTTCCTTTTCGTTGGGGCGACCTTCGCGCCGGAAGTAGTTGCCGGGGATGCGCCCGGCTGCATAATTCGCTTCTCGATACTCGACCGTGAGCGGGAAAAAGTCTATTCCCTCGCGCGGGGTCTGGGCGGCGACAGCCGCGACCAGCACCATCGTGTCGCCATAACGTATGACGACCGAGCCGTCCGCCTGTTTGGCGACGCGGCCCGTCTCGACGGTCAACTCCTTGTCGCCCAGTTTGATTGATTCTTTGAGATATTTACTGACTGGCATATGTGTTTTGTCTCCTTCGACCAACTTCCCGCCTCACTCTTTTTCGGTTGAAGCCGGGCGCGCACAGGCGTCTCATCCGCCGCGCCTTTGGTATGAGTTTTAGACTGGTTGAAGACGGCAGCCCGGTGGCGAGAATGCCGAACGCTTTTCCGTGATGAGTCGTTCGGATGCTCGCCGGGCTTCGTCAAACGCCTCGGTCAAAATCAAAGGCGGCGAAGCTTCCTTTCAGACCGTGAAGCTTGCGCCGCCTTGAAGTTTTGTGTTCAAAGCTCACTCCGTGTTCGCCTGGCAGTCACGCTCGCCGTCACGTTCGGCATTGCCGCCAGCCTCTTCGATGAACGCCGGATTGTCAGAGATTCGAAGACCTCTCTCGACGCCTTTGGTCCTTACTTAGCGACGCAGGCCCAAACGGCTCACTATCTCGTGATAACGCTCTATGTCCGTCCGCTTCAGATAATCCAGCAGGCTCCTGCGCTGCGAGACCATCTTGAGCAGGCCGCGCCGCGAGTGGTTGTCTTTCTTGTGCGTCTTGAAATGGTCAGTCAGTTCGTTAATGCGCTGGCTGAGTAAGGCTATCTGGACCTGTGGCGATCCCGTGTCCGCTTCGTGCGTGCGGAAATCCGTCACGATTTTCTCTTTTGCTTCTTTGGCTAATGCCATAACTCTCGATGGTCCTCCCAGACCGCAGTCCACCGCTTACTGCAACGGCAACCGCTAAAGTTAAAATACGGTGCAATTTAACACGGTTTTGCCGAACTGTCCAGCAGACCCAACTCAACCTCCCGGAGAGAGCCAAAGCCCTCAAGTTCCCCACGCGCTCGCCGCACAAAAAGCGTGCGTCAAAGAATTTACTCTGATACGATGCGCGCCCGACTACTTCATACTTGAAAGACGACGGAAGGCAAAATGGCGAATAGCACATCTCGCATACTCATCATCGGCGGCGGCTTCGGCGGCCTCTTCACCGCACTCGGCCTGACGGACGCGGGCCAGGTCACGCTCATCAGCAAGCAGGACCACTACCTGCACACGCCCATGCTCTACGAATACCTGAGCGGCGAGGTGGAGGCGTGGCACATCGCCCCGCGCTACAGGGAGTTGATGAGCGACGACCTGCGCTTTATTCAAGGCGAGGTGACGGACGTTGACTTTGTCGCGCGCGAAGTCGGCATCGCAGGCCAAGACGAACGAGTGCCTTACGATGTGCTGGTCCTGGCCGTCGGCGGCGTCACCAATTACTGGAACATAGAGGGAGCGGAGCAGCATTCGATGCCCTTTCGCACGATTGAGCATGCCGATGCCTTGCGCCTGCGGATGGTCCGCGCGCTGGACCGCGTCGCGCCGGACCAGGCTCCGCAGGACGTGCGCAGGCAGTTGACCTTCGCCGTCGTCGGCGGCGGCGCGAGCGGCGTCGAACTGGCGACGAAGATGGCGGACCTGCTCAACGATGCCTTCGAGAGACGCGCGTTGCCGGGCGAGCCGCGCGTGCTCGTGATGGAGATGAGCAAGCAGGTCGTGCCCGGCATGGGCGATGAGATTCGCAGTCTCGTCGAAGATGCTTTGAAGAGGTCGCGCGTGGAGGTCCACACGGAGACGCGCGTGCTGCGCGTGACGCAGGGCGGCGTGGCCTTCGAGCACGCGGGCGAGCAGACGGAAATTGAAGCGGCGGCGGTGGTCTGGACGGCTGGCGTGCGCGTCAATCCGCTCGTCGAAAAATTGGACCTGGAAAAGGAGAAGCGCGGCTATCTCGTCATCAAGCCGACGCTGCAAACTCAAACTCATGAGAACGTCTTCGCGCTCGGAGACATAGCCATCTATACGGACGCGGACCCGCAGCTTGCGGGCACGGCCCAGCTTGCTTTCCAGGAATCGAGCCTCGCCGTCAATAACGTGCGGGCTTACTTGCAGGGGCGCGAGCTTGAGACCAGACACTTCGCGGAAATCGGAGAGGCATTGAGCCTCGGCACGGAGAACGCGGCGGTGATGGCCGAGGGCCACACCTTCGGCGGCGTGCTCGCGCGCCAGGCACGCTTCGCTCTCTACACCACTCGCCTGCCGACGTGGCATCATCGCCTGCGGGTCGGGGCCAGTTGGTTCTTCGGCGGCAAAGCCCCGCGCCCCTTGCAACCTTTAGGCTTGAACCGTTGATGAACTTAAAATGGCGACTCGCATTCGTGTACTGATACTGCTCTGCTTTATCGCAACTGCGCTCGCCATCGGCGCGCTCACCTGGAAACTGAATGCCGGGTCCGCGCCCAAACATGCGACCGCAGCCCCCGTCAATCTCTCTTCGCCAGAAGAAGCACATCCAGCGATAGCTCCCCTCTCATCACCGTTGACATCCGCGACTCCGCTCGCTTCTCCTTCAACATCCAACCAGCCATCATCATCAACAATCCTGGTCCAGCCGACCGCTTCGCCTTCTCCTTCTCCTGAGACTTGGCCCATGCCCGTCAAGACGCCCGACACCTCCGCGAGCACCGGCCATCTGATTATCCCCGTCGCCGGAGTGAGGCCGGACCAATTGCAGGACACCTTCACCGCCGCGCGTTCGGAAGGGCGCACGCATGATGCGATAGACATCATCGCGCCGAAGGGCACGCCCGTGCTGGCCGCCACGGATGGGCCCATCATCAAACTCTTTCTCAGCAAGCCCGGCGGCATCACCATCTATCAACTCGGCACTGACAACAAGACCGTCTACTATTACGCTCACCTGGACCACTACGCCGACGGCATCACCGAAGGCCACTTCGCGCGCCAGGGCGATACCATCGCCTACGTCGGCGACACCGGCAACGCAGGCCCAGGCAATTATCACCTGCACTTCTCCATCTCACTCGTTCAAGACCCGAAACGCTACTGGCAAGGCGTCAACATCAATCCCTATCCATTGCTGAAGAGCGTTCGTTAATAGTGCAAGGGTTTGGATGTTGGAGTAGCATTTCGATAAAGTATGGGGAGATAATCGTGTGAAAGGCGATGGGAATAATTTTTGCAATAAGAGATGGCATGGTCGTGTCTCTCACGACCGGCATCAAAGCTATCTGGCGCGGGCGGTCTCGCGTGAGGTTATCAAAGAGGAGTAATCAGGATGATGAAGTTTTTAAGAGCAACTGGCGTGTGTGTCTGTTTCGCGCTCGTGTTTGTGGGAGCGGGCTGCGCTACTCAAACTGGAAACACGACGCCCGCCGATACCGCTACGACGACTAACACGACGACCACGACCAACAGCAGCGCGACGACCGCGCCGCTGCCCTCCCCTTCCGCGTCGCCGTCGCCAGCGAGCCAGGCGCAGCAGGCCAGCGCGGCCCCTTTGACGCTCCCCGTCCTCGACGCATTTTTCGCGGACCAATCATTCGCTGCGGAATTAAAATCAAAGTTGCAATTGACGGATGAGCAGGTGGAAAAACTGCGCAGCATGGCGCGCGAAGAGACGGCGCGTTTGAGCGAGACCAGCGCGGCTGAGCAGGAGGGCGGCAGGACCGCCAGCGCACGCGCGCGCGCCAACGAGCAGATTAAGGCCATCATCGGCGAAGAGAAAACGCAGCAACTCGCCGCGCTGGTCCGCGAGCGTTGGAGCGGGGGCGGCGAAGAGAGCGCGGCTAATAATGGTCCAGCGAATGCGAGCGCGAGTCCGGGCGGCAACGCGACGGCTCCCAACGACTCGAACGCAGGGGCCGCGAGCAAGTCTTTCAACGCCGTGCCGACCGACACGCGCATCGTCGTCAACGCGCCCGCCTACCGGATGGATGTTTTCGAGAACGGCAGGCTCGTCAAGTCTTACAGGGTCGGCATAGGCTATCCGGAGTTTCCTCTGCCGACAGGGATGCGCAAGGCGCGCGAGATTATCTTCAACCCGACGTGGACGCCGCCCGATTCGCCCTGGGTCGCCACGATGAAAAACGTCAAGGCGGGCGAGAAGGTCGAAGCGGGCAGCAAGCTCAATCCGCTTGGACCAATAAAGATTCCCATAGGCATGCCCTCGCTGATACACGGCGGCAAGTCTCCCGCGAAGATCGGCGGCTTCGCCTCGCACGGCTGCGTCGGGTTGACCAACCCGCAGGTACAAGATTTCGCAAAGATGCTGAGCCAGATCGGCGGCACGCAACTGACGGACGCTGACATCGCCAACTATGCCAGGAACAAGACTGAGACGAAGGATGTCAAGTTGGCCCATGTGGTCCCCGTCGAGTTGCGCTATGAGACCATCGTGGTCGAAGACGGCAAGCTGCACATCTACAGGGATGTCTATGACCGCGACACGAACAAGGAAGAGAATCTGCGCGCGGTGCTCTCGCAGTACGGCGTCACGCTGGACGGATTAAACGAGCAGGAACGCGCGCAAGCCCTGCAAGCTCTCAAAGACATGTCGCACGACGCGGGCGGCGGGCAGAGCGCAACGAGTGTTTCAACTGATAAGAGCAACGCGACTAAGAAGGGCGCGAGCGGCGGCCATGTGACACGCTCCGTCAAGGGCAGGAAGGAGGTCGTCATAGAGATAGCGGCCCTCAAGGGCAAGGGTTATCCCGCGCCCGTCAACGTCAATAACGGCGGGGCAGCATCGCCCAAATCCGCGACCGCGACGACGGCCCCGAAGGCCAAGCGTCCCTAAAGAAGAGTCGCCATGAAAGCGTTCAATCTTTCCGTCATCGGACTCTACGCAGCGTTGACCGCGCTCGTCCTGGTCATCATCGCCACGAGCTTTCAGTGGAGAGGAAACGACGCGGGACGCGACGCGCAGAGAGTCGCGCTTTCATCATCCGACTCGAAGGATGAGAGTGTTGAGATGTTTGCGAATGATGTTGATGAAGGGTCCGCTATCGAGACGGCGGATGATGCTGCGAAGGATGCAGAGTTCGCTTCGGCAGCCACCGAGAACGCGCGTTTGAAGTCGGAACTCGACTGGACCTTCGGAGGCAAGACGCAGCGCGGTTGGTATCTCTACGCTCCGCTCATCAAGGAACTGCTCGGCACGGACAAGGGCGAGGAGAGTCGCGGCTTCGCCCTCGCGCTCTCGCGCTGGCAAAAGTCGAACGGGCTTGAGCCACGCGGCGTCCTCGATAGCGATACTCTCTTTCGCATCATCGCAGTCTGGCAGTCGCATCGTATCAAAGACAAGACCGTCCCGCCCGTTGATAAACTCTTCACCGCGCCGGTTGCAGATTTCTACGACCCGACGCGGGCGGAAGAATTGCGAAGGGTCGAGCCGCAAACCTACGCGGCCTACAAGCGTATGGTCGCGGCGGCGGCGCAGGCACTCAAACTCGGACGGGCGCGCGACGGCTCGCTGGCTTCCGGTGAGCAGTATTTGAAAATCGTCTCCGCCTTTCGCTCGCCTGAGTATCAGGAGAAGCTGCGACAGCAGTCGCCCAATTCTGGTCCAGCCGGATTAGCGAAGGTCAGCCCGCATTTCACGGGGCGCGCGCTGGACCTCTACGTCGGCGGCGACCCCGTCAGCACAGAGGACAGCAACCGCGCGCTTCAAGTCAACACCAAAGTCTACAAGTGGCTCGTCAAGAACGCCTCGAAGTTCGGCTTCCATCCATACTTCTACGAACCCTGGCACTGGGAATACGTCGGGCAGTGATTTTTGCTCTCACATTTGCTCTTACGTTAAGAGCAAACCTCCCGTCGTTTGCTCCTAACGTTCGATGATTTGGAGCAAATGAGAGAAGGTTTGGAGCATTCGTCCTGTCAGTTGGAGCATTCGTCCCGTCGTTTGGAGGAAACGGGCGGACGTTTGGAGCAAATGACAGGACGTTTGGAGCAAACGGGCGGAAGAATGCTCCACGGCGGCGAGGCTGACTGCGCGGGAATAAGGGGGATTTTCTTTGCGGCCTGTGGCGAGAGGCTATGAAGTGATGCTCGCGGCTTCGCATGAGTCCAGCGTGGGCGCGTCCTCTTCCTCTTGACGGGCCTTGCCTTCGCCGTGGTAGGGGCGGCCCGTCGCCATCGCTTCAAAATATTCCGCGATGCGGTCGAGTATCTCCTCTACCGAATGCGAGTGATAGAGGGTGGTGCGGAAGAGCGAGCCGCCCTGTAGGCCGCGCGTGAACTGCCCCGCGAGTTGTTTCATGCGACCGATGGCGGGCAACTCCGGCATGTCTTCGCGTAGCATCTCGAAGTATTCGAGCAAGATCGCCTGCTTGTCTTCGAGCGTCGGTTGAAACGGCTCGCGCCCTTCGAGCGTCTCTTGAATCTGTCGAAAAATCCACGGGTTCGCCATCGCGCCGCGACCTATGAGGATGCCGTCGCAACCAGTCTCGCGCCACTTTTGAAACGCGCCCTCGATGGTCGTCACGTCGCCGCTACCGGAGACGGGCACGCTCACTGCTTCCTTAATCTGCCGCACTAAGTCCCAGTTCGCCAGTCCCCTGTAAGCCTGTTCTTTGGTGCGCCCGTGCAGCGCGATATGTTCGACGCCGCAAGCTTCAGCCAGCTTCGCCGTCTCGACCGCGTTGATGGCGTTGTCGTAATAGCCCGCGCGAATCTTGATGGTGAGGGGAATCTTGATGCTCTTTTTAATCTCCTTGAGAATCGTTTCGAGGCGCGGGTAATCGCGCAGGAGTCCTGAGCCGCCGCCATGCTTGACGACCTTCGGCGCGGGGCAGCCGCAGTTGATGTCCAGAATATCCGCGCCGACCTCTTCGGCCATCTCCGCAGCCATCCGCATCCTTTCGGGCTGCCCGCCGAAAATCTGGACCGCGAAGGGCCGCTCGTCCTCGTAAAAACGCATCTGCCGTTTCGACTTCGGATTGTGCCTCGTCAAGCCTTCGACCGAGATGAACTCCGAGACGGTGAGGCCGATGCCTCCGCGCCGCTTGAGCAAGCGACGAAACGAAACATCCGTGACGCCCGCCATCGGAGAGAGGATGAGCGGCGGGCTAATCTCTATATCGCGTATCTTGAATGGCCTAATCATATGTTGCTATCCGCCTTGAGCGAAGATGAAAGCAGCGTTCACCACAGAGGCACAGAGCACACGGAGGTAGCACAGAGCAGATTCAACCTTCTCTGTGCCCGCTCTGCGCGCTCTGTGTCTCTGTGGTGAATCTCATGCTCCATCGCATTCAAGTTTACACTGGGCGCGCGACATATCACCTTCTTCAATTGACAATCGCGTGAAGTATCCTCTAGCTTCTCTTGAACGATGAAATTATAGCAAATGCAACACAGGCTTATCCAAAGCATAGGCATCGCGTGGACCATTCTCTTCGCCGCGTTCATCATCTGGATTTACGCGACCGCCCCGCGCGACCTCAAGGAAGTGGCGACCAACACGCAGGTCTCAGCCGGGACTTACCAGGTTGACCGCGCGAGATTCGACGCCGCTCTGGACCTCTTTCATCGCCGCGAATTCCGTGCGGCGCGCGAAGAGTTTGCCCGCGCGGACCCGGCGCAGGCCGACGCGCGAACGCAGTTCTACATCGCCTACTCTTTTTACAGGGAAGGATGGGGCCGCGTCTATAACGACGACGCCCTCTTCCGGCAAGGCTTGGAGGCCGTCACGCGCGCGCAGAATCTGACGCCGCAGGGCGGCACGCTCAGCGTTGATGATGCGGACCTCAAGATGCACACCGCCGCCGAGTTGAAAGCCGAACTGGAAGGAGGCACGGAGCGCACGCTCGGCGACCTCAACCCGCTCAAGGTCTTCCGCGAACGAAAGTAGATGAGAGACACGCGTTCAAGAAATCTCGCGCTCGTGCGCTTCGTGCTGCTGCCGACCGTTTTCCTGCTGGTGACTCTGCTCGGCGGCCTGCGCATAGGCGCGACGACGCGCGCCTTTATCTTTCTCCCGCCGCCGCTCATCACGCTCATACTGGCAATCCTCTTAATGCTGCTCTTCGCGCGCGCCTCCTTGATAAACTTCCGCGAGTGGGTCTCAAGCGATTATCCTCTGCTCACGAATGTCTCGCACGCGCTGACGATGCTCGCGCTCTTCTTCGCCTCCGCGCAGGCGTTCAACTCCGTTCTGCCCGAGCGCGGCTTGCTTCACTGGCTCTTCTCTTTCTTCTTTCTGTGGACGATGTGGAACAACCAGTTCGCATCCTTCGACGCGCGCAAACTCCTGCGCAGTCTCGCGGTCCTCTTCGGAACGGCCTTCGCGCTCAAGCACCTGCTATTGGCGAGCCTCTACGCGCCGGAAGGAGGCTGGCTGCGGCGTCTCTCCGGCGCGCTACTCGAAGGCGTTTCGCTCGGCACGCTCGACACGGAAGCGACCGCGCCCGCCACCGGCTACATCTCCTTCTTCACGCTCGCCCTCTACGTCGCCGGACTCGCCCTCCTCACGCCCGCGCCGCATGCAGACGAAGCACAAGGGACGCGCGAACGCCCGGCCCTGCGCGAAGCGATTCAACCAGCGCAGTTGGATGTCCCAGGTGAGGAAACAATCATCAAGAGCAAGCCGAAGGCATCTTAGGATAACTCGCGGGTGAGCGGGCCGGGCACAAGAAAGCCGCATGAGATTTTGAGAAGTCTCATGCGGCCTGTTGAATTTCTGGGCCTCCCACGTCGGCACGCCGGGGTGAAAACTTTTACCAGTTGACGACGAGTTCTTCCGAAGCCTGCCATGCGGGCACGTCCTGACGTATCGCCGCGCGATGCAGTTTCTCAGGATTGGCGAGGAGGCGTCCGGCCCCGCGAGCCACCGCCGTCAGGGGGTCATCCGCGACGACGACGTGCAAGTGCAACTCCTTCTCCAACCGTTCGGCCATACCATCGAGGAGCGCGCCGCCGCCCGTCAGGATGATTCCCGCGTGATAGATGTCCGCCGTCACATCCGGCTGCGACTCTTCAATCACATGACGCACGCCCGCTATGATTTCCGACAGGACCGGCTCCAAAGCCTCTCTCACTTCCGTGCTACTAATCTCCACGGCCTTCGCGGAACCGTCCACCAGGTCTTTGCCGACCGCCTCCATCTTTTTCACTTCAGTTGGCACGGCCTTCTTACCTGAGTCCGCGACGCGCGCCGTGCCGAGGTCTTTTTTAATCTGCTCGGCGGTGCGTTCACCGACCTGCATGGAATATTTAGTGCGAACGTAATCGCGTATCGCTTCGTCCATAGCGTTGCCTGCGGAGCGCAAAGAGACTGAAGAGACGACCGCCGCCGAAGCGATGATAGCGATGTTGGCCGTGCCGCCGCCGATGTCAACTACGAGGTGCGCGCGCTCGTCCTCAAACTCAAGGCCCGCGCCGAGAGCCGCCGCCAATCCTTCATCAACGAGGTCCACACGCGCGGCCTTCGCATCGCGCGCCGCGTCCCTCACCGAACGCTGTTCGAGCATCGTGCTGGAACCCGGAACGCCTATGACCAGATGACTGCGCTTGTGATGCCCGCCATGCACGCGATTGACGAAGGCCGTGAGCATCTTCTCCGTGACGCCGAAATCATCAATCGTGCCGTTGCGGATAGGGCGATGAACTTCCGTATCGTGAGGCTCGCGTCCCAGTTGCTTGTAAGCCTCTGCGCCGACACAGAGAACCTCCCCGGTGTACTTGTGGATAGCAACTGCCGACGGTTCATTCAGGACCACGCCCTTGCCCGGCGCATAGACCAGCGTGTTGGTCGTGCCCAAATCTATCGCCAGGTCGTCCGAGAAAAAATTGCTTAAGATATTCATAAACGAGTGGATGTCCTTCCGGTCAGACTGCCCCTTCAACGCATCCGCACAATACGTTGACATCCAACAGGAGCAACTGCCATGCCAGCCGCGCCCCGTTCCTTAAATTGTTGCGGGTCAATCGGAGGAGAGTTTTACACAGTTCGCTTCTCAAACATTTTGAGAAAGGCGCGGCCTCCACAACGCTCTAAAAGCGAACGCTTGCCGAAGCCCACGTTAGCTTATCTCTCATCTTCGACGGCGGGTGATGATTCGAGGATTTCGTAGAGGGTGGCGGCTTCGCTGCGTGAAGTCTGGCGCGAAGTGGGGACCGAGAGGACGCGCACGGTGAGCCATTGGTCGCGGCGGCGCAGTCTCAGAGCGTCGCCCACGCGGACCTCTCGCGCTTGCTTGGCGGGCGCGCCGTTGACCAGGACCGCCCCGGCCTCACACAACTCCTGCGCCACGCTGCGGCGCGGGCACAGCCTGCTCGCTTTGAGAAAAAGGTCCAATCGCATTGAGAGCAAGTAGGAAGTAGGAAGGGGCGGAAGACGGAAGTTAAGAGATAGACGGGTTGGCTCAGAGGCTCATTGATTCATAGAATCAATGAGCCTCTGAGCCGATACTTTATCTCTAGTTGTGTTTCTTGGCGTCGGACTTTTTACTGTCGGACTTCTTGTTGTCAGACTTGCTGGCGGGCGTCGTCGCGCTGGCCGTGGCGGGCGCGCTCTTTTTCAGGAGCGGCTCTATGGTCGGGCGATAGCCTTCCGCGATTTTGATGTAAGCATCGTCGCGCAGGGTCTTCAGGTATGTCTCGCGTTCCTTCGGGGCGCGTTCGATGGTCATGGCTTCGCGCACCTGGTTTTCGTTGAAGGTGGAGGTATCGCTGCCCGCCGTGCGTTCGTCCACGCGCAAAATCTGGTAGCCCTCATCCGTGCGGATGGGATCGGTGACGCCGCCCGCCTTGAGACCCTTGATGGAGGTGGCGAGGTCCGCGCGCAGGTTCGGAACCTCGAACGCGCCGACCTTTCCCTTGTTCTGCGGGGCGACGCGAACGCCGTCTATCTCGCGTTCGGAATTGGCGACGGCGAGCGCGCCGAAATCTTTTCCGCCACGCGCTTCCGCGACCAGTTGCGCGGCGCGGGCTTTGACCTCGGCCTCGTTCTTTCCGGCGAGGCTCAGGAAGATTTCCGACAGGGTGACGCTCTCCGCTTTTTTGAACTTATCCTGATGCGCGTCATAATATTTTTTCAACTCGTCCGCGCTCAGGCCGAAGAAGATTTTCGCGTCAACGTCGCGTTGCATGACGGCGGACTTCATCATCTCCGTGCGCATGGACTGGCGCACCTCGGACATGTTGTAGCCGCTCTTGCGCATCGCTTCGTCAAGCTCTTCTATGGTCTTGATGTTCTGCTCTTTCGCCACTTCAAGCATGCGCCGGTTGACCTCCGCCTCGACATCATCCGAGAGGTTGAGGTCTTTGCCCTTCTGCAAGAGAAGCTGCTCGTTAATCATCGTGATGATGAGTTCCGGCTGGCGCTTCGTGACCTCTTCGGTGGCCTGCTGTTCGGGCACGCCGTTCTGCTTCAAAGCATCAATCCGTTCCCGCATCTCACGCTTGAGCATCGAGAGCGTGACGACATCGTTATTAACCTGGGCGATAACCTCATCAACGATTAAAGCCTCGCCCTCCTGCGCGAAGGTCTGCGCGGGAGAGAACGAGAGCCAGCAGAGCGCGGCGACCAGACTCAAAAGAGCGCGCGCGAAAAATTTCGATCTCACAGTTTTCCACTCCTTAAAAAAAACAAGATGGAGCGTCACATTCTATCGAACCGCTCCGTTTAATAAGTTAATGTTGCCAAGACACGTTTGGAAGCGCGTGAACAGGCTTGAATTAAAGAGACAAGAGTTAGCAGAAAAGCGTTGGCCGCGATTGGCCTTTCAAGGCTTCTCGATTCTGACTCTAAAGCCTACGCATTCTAATCCCTAGCCTGAATTTCTAGCAACACCTCGCGCGCCTTTTCCAGCACATGCTCCATCTCGTCCGTCTGTAGATCGAGCCGCAGGACCCCGCTCGGCGTAAAGCTCACGCCCTTTCGTGTGCCCACCAACCCCATCAATTTTTCCGGCGAGACGCGCGCCTTCTCGCTCAACTTGAAGGCTATCCCCGTCGGCGTGCGGTCAATCGCAAAGACTCCGACTTCCTCCGCCAGCCGCCTCAACCTCGCGTACTCGAAGAGCCGCAAGACGGCTTCCGGCAAACGCCCGTAGCGGTCCTGCGTCTCGGCCCTGATAGCCGCAAGCGTCTCCTCATCGCGCGCCGAAGAGACGCGTTTATAGGTCCGCAGGCGTTGGCCCATATCCTGTATGTAATCCTCTGAGATAGCCACGTTGACGCCCAGGTTGATGGAGACGCTCGTCTCGTCCTCGACCGTCTCGCCGCGCAGTTCCATGACGGTGCGTTCCAACATTTGCGTGTAAAGATCAAAGCCGAGTGCGTCCATGTGTCCTGACTGCTGGCCGCCGAGCAGATTGCCCGCGCCTCTTAATTCCAGGTCCAGCGCGGCGATGCGAAAGCCCGCGCCGAGTTCGGAAAATTCGCGTATCGCGGCGAGGCGGCGGCGGGCAATCGGCGTCAAACCCTGTTCCGAGGGAATTAGCAAGTAAGCGTAGGCTCTGCGATTGGAGCGACCGACGCGCCCGCGAAGTTGATAAAGCTGCGAAAGACCGTACTGATCTGCACGATTTATGATGATCGTATTGGCGCGCGGGATGTCTATCCCGTTCTCTATGATGGTCGTGGCGACGAGAACATCGTATTTATAATCAACGAAATCGAGCATCACCGCTTCCATCTCCTTCTCGTTCATCTGCCCGTGCGCGACGCCCAGGCGCGCATTCGGCACGAGCCTTTGCACGAGCGCGGCGATGGTCTCTATGGATTCGACGCGGTTGTGTATGAAGAAAATTTGCCCGCCGCGTCCGAGTTCGAGTTCGACCGCAGACTTGATGACGGATTCGGAAAATTGGACCACCTGAGTTTGAATCGCCAGGCGGTCACGCGGCGGAGTCTCAATCAGAGACATATCGCGCAGGCCCATTAATGACATGTTGAGCGTGCGCGGAATCGGCGTCGCGGAGAGCGTGAGCACGTCAACCTTCTTCTTCAACTGCTTGAGCCGCTCCTTGTGCGCCACGCCGAAACGCTGCTCCTCGTCCACCACCACGAGGCCCAACTCACGAAACATGACATCCTTCGAGAGCAAGCGATGCGTCCCGATGATGATGTCAATCTCGCCCGCCTCGACTCTCTTCGTGACTTCCTTCTGCTCCTTCGGAGAACGAAAGCGCGAGAGCAGTTCTATCTTGACGGGGAACGGCGCGAAGCGTTGGCGGAAAGTCTCGAAGTGCTGGTAGGCGAGCACTGTCGTCGGCGTCAACACGGCCACCTGCTTCGATTCCATGACGGCCTTGAAGGCGGCCCGCATCGCCACTTCGGTCTTGCCGTAACCGACATCGCCGCAGAGCAGGCGGTCCATAGGCGTCGGCTGTTCCATATCGCGTTTGACATCATCTATGGCCGTGTCCTGGTCCGGCGTCAGCACATACTCGAAGCCGTCCTCGAACTCTTGCTGCCAGGGCGTATCAGCCGTGTAAGCATAGCCGCCGACCAGCTTGCGCTCGGCATAGAGACGCAATAGCTCATCCGCCATGTCGCGCATCGCGCGTTTGGCTTTGGCCTTCGTCTTCTGCCATCCGAGTCCGCCGAGGCGGTCAAGCTGCGGCTGGTTCCCCTCCGCGCTCGAATAACGCTGGACCAAATCGAGCCGCTCGACCGGCACATACAACTTGGCCTCGTCCGCGTAATAGAGCAACATAAACTCGCCGCTCTTATTTGGACCAAGATCGAGTATCTGCAAGCCGCCGAAGCGCGCGATGCCGTGGTCCACATGAACGACGTAATCGCCGACCTTCAAATCTCTGAAGTCGGAGAGAAACGCCGCCGTCTTCGACTTGCGACGCTTGCCGGTGGTCCTTGTAGTGCCGGGGGCGCGCCGCTCAAGGGCAGTCTCGCCCGCCTCATCGAAAAGGTCCGCCTCGACGTGGACCAATAATCTTGACGAAGGCAACTCGAACCCGCCCGAAGGTCTGCCCACGGTGACGATGACGCCGCCCGCGCCGCTCTCAAACGCGCCTCCGCTCTCGCCGCCCAGAGCCACGCGCGCGTTGACGCCGTAATCCGACAGAATTTCTCCGACGCGCTCCGCCACGCCCAGGCTCGGCATGACGAACAAAACGATAGCTTGCCTCTCATCCACCGCGCGCCGCACATCGGACGCCAACTCCGGCAGCCGCCCGTGATAACGACGCACGCTCTGCGAACGCCACTCGACCTCCGGCGCATCCCTGACCACCGCCGGAAAGAGAAAGAGCGGTCGGCTGGGCCCGCGCGCGCGTCCGACGTTGATTGTAGGCTGTTCGGCCTCAAGAGCTATTTCCTGGTCCAGCGCGGCGGCGGCCCGGCCCAGCGTGCGCAGTTCGAGTCTTTGCAATCCGTCCAATTTCGCGCGCAACTCCTGGGCCGTCAGGTACAGTTCATCCGGCTTCAAGCCTATCTCGTCCGCGCTCTCCGTCTCCGCGTAGCGCGCTTCGAGCGTCTCGTACACGCTCCCCAGGTACGTCTCAATCGCGCTCGGCTCGTCAACCACCAGCACGGCATCCTTCAAGTACTCGAACGCGCTCGCGGGCTTTTTCTGGGCCAGCGAGATGAGCCACTCCCAACCTGGAAACGCCTCGCCCTCGTCTGCATAAGCCGTGCGGTCACGCAGAGCGCGTGCGTATCTCTCATCATCCCAACGCTCGCGCGCCAGGTCCGCCCACAAACGAAAATCATCGCGGCCCACCGCGAGTTCGCGCATAGGCGAGATTGCTATCTCCTTCAACTGCGCGGTCGAAAGCTGCGTCTCAGGGTCAAACTCGCGCAGGGAATCCACTGTGTCCCCGAAGAATTCCACGCGCACGGGCGCGTTGCGACCGGGCGACCACACGTCAAGAATCCCGCCGCGCATGGAGAACTCGCCCACGGCTCCGACGGGGTCTTCGCGCACGTAGCCGGAGGCGACGAGCTTTTCCACCAACTCCTCCGGCGCGTAATCTTCATCGCGGCGCAGGACCGCGCCCATGCGCGCGAGGTCTTCCGGCGCGGGAGTCCTGCGCGCCATCGCGCGCGCGGTCAGGAGCACGAAATCCTGCGGCCCGCTTGCGAGACGCCAGAGCGTGAGGGCGCGTCTCTCTAAAGTCTCTGCGTGGGGCGATGCGCCCGCGTACGGGTCGCCCTCCGAAGAGGGCAAGAGCAAGACCGTCTCATCACACTCTGTCCGCCCGCGCAACGCGCAGTACCAGAAACGCAGGTCGCGCTCCCAGGCTTCCAGGTCTCTGTTGGCCTGCGTCAAGAGCGCGAAGCACTTTCCCGTCTCGCGCTGCAAAGCCGCGAGGATGAGAGCGCGCGCGGGACCGATGAGGCCGCTCACGGAAATGACGCGCGCGCCCCTCTCAATCTCAGAGGCGAGCCGCGCGTACTCATCGCTCAACAAGACGCGCCGCAACGCGCTCTGCACCAACGGCCTATTCTCAATCGTACTGCTCATCTCTTAACTTCTCACGCATCCCTCTTTGTGACTTTGCGACCTTGCGTTAATCCGTCATAGCTTTCTCAGTCGCTCTATAATCCCGCTCGTCGAAGCGCCCTCGACGAACGGCAGGGAGAGGACGCGCCCGCCCGCCGCTTCGACTTCCTCTCGCCCGTGAATCTCATCCAGGGCATAATCGCCGCCCTTGACGAGCACATCGGGCAGCACATCGGCTATCAAGGCGCGCGGGCTAACATCATCGAAGATGATCACGTAATCCACAGCGCGCAAGGCTGCCAACATCTCTGCGCGCTCGGCTTCGTTTATCACGGGGCGCGACTCGCCCTTCAACTCACGCACGGCGCGGTCGCTGTTAATCGCCACCAGCAGGACATCACCGAGCCTTCTTGCAGATGAGAGATAACGCACATGGCCCACGTGCAGGATGTCGAAACAGCCGTTGGTGAACACCAGGCGCGAGCCGACGGCACGCAGGCGCGCGCGCTCCGCACGTAGCTCATCTATCGAAAGTATTTTCGCGTTCATCTCCTTTGGTAAGGCTTAATAGTAAATGCAAATCGCTAAATAGACCAACGGCCCTTTATCATTTTCCGTTTACGATTTACCATATTTCCATGACCATCCCATTCATAGAAGAGAACGACCAGACCCTCGCGCGCCGACAGCATCTCTCCGAATTGCGCCAACTCGTCGGCAACGTCTACCCGAACAAGTACGAGCGCAGCCACGTCACACACAGCGAAGAAGGCGAAGATACCATCACCTCAATCGTCAGAGAATTCGGCAAGCACGCCCCGCAGGTGGCCGAAGGCGAAAAGCCCGCGCCCGAAGATATCGGGCGCGTCAATGAAGAGTTGAACAAAACGCGGGTCCGTCTGAGCGGGCGCATCGCTACCCCGCCGCGCGTGATGGGCAAGGCCGCCTTCGTGCATCTCTCCGACGGCGTCTCGCGCTTGCAGATTTACGTCCGCAAGGCTGACGCGCGCGCTATCAACAACGACACGGGCGCGACTATTGATGAAACCGCAGACGCTGGCTGGCGACTCTTCAACCTGCTCGACCACGGCGACTTCATAGGCGTCGCTGGCTATCTCTTCATCACCAGGACGGGCGAATTATCGGTCCACGTTAACGACCTGCAATTCCTCTCCAAAGCCCTGCTCCCCATGCCCGACAAGATGCACGGCATCGCCGACCCTGAGATTCGCCAGCGTCAACGCTACGCAGACCTCATCGCCGGGAGCCTCAAAATCAAGACCGAAGACGACGCGGACAAAGACGAACTGACGACCCGCGAAGTCTTCGAGCGCAGGTCCAAAGTCATCCGCGAGATGCGGCGATTCCTGGACCAGCACGGCTACATCGAAGTCGAGACTCCGATGCTCACCCCCAAAGCGACGGGCGCGGCGGCCAAGCCCTTCAAGACGCACCACAACGCCCTGGACATAGACCTCTATGCCCGCATCGCCCCCGAACTCTACTTAAAGAGATTACTCGTCGGCGGCTTCGAGCGCGTCTACGAACTCAACCGCAACTTTCGCAACGAAGGCATCTCCACCCGCCACAACCCCGAATTCACCATGCTTGAGTTTTACACCGCGTACCAAGACGTGAACTGGATGATGGATTTTTGCGAAGAGATGTTGCGCACGACTATCGAGAAAGTAACAGGCAGCACACGCCATCAATATGGTGATGAAGAAATTAGTTTCGATAAATTTCGTAGGCTGACCATGAGAGAAGCAATCGCCGAATATTGGCCTTCGGAATTAAAAACTACTGGAGAGTCCACAATCACAGCACAGTTTTTTGATGATCCTTTAAAAGTAGAAACCGCGCACTGGTTTTTGTATCAGATTGAGAAAGGCGCAAATGAAGCTATTGAGAACCAATGGGAAGCCGCTCGGAATAATTACCGTCAAAATAAAGCCACTGGGCGGGGGCTAGAATTCGCCTTATTTAAAACGGAAGATGATGTAGAAAAGGTTTATCCTCGCAAGTATATCAGAGACATGTATGTGTATAGTAAAAAGGACGAAACTTGGGGTAAATCTCAAAAACGAGCAGCATCGTTATCTGATAAGGGAGAGATACCCTCATCTGATGAGACAGGCCGCAAAATTCAAGAAATGTTTGAACAGGTAGCTGAGAGATATTTGATTCAACCGACATTTATCATTGATTTCCCAAAAGCAATCTCGCCGCTCTCGAAGGCATCGCCCGCCGACCCGACCGTGGCGGAACGTTTCGAGTTGTACATCAACGGGATGGAATGCGCGAATGGATTTTCGGAGTTGAATGCGCCGGATGAGCAGTACGAGCGATTCATCGAACAGATGCAGCAGCGCGAGCGCGGGGATGAGGAGGCGATGCTGTTGGATGAGGATTACATCCGCGCGCTCTCTTACGGGATGCCACCCGCCGCAGGCATCGGCATCGGGATTGACCGCCTCGTCATGCTGCTCACCAACCGTCACTCGATTCGTGACGTGATTCTCTTCCCCCACCTGCGCCCGGAACGCAAGCCGGAGGAAGAGCAGGAAGAGCCGCAGAAACAGCCTTAGAGAGAACAACATCGAAGGAAATACAGTGTGGGATTGGAGCAATCCACACAGAGTTTAGAGTAATTCCTGTCAGTATTAGAGCAATCCCCGTCGGGATTACTCCGATTCCCACTCGGATTGGAATAATCCTGATAGGGATTGGAGCAATCCGAGTCGGCTTGAAGCGATGTCCGAAGGGATTGGAGTAATCCCTGTGGGGATTGGAGTAATCCTGACGAAGATTGGAGTAATCCTTGAAGGGATTGGAGCAATCCCTGTGGGAATCGGAGTTAGCCCGGACGGATTGAAGCCAACGTCTTCAAGGATTGAATCAATCCTTGAAG
>JAXDFO010000016.1:0-13371 GCA_034665545.1 Blastocatellia bacterium
CATCATGCGCCGCAATCTCATGCGTCACGTCAACCACGCGCGCCTCCGCATTGATGCCGAATAGCACGCCCTTCATAGCCCCGACGAAATAATCCGCCGTCCCGAAATCTGTCAGCAAGGTGATGAGCATAAAGCGGGAGTCAGGAGCCAGGAGCCAGGAGCCAGAATGAAGAGAAGAGCGTTGAGCATGAAGAGCATGCTATCGCTTTTTCTTCTGACTCCTGGCTCCTGGCTCCTGTTTTACTGGATGTGCGTTTCGCCCGAGGTGCGTATGCGTAGTTGCTGGCCGCGTTGGAGGCGTATGTCGCCGCCGCTTGAGGTGAGAACGCGGCCCGTGCCGACAGCGCCGCCGATGGCCGCGCCGATGGCCGCGCCCTTGCCGCCGCCCGCGATGGCTCCGATGATTGCGCCGACGCCGGTTGACGCGCCGATGGTCGAGACATCATCCTTCGTCTTGTCTTTGCCCCGCACGCCGCCTTCCTCGTCAACTGTGCCCGTGCCCGTGCCGTTCGGGTAAACCACTTCCGTGACCTGCCCGCTCATGTTGGCCCAGCGATTGTCAGTCAAGCGAATCTGCTCTATCGAAAGCTGTAGCTCCGATGCGCCCTTGATTTTGCCCGCGCGCTTGACGCGCGTCACGCGCCCTTCAATGGTCGCGCCCTGAAACTCCTGCGGGTCAATGACGCGCGCCTGAAACCTGTCGCCGCGCTGGCTCACGTCCGAAGAGAGATTGGTCAACAGTTCGACGCGCATGACGGTCTCCGGTGGAATCGTAATTGGTCCACCCGGAGTCGTGTTGACTTGCGCGCCAGGAGAATTGTCCGCGCTGGTCTGAGAGTTTGAAGAAGATGAAGAGTTGCCCGCCGTCTGATTGACGGAACTGCTGTTGCTGCTGTTGTCGGCGTCGGCAGGCTCGTTGGAGTTGTCGGGCGCGTTCTGCGTTCTTGAGAGACCGGAGGGGACGGTCGAATCGAAGCCGCGACGCTCGAAGCCCGCGTTATAGCCGACTTGAAAACCTTGCCTGTAACCGTCCTTGTAATCTTCCAGCGTGCCGTAGGCTGGCGCGTAAGCGCGGTCTGCGCGGCGATAGTCGTTCTTGTTGCTGTAATCGCGCGCGGCGTTGTCAGTCGAATCTGCATAGCCGGACTGGAAGCCGTCCGAGTAGCCCGTGCGATAACCGCGTTCGAGCGCGCCAGTGGATTGCGCGGCCTGTTGCGCGTTAGCGGCTGTGTGAATCGTCGGCGCGGCTGTGTGATTGCTACCACTACGACTACTGCTCGCGCTCGCCACGGTCAACGCGAAGGCCAGCGTGAGCGTCAAAGCCAGCGAGGCCGGGGCAAAGCTTTTTGAAATATTCATGATGCGTCCTTCCATAAAAGTAGGCTCAATCGCTGCGGACAAAGTGAACTGCCAGAGCGGCTCGCCTGCTGCGGAAACTTCAAGGCCGACCAGATGCTATCACTAAGACGGCCCGGCGCAACAAATTTTTGCGCCGCTTGACGCCCCGCGCGCCCGCGACCTAGACTCTTCGCGGGCACACATTTTGCGAACAAGGCATTGGATAGATGTTGCGGAGCGGCGCGTGGGTTTGCTTGGGAGAGACGCTCTAGCAACACATCTGATGCGCCACGCACGCGGCAGGGTTGGACATCTTTTGAAACCCACGGTTTGAAATCGTTATGACCTTACGCAGAGTTTATCTGGACCACAGCGCGACGACGCCCGTTGACCCGCGCGTTGTGGAAGCGATGCTGCCATTTCTGACGGAGAAATTCGGCAACGCTTCGAGCGTCCATTTTTACGGGCAGGAAGCGCGGGCGGCGATTGAGGGCGCGCGCCGCGAGGTGGCCGCGCTCATCTGCGCGAGGCCCAACGAGATAGTCTTTCTCTCAGGCGGGACTGAAGCCAACAACCTTGCGATACGCGGTCTCTGCGAAGCGAGCGAAGCGCATGGCCGTCACATCATCACCTCCGAGATTGAGCATTCATCCGTCACGGGCATCTGCGCCGCGCTCGAAAAACGCGGTTGGGAAGTGACGCGCCTGCCCGCTTACGAAGAGGGCATCGTGCGTGTTGAAGACGTGCGCGCCGCGCTCAGGCCCGACACAGTCCTCATCACAGTCATGCTCGCCAACAACGAGATCGGCACGATTCAACCCATCGCGTTGATAGGCGAACTGGTCCGTTCGCTTCGCGCGCAGGGCCGTCGTCATCTATGGCTGCACACGGACGCGGTGCAGGCCGCCGGGCGTATGCCGCTCGATGTCGAAACGCTCGGCTGCGATATGCTCTCGCTCTCTGCTCACAAGCTCTACGCGCCGAAGGGCACGGGCGCGCTCTTCCTGCGCAGGGGCGTGCGTCTCATGACGCAGAACATAGGCGGGCATCAGGAGAGAGAGAGACGGGCGGGCACGGAATCCGTCGCGGGCATCGTCGCCTTTGGTGAGGCGGCGAGACTGGCCGCGCAGGAATTGGACCAGAGGGCGGAGCATGTGCGCAACTTGCGCGATGCGTTCGAGGCGCGCATTCCCGCAAGCGTGCCTGAGATAGTCTTCAACGGAGACAGGGAGCGGCGGTTGCCGCATCTCTCCAACATCTCTTTCCGCTTCATAGAAGGCGAGGGCTTGTTGATTAACCTTGACATGCAGGGCATCGCGGTCTCGACCGGCTCGGCCTGCTCATCAGGCTCGCTCGAACCCTCGCCCGTGATACGCGCCATCGGTCGCAACGACGAACTCGCGCGCGGCTCGATACGCTTCAGCTTCGGCAAGGACAACAACGAGGAGGATGTCAACTACCTGCTCGAAGTCCTGCCGCGCGCCGTCCTGAACCTGCGCCGCTTGTCCCCGCTCTATCAAAAATTCCTGGCCCAACAATCATCCGCCCCGCAACCCGTAGGAGCATGAGCTTGGAGTGGAGATGAAAGGGGCGTTCACCACAGAGGCACAGAGCACACGGAGGACGCACAGAGTTGTTGCATCTTCTCTGTGCTAACTCTGTGTGCTCTGTGCCTCTGTGGTGAATCTCCTGCTCCATCACATTCATTAGAACCGACGACACACCTTGCCTTATTCCGAGACCTTCAAAGAGCATCTAGCCAACCCGCGCCACGCCGGAGAACTTTCCGACGCCGACGCTGTCGCGGAAGAGACCAACCCCGTCTGCGGCGACCGCCTGCGTCTCTCCCTGCGCCTGCGCGATGGCCGGATAGAGGCCGCGCGTTTTCTGGCCTACGGATGTCCCGCGACGATAGCTTGCGGCTCCGCGCTCGCCTCCATGCTTGAAGGCATGACGACCATTGAAGCCGCCAGCATCACCCGCCAGCAACTCGCACAAGCCCTCGACGGCATCCCCGCGCGCAAGCAGCACGCGGCGGCCCTCGCCCTAGAAACCCTGCGCGCCGCCCTAGAAGAACGTCTGTAGAGGCAGCAAGGCTTGTCACGGCCCCTACGATTCTCGCGCGCCAGTCATTGCTATCGTCAGGCTCGTCAACGCCATTTACACGGCTGTCAACGCCATTTACAAGCCTCGCAACGTCATTTACAGCCATGTAAACGCCATTTACACGCGTGTAAATCTCAATGACACGGCTGTAAATGACGTTTACATGCATGTAAATGACGTTTACATGGCTGTAAATGACGTTTACAAGCCTCGCAATGGCATTTACACGCGTGTAAATGACGTTTACACGCGTGTAAATGACGTTGCGAGGCTTGTAAAAGGCAGCGACAGCCGTGTAAATGGCGTTGTTCGGCTTGTAAATGGCGTTGTGAGGCGTGACAGGGGCGTGGTATGCAGTGACATCCTTGATGCGGGGCGTGTCATCGCCGTTTAGGGGGAAGTCAGGCGCGGGCGCGTGGTGACGGGGGGGACCGTTTTGCCGTTGTGATATTGAGGGCCGCAATACTGGCGCGGCTCCTGCCCGATGGGGAATGTTTTGGTCCTGATGATGGGACAGGTCGGCGCGGCGATGAGTCCCGTGGTCGGGTCAATGTCGAGCGTGATAGTGCCTTGCAGATGCGTGCCGTCACGATTCTCGTAGAGATTCTGGTCCTCTAATTTGGGCGCGGGACGATTGCGCGCGGGGGGCGTCGCGGTCGCCTGCGGCTCAGGCAACGGCGCAGGCTCGAAGGTGTAATCGCCCCCGTCGTTGTTGTTCAGGGGTTCGGGGAGTTCCACATCATTCGTCGGCGTTTGCGCAGCCTCCGGCGCGGTCCCGTTGATGAAGAGTTCGGTGCGCTTCGTCTGGCTATCTGCTGAAGCAAGCTGGCCCGTGCGAGTGTCTATCTCAACCTTCTGGACTCCTTCCGGCATCTGCCAGTCACCGCCCCAGTCCGGATGCTTAGCGAGGGCCGCGCTCATGAAATCGGCCCAGATGGGAAGCGCGGAATCGGCCCCCATCAAACCCAACTGCGAGCCGTCGTCGAAGCCTACGTAGACGACGCAGACGAGGTTCGGCGTGTAACCCGCGAACCAGCCGTCGCGCGATGTTCCGGTCTTGCCCGCGACGTTGGCTTTGAAGCCGCGCGCGCGAAGCTTCGCCGCCGTCCCGCGATTGACCACATCCTTCATCATGTCCGTCATCACGTAGGCCACTTCGCGCCGCATCACTTCATTCTTCTGCGCCGTCGGCGCGGCGACGGTCACGCCGCTTCCCGTCGTCACGCGGTCAATGGCGATGGGAGTCGTGCGCGTGCCGCCGTTGGCGAAGGCCGTATAAGCCGAGGCGACTTGAAGCGGCGTCGCCTCGCTCGTCCCGAGAGCCATCGCCGGATACGCGCGCTGGACCTTCGGGAGTCCGGCCTTCGCCGCCAGATTCATGACGCGACCGATGGTCACATCCATGGCGATGTTAACCGTCACGACGTTGAGGCTATGGACCAAAGCATCGCGCACGGTGACTGGTCCATTTGAATACTTCTCTCCGAAGTTGCCCGGCGAGTATTCCTGGTTATCGAACATGAAAGTCTTCGGCGCGTCCTGGTAGACGGTGGCGGGCGTGATGACGCGCGGCACGGAGTCGTAAGCCGTGTTGAGCGCGGTCGCGTAAACGAACGGCTTGAAGACGGAGCCGGGTTGCCGCATCGCGTCGGTCGCGCGATTGAGTTGGCTCTGCGAATAGTCTCTACCTCCGACCATCGCCAAGACCTCGCCCGTGCGCGGGTTCATCGCCACCAGCGCGGCCTGCAACGTGCCCGGCGCGACACGCTTCGACTGGACCTTATCGAGCGCGGCCAGTTGCTTCGTCAGGGCCGCGTAGGCCGCGCGCTGCAAGTCCATGTCAATCGTCGTGTAGAGACGAAGGTGTTGCGCCGCGCCCTGGTCCGCCACGATGTCGCCCAGTTGATTCTGAACGTAGTCGGAAAAGTATGGCGCGTCCGAAGAGTCTATGCGGCCTTTGACGTTAGCCACCTTGAGGGGCGCGGCTTGCGCCTCCTGCTGCTCCTGCGCGGTAATCGCGCCGGTCTCCGTCATTGATTCCAGAACCTGGTTGCGCCGGGCCGTCGCGGTGTCGAGATATTTGTACGGGTTGTAGCGGTTCGGGCTGCGAATCAATCCGGCGAGGAAGGCCGATTCGGGCAGGGTCAGTTGCGTAATGTCTTTATTGAAATAGGCGTCCGCCGCTTCGCCGAAGCCGTTGATGGAGAAGCCGGATTGTTGGCCCAGATATACCTGATTGCAGTAGAGCGCGAAAATCTCTTCCTTAGAGAGCCGCGTCTCCAGAATGATTGACATGTAGGCTTCCGCCACCTTGCGCTTGAGACTCTTCTCCGGCGAGAGCAGCAGATTCTTGACGAGTTGTTGAGTGATGCTTGAGCCGCCCTGCCGCGCGATGGGCGAGTTAGGGTCCGCATCGTAACGGCGCACGAGCGCGCGCAGGATGCCGCGCAGGTTGACGCCGTAATGCTCGAAGAAGGTGCGGTCCTCCGTGACCGTGATGGCCTTGACCAGTTGCGGCGGCAAATCATGAAAGCCGACGACGCGACGCTTGGCCCGCTCGCGGCCCGTCACAGAGCTTATCTGCTCAGGCTCAAGCTGCGCTTTATCCAGGCGCGCGTTCGTCTGTAAATCGTTGAGGGCCGCGATTGACTTGCCGCCGCGCGCGAACTGTATGCGCAGGCGCGGGAAGGTCTTCTGCCCGTCAATGATGTTGGCCGCGCCCGGCTCTACTTCGAGCGTCGCGCCGTCCAGATTATAACGACCGCGCGCATCATCAGCCTGCTGCGTCTTCTCCACATAGCCCGTGTGCTTCAGATAGTTGATGAGGTCGTCGGTGGAGATATTCTCGCCCGCGCGAATCTCTTTCGGCGCGGCGTAGATGCCAGCCGAGCGCGTGAAAATCTCCCCGCTCAAGAGGCGGTCTATGCGCTTGGAGAAGGTCCACCAGTAATAACCGAAGACGCCTATCGAAAAGGTCGTGAGCAGGACCAGCGCGATGATGACGGGCGGGCGAAAGATGCGTCTCGCCCAGCGACGCACGAAGCCCTGCGCAGGCTCCTCGTACTTGACGATGCGCGGGGGTCTGCGCGGGCCGCCCTTGCGGGCCACAGGCGGAACGCGGTCTGGTGGTGGATGACGAACGGCCATAAGAACAGGACGAGCGCGTGACAGGAGTCAGAAGCCAGGAGCCAGGAGCCAGGAGAAAAGCGAAAACCGTCGCGCGCCTTGCTTCTGGCTTCTGCCTTTCTTCATCATTTCAACGATAATCTCTTTTGACGCCCACTGTCTACCTGGAATTGACACTGCCCTTCCCTTTTCGTTACCGTGACAGGTTCGTCGCCAACGGGTTTGATGCAACAGATGAGACAGGAGTTCGTATGCCGCCGGGCCAGCGTTTGAGGACGAGAACAGGCTTTCGCATACGCTACGCGCTAATCGCGCTGGTCGGGGCCATCGCCTTCGGGACCGTCGGCTTTCACCTGCTCGAAGACTGGAACTGGACCGATAGCTTTTATGTCACGACGCAGACCATCACGACCGTCGGCTACGGCGATATCACTCCCTCGCACGGGCGCGGGCGTATCTTCGCCGCGATCTTTATGCTCGTCAGCGTCAGCGCGGTCGCCTACGCACTGACCAGCACAGTGCAGTCTATCGTCCACTGGGAAATACTGGCGACCCTCGGCGCGCGTCGCCGCCATCGTGAAATGAACAAGCTTGACAGACACTTTATCATCTGCGGCGCGGGGCGCGTCGGCTCGCGCATTATACGAGAGATGCAGCGCGCCTCCTGTCCCTTCGTCGTCATCGAAAAGGACAGGGACAAGGTGGTCCAATTAATAGAGAGCGGCGCGCATGTCCTGGTCAGCGATGCGACGCTCGAAGAGACTCTGAAGGACGCGGGCGTGGAAAGAGCGCGCGGGCTCGCCGCCTGCTTGCCCGACGACGCCGACAACGTTTACGTCGTGCTCACGGCCCGCAGCCTCGGCCCGAACCTTCACATCGTCGCGCGCGCCGTCGAAGAGCAGGCCGAGCCGAAGATGATTCGCGCGGGCGCGAACCGCGTCATCTCCCCGATTCTCATCGGCAGCCATCGCATGGCCCAGGCGTTGATGAAGCCAGCCGTCGCGGACTTTATGGATTCGATTGCCGCCGAAACATTGGACGTGGGCTTCGAGCAAGTCGAGGTCGAGCCTGAATCCGTCTACGCGGGAAAGAAGCTGCGCGACACGAATATTCGCGCCGCCCTCGACATCGTCATCGTCGCCATCCGACGCAAGGGCGGCGAGATGTTCTATCATCCTTCCGGCGAGACGCACATCGAAGCGGGCGACATGCTCGTCGCCATAGGCCGCCCGGAATCGCTCGTCGAAATGATTAAACTCGCGCGCGACACATAAAAGGGTCCGAAGTCTAGTGTCTAAAGTCTAGAGTCTAGAGTCAGAAGTTGATGAAAATTTTAGTGACAGGCGGGAGCGGTTATCTGGGCACGCACGTGCGCCGTTTTTTTAATGCGGACGATTTTTCGCGTCGGGTGGGCAGGGATATTCTGGACCAGGAAAGCGTGTCGCTGGTCGCCGATTACGACGTGGTGATTCATCTCGCGGCCCATCTCGATAAGAGCTATGCTGCCGCCGCACAATCCTTTCGGACCAACGCCGAAGGGACGGCCAACCTGCTGCGAAGGATGCGGCCCAACTCCGTCTTCATCTACGCTTCGACGAAGGATGTCTACGGCGCTTTCGCGGACAGCTACAGCGAAGTGCCTGAGAATTGCAGGACCGATTATTGCGGGCAGTCCGCGCTCGAATGGTCCAAGTTGATGGGCGAGCGATACGTTGATTTTTACGCGCGCGCTGGTGATGTGCGCGCCTGCATCTTTCGTCTCTCGAACATCTACGCGCGCCCCTCGGAAGGCAACGAGCCTGGCTTCGTCACGCACTACGTCGAATCGGTCAAGCGACGCCAGCCAATACGCCTGCCCCTCGGCGGCTCGCCCGTCCGCGACATTCTCCACGTGGAAGATTTCGCGCGCGCCTGCCGCGCCTTTATTGATTCCGCGCTCCCGCACGGCCTATATAATCTGGGCGGCGGGCGCGAGAACTCCGCCAGCCTGCGCCGCATCGTCGAGACCATCGGAGGCATGATCGAGATTGAACCCTTGATAGACGACGCGGCGCAGATGCCGCAACCCGCCCCCTTCAACTACATCTCGGACCTCTCGCGCGTCCGCCAGGAACTCGGCTGGCAACCGACCATCAATATCGAAGAGGGCTTGCGAAGTTTGTTGTGAGTGATTAGTGAAGAGAAGCGAATTGAAAGTAGAAAGCATCAAGCGCGTCGTCGTGCGCGGGACCAACTGGGTGGGCGATGCGGTGATGACGATTCCGGCCCTGCGCGAATTGCGTCGCGTGTTGCCGGACGCGCACATCACGCTCGCTACTCGTTCCTGGTCCGAAGAGCTGTTCCGCGACGCGGATTTTCTGGACGACCTGCTCGTTTATGAGAGGCGCGGGAACGCTTTGAGTTCCGTCATGCGTGCTTCGCGCGAATGGCGCGGGCGTCGCTTCGACCTCGCCATCCTTTTTCAGAACGCCTTTGAGGCCGCGCTCATCGCCGCGCTCGCGCGTGTGCCCGCGCGCGTCGGCTACGGCACGGATGGAAGGAGCGCGCTGCTGACGCACGCGCTGCCGCTTCCCTCCTGGCACAATGAGCGGCATGAAGTCTTTTACTATCTCAACATCATCAGCGAACTGGAAAAGCTCTTGCGCGGCTCTTCCGTCGTGCTGGACCAGGAACCGCGCTTCGAGTTGCGCGTGGGCGGTGCGCGACAGTTGGAGGCCGTTGAGTTGTTGAAGGCGCACGGGGCGAGCATGAAAGGTCCGCTCGTCGCGCTCTGTCCGGGCTCCACCAACAGCCGCGCGAAACGTTGGCCCGGCGAACGATACGCCGCGCTCGCTGACCGCTTCGTGGATGAGATGAAAGCGGACGTGATTCTCGTAGGCTCTGCGGAAGAGATGGAAGTCTCGCGCGCGGTCGCGGAACGTATGCGGCGCAAGTCCATCGTGCTCACAGGCCGCACGAAGTTGGCGGAGGCCGTCGCGGTCTTGAGCATCTCGGACCTGCTCGTCACGAATGACACTGGACCGGCGCACATCGCCGCCGCCCTCGAACGCCCGACCCTGGTTATTTTTGGTCCAACGGACCCGACCACGACTCGTCCCTTCTCCCGGAGCGCGCAGGTTATACGTCGCCCGCCGGAGTGCGCGCCGTGCATGCTGCGCGACTGCCCGATTGACCATCGCTGCCTGACCGCCATCACGCCTGATGAAGTCTTCGCGCGCGCCTCTGCGATGATGAAGCGGGCGCACACAGAGGTTGCAGTATGAAGCGGCGCGCGGTCTTCATGGATCGTGACGGGACCATTTCGGAGGAGATAGGTTACGTCAATCATCCCTCGCGCTATCGGGTCTTTCCATACTCTGCTGAGGCCGTGCGGCTGTTGAACGAGGCGGGCTGGCTCGCCGTGCTGGTGACTAATCAAGCGGGCGTCGCGCGCGGATATTTTACGGAGGAGATGATCGGCTCCGTGCATAATGTTCTGCGCGCGGAGATGGAACGCGGCGGCGCGCGCCTTGATGCCATCTACTATTGCGCGCATCACCCGTCCGTGGGCCAACCGCCTTATCGCTTCGATTGCGATTGCCGCAAGCCCAAACCCGGACTGATTCATCGCGCGGCTGAAGAGTTGGAGATTGACCTTGCGCAAAGCTGGATGGTGGGCGACCGTTACAGCGACATCGAACTGGCGCGCAACGCGGGCGTCAGCGCGGCCTTCGTGCTGAGCGGCTACGGGCGCGGCGAATGGGAATTTCAACGCGCCGATTGGACCACGGAGCCGGACCTCGTCGCGGAGGATTTGCTGGAAGCCGTGCGGAAGATAATTGAGTGACGAGTGACGAGTGATGAGCGATGAGAGATAAGCTATAGCTTATCTCTCATCTTCTTAAGGAGCGGATAAGTGGACCAGGAAAGGTTGGCGGCGATAGTCGAGGGTTTTCCGCGACGCAGGGTGGTCGTGGTGGGCGACCTCCTGGCGGACCAATTCCTGTACGGCGAAATCAGCCGCGTCTCGCGCGAAGCGCCCGTCCTTATCCTGCGCCACGAGCGTACGGAAACGACGCCGGGCGGGGCCGCCAATTGCGCCGCCAACCTGGCCTCGCTCGGCGCGCAAGTCTCTCTAATCGGCGTCCTGGGGCAGGACGCGGCTGGCGAGAGCCTGTTGGAAAAATTGCGCGCGGGCGGCGTCGAATGTCGCGGCGTCGTCTCTCACGGGGGCACGCGGACAACCACAAAGGTGCGCATCCTCGCGGGCCAGATTCATTCGACGCGTCAGCAAGTGATACGCGTTGATTATGAGGGCGGGCCATTATTGGACCAGGGCGTGAGAGAGAGTTTGCGCGCGCATCTTAAAGAGGAAGCGAGTGGGGCCGATGCGGTCATCATTTCGGATTACAATTATGGGGTGGCGGACGAAGAGATGGCGGCGGCGGTGCGCGAAGCGACCTTAGAGCGAGGCACGCCCGTGCTCGTTGATTCTCGTTTCAGCCTGGCCAGTTTTCATGGCTTCACTTCCGCGACTCCGAATGAAGACGAGGTTGAAGGCGTCTTCGGCAAACAGCTTTGCGAGAGCGGCGCGTTGGAGACGGCGGGCGCGGAGTTGAGAGAGCGACTGGGTTATCGCGCCCTGCTCGTGACGCGCGGCAGTCGCGGCATGATGCTCTGCGAGGCGGGCGTTGAACAGCCCCTCCACATAGAAGCCGTCGGCGCGTCGGAGCCTGTTGATGTGACGGGCGCGGGCGATACTGTCATCGCCGCTTACACGCTCGCCCTCGCCTCCGGCGCGTCATTCGCGGAGGCGGCGCATCTAGCGAACTACGCGGGCGGCCTCGTCGTCATGAAACGCGGCACGGCCAACATCAGCAGTCATGAACTGCTATCCTCCCTTCATCGTTAGAAAGATAAATTTGGAATGTCTCAAACGGATGAACAGTTGAGGGCGGGCGCGGCTTCGCGGATTCTGGACCGGAATCGCCTGATTGCGCGGGTGGCGATTGCGCGGCGGGACGGGGCGCGCATCGTCTTCGCCAACGGGTGCTTCGATATTCTGCACGTAGGCCATGTGCGTTATCTGGAGGGCGCGCGCCTTTTGGGAGACATGCTCGTGGTCGGGATTAACGCGGACGCGCAGGTGCGCGCGCTCAAGGGAGCGGGCCGTCCCTTCGTGGCCGAGCGGGAGCGTGCGGAAATCATAGCCTCGATTCGCGCCGTGGATTTCGTCACTATCTTTCCCGAACCGACCGTCGAAGCGTTGCTCCGCATCCTGCGCCCCGACGTACACGCGAAGGGCACGGACTACACCGCCGAGACCGTTCCAGAGCGGGACGTGGTACGCTCTTACGGTGGGCGCGTGGCGATTGTCGGCGACCCCAAGAATCATTCATCGTCCGAGATGGTTAAGAAAGTGAGCAGCGAAGGGTGAGAAGTGCGCGGGCAACCCGCCGCGACCGGCAAACGTCCACCTTCAACTGACCACTGTTTTTATGCGTATTCTTATCGTCAAATTAGGGAGCATAGGTGACATAGTGCATACGCTGCCCGCGTTGGCGGCGATGAAAGCCGCGCTGCCCGGCGCGGAAATCAACTGGGTGGTGGAGAGTCGGACGGCGGAAATTCTCCGGGACAACCCGTTTTTAAATAGTCTCATCGAAGTGGACACGAAGGCACTGAGGCGCTGGCCGATGTCTGGGGAGACGCTGCTGGCACTGCGCCAGCAGTTGCGTCGGCTACGCGCCTCAGCCTTCGATACCGCGCTCGATTTTCAGGGACTTCTCAAATCAGCTTCCATCGCCAGACTCTCAGGGGCAAGGCGCGTTTACGGTTTCTCTCATGAAGCCCTGCGCGAACCCGCGAGCCGTTTTCTACTCCATCAAAAAATCGGCACGCCGAAACCCGCCCACGTCATCGTTAAAAATCTCACGCTGGCGGCGGTCGCGCTCGGCATAGAGATTCCGGCGGACCCGGCGGAGTACGTGTTTCCCATCGCCACGACGCGGGAGCATGAAGCGGAGGCGGCGGGGGTCGTCGCGTCGGTTGATGAGAGGTTTGCTATTTTGAACCCTGGCGGCGGTTGGCCCACGAAGATGTGGAGCGCGGAACGTTTCGGCGCGCTGGCAGATGCTTTGTGGTCCAATTATCGTCTCGCTTCCTTAGTGACTTATGGACCGGGCGAAAGAGAGTTGGCCGAGAGCGTGCTCGGCGCGAGCCGCACGGGGAGAGCGCGTGCGATCAGTCTTTCTCTCAAGGGCTTCTATGCGCTGGCGAAGCGGGCGCGCGTTTATGTGGGCGGCGATACGGGGCCGACTCATCTGGCAATCGCGGCGGGCACGCCCATCATCGGTCTCTTCGGGCCAACAGAGTGGTGGCGCAACGGCAGCCCGCGCCCGGCAGACATCTGCGTCGAGCGCGCGGACATAGGTTGTCGCACGGACTGTCACAGGCGTTCATGCTCGCAGTGGATTTGTATGGAGATTGAAGTTGAGCGCGTGCTGGCGGCGGTGGGCGAAAGGTTAAAGCGCGCGTCGCGTGTTGAAGGAGAGTTGATTTCGCTTGGCACGTAGAGGCGGGACATGGATGCAGCGTTGGCGCGTGCCGCTCGGTTTCCTGTGCGGCGCGCTCTTTATCTTGCTGGCGAGACCCGGAGCCATCACGCTCGCCATCGGCGGCGCAGTCGCCATCTTAGGATTGCTCTTGCGCGCATGGTCCGCCGGGCACATACGCAAGAACGCCGCGCTCGCCATCTCCGGCCCCTATGCCTACACGCGCAACCCGCTCTACCTCGGCAGCTTCATACTCGGCCTCGGCTTC
>JAXDFO010000017.1:0-8104 GCA_034665545.1 Blastocatellia bacterium
CGCCGGGAGGGGAGGCCAACTGCCGTCCGCCAGACGATAGATGGGCGGCTGGCGCGTCTCGATTCGATATGGAAATGGTCCGGGCACATAGCAGCAGATGCGATAGTACATGGAGCGTTGCGAGGGATACCAGCATTTTCCATAGACGCCGCCGGAACCGTTGCGTCCCTGGCTGAGCCGCATCTCCGCCAGTTGCGAAGTGTCGTAATGAGAGAGAAAGTCGCGCGCCCAATCGAGACCGCTTTCCGCCTGGAGCCTGTCAAGATTGATAATCCAACTGGTGCTCTGCATGGAAGAAAGGAAAGGAAGAATGCTACTGGATTCGTCGGCCAGCTTACCAAAAGTAAGCTGCCTAATACAACTTCAGTCCGTTCCGGCGCAATGAATTATAGAGAGCCCAACCTTATATTTTATCAACCGCACGGCGAGGTTTGTGTTCGCCACACCGCACATGTAAGTGTATAACTAGAGTGCCCTTCACGCTCATTACAAGCGTGAAGGGCACTCTCGCGTTTATACTATATGCAAGGATGAAGCTAGTTCCCGGTGGAGGCGATACTTGACGACTATCGGTAAAGCGCCATGTGATGAGGCGGTGATTCGCTCAGGGTTAGCAGATGCTCCATGTTCCAAACGGGCTGCGCCGTGGGTGCTGGCGGCGACCATCTTAGGGTCTAGCATTACCTTCATTGATAGCACGGTCGTCAACGTCGCGTTGCCGGTGCTTCAGCGTGAGCTAAGAACAGATATTGCCGGGGCGCAGTGGATTGTCGAGGCTTACGCGCTGATGCTTTCCGCGTTGATTCTGGTGGGCGGCTCTCTGGGTGACAGGCTTGGAAGAAAGCGCATCTTCTCTGCGGGCCTCTTGCTCTTTGCGATTGCTTCCGCCGGGTGCGGCATGGCGCAGACGACCGTTCAGCTTATCGCAGCGCGCGCCGTGCAAGGCGTGGGCGCGGCCATGCTTGTTCCGGGAAGCCTCGCTATCATCAGCGCATCATTCTCTAAAGAAGATCGCGGGCGGGCTATCGGCACATGGTCGGGCTTTACGGCCATCTCGGCGGGCATCGGTCCCGTACTCGGAGGCTGGCTCGTGGGGCATTCATCATGGCGTTGGATATTTTTTATCAACCTGCCACTGGCGGCTGTGGTGCTGGCGATTACGTGGTGGCGCGTGCCGGAGAGTCTGGACGAGAGCGCAGGAGCGCGCGTGGACATCCTCGGAGCGGCAACGGCGACGTTGGGACTGGGTGGAGTCGTTTACGGCCTGATTGAGTCGGGCGCGCGTGGCTTCAAAGACCCGCGTGTGATAGCGAGCTTCGCGGCGGGAGTCTTGCTGCTCGTTTTATTTATTATCGTCGAACGACGGCGCGGCCCACGGGCGATGATGCCGTTGGCTCTCTTTCGCTCACAGACTTTCGCGGGAGCAAATCTGCTGACCCTCTTTCTCTACGGCGCGCTGAGCGGGTTGATGTTTTTTCTGCCCTTCAACCTGATTCAGGTGCAGGGCTATTCGGCGACGCAAGCAGGGGCCGCGCTGCTCCCCTTCGTGCTGACGATGTTCTTCTTGTCGCGCTGGGCGGGCGGGCTGGTCCATCGCTACGGCGCGAAGTTGCCGCTCGTCGTTGGGCCCATCGTGGCGAGCGCGGGCTTCGCCCTGTTTATGTTGCCCGGCGCGGGCGCGCCAAGTTACTGGACCAGTTTTTTTCCGGCGGTGATAGTGATGAGCCTCGGGATGGCGGCGAGCGTCGCGCCACTCACGACGACCGTGATGGGCGCAGTTGACGAGCGACATTCAGGCACCGCCTCAGGCATCAACAACGCGGTCTCGCGCACCGCTGGACTCATCTCCGTCGCGGTCTTCGGAATCATCATGACCGGAGCCTTCGCGCGAAATTTCAATGCCCGTCTACAATCATTAGACCTGCCTGCGGAGGCTCGTGTTCAACTCGAAGCGCAGGAGAGCAGGCTTACCACAATCTCTATTCCGGAAGAGTTGAAGAATGAGACGAAGTTGGCTGTCGCACGCAGCATCGAAGAGTCTTTCGTCAGCGGCTTTCGCGTCGTCATATTAATCGCCTCGGCGCTCGCGTTCGTGAGCGCGCTGTTCGCCTGGCTTCTAATAGAAGGACGCGCACAGCCCTCTGTTGAGATTGCGCGTGCGCCCGGTCATAGGCAGAATAAAGAGGCGGAAGTCTGAGAGTGAATCATGCAATCGCCCTGATAAGGATAGAAGCCAAACGGAGAATGCGATGGAGAATAACTGCACACATCTGAATCAAATCAGCAAGGTCACACCCAGCGCGGACGGTTGCGAAGACTGTTTGAGAATCGGGAGCCAGTGGGTCCACCTTCGCCTCTGTATGGAGTGCGGCCACGTCGGTTGCTGCGACGATTCGCCCAACAGGCATGCGACAAAACATTTCCATAAAACGGACCACCCGATCATCAAATCATTCGAGCCGGGCGAAGAATGGGGATGGTGTTATGTTGACGAAATGTTCTTCGACTCCCTGTAAAGGAACATCGCGGCTGTTCAACTTTTATGGTTTAGCGACAATCAGGGGATGCGCTTCAAGCTCACGACGGTAAAAGACGCGGGGCCGTTGAACAGCGTGCCTGGTTGAATCATCGCTCTTCTCTTCACCCTCCGCGAAGCCGAAGCCGCGCGTCTCTTTCATCTTGGTTTCCTGCATCAACGGCACGCGCTCCGTCGCGTAGTCCAACCACTCGCGGACATACACTCGATCATCGTGCGGAGCTTTATCGGCTGCCGCGCTCTTGAGACCTTCCTCGACCAGCGCGTAGGTCAGATAGCCGTGACCCAGTTGCGCCGCTTCGAGCGCGGCCTGATAGCCTTGCGCCGCCGTCAAGATGTACATCCCCTTTTCATAGGCGAGTTGGGCCAACCCTTTCGAGTTCATGGGCCCACGCCGTTTTTCTTCAGCTTCCAACGCCTGCCCTGAATTACAGGCATCAATCACAAACAGCAATTCACCCGCGTCAACCGTCTCAAGCGACTGCTCCAACTCTTTATCCGAGATGCTGTGGGCGAGAATGCTGTCGAGGCCGGACTGGTCCAATTTTGTGCGCTCGCCCTGATAACCCAGGTCATGAGGAATCAGGTAGAACGCGGACTGCTGGGCCGTGCCGTGGCCCGCGTAATAAATAATCACTACGTCTTCGGGTTGCGCTGGCTTGAGTTTGAGCAGAGATTCCGGCGCGCCAGTGGGCAGCGTCGTCGCCGCTTCACCCGACAGTCGCTTGAGCGCGGCGAGGATGTTGGCTTTGGTCGCATCCTGGTTGAGAAGCTGTATGAGTTCGACGCGCGTGGACGTTCCCATCCTTGTTTGCTGGCGCGCGAACTCTTCGCCGAACGCCTGCGCGTCAGCGACCGCGTATTTCAGATTGTACTGCTGGTTAGCGTAGTTATTGACGCCGACGGCGAGGATGTAAGTTGTGCCAGTTCGCTTGAGGCTGTCCGCTCCGTTGATGGGCAGAACGGCATCCACGCTCTTGACGTTATCGCGGTTGAAAGCATAAGCGGTGAAACGATTTTCTCCGGCGATGAGAGGAACGCTGGTCTCTAAAGTGACCTTGCCATCCGTGCCTCGCAACACGTCATCGTGCCAGACCTTGACCAGCGAGCCGTTGCGGAAGAGGCGCAGGTCGCGCGCCCCGCTTCCAGATGCGTGCTCTTTATCGGCGGGAGCTTCTACGAGTTCAATCTTTAATTTGAGGTCGCGCGTCGAAGCGTTGTCAGTTGGACCAGCCTGTGTGTCTGCGGGCACGAGCCTGACCTTCGGTTGGCGGCGGTCCAGTTGAGAGATGTCGTGTGGCGCTCTTGGCCTCTTGCCAGCCATAATCTCCGAGAGCAGGCCGGGGTCATAAAATTCATTGAAGAACCATTCGATAGGCGCGACGTTGAAAGTGTCTTGCGCGTAACGCCAGAGGATTTGATTCCACGCGGCGGGCGAACCGTCGAACAACCCGTCGGGCGTGACGACCAGCCACTCGCCGCCATCATAGAGAGAGACTAGGGTCGCCAGGTGCTCTCCCGTCTGTACGTCCCATAGACGCGTCGTGCCATCGTAGCTGGCTGAGACGAGCACTCTAGAATCCGGGCTGAAGGCTAGAGAGTTCGCGCTCGTCGTGAGACCATTCAGAGTGCGTAAGGCTCTGCCCGTCGCCACGTCCCAGAGCTTGATAGCGCTGTCGCCTCCGCTCGACGCCAGCAGTCGCCCGTCACTGCTGAATGCGAGCGCGTCCGTTCCGTCCGCATGGCCTTCGAGCGTCAGCACTGTTTCCTCCCTCAACACATTCCAGACCCTGACCGGCCCCTTCACGCTCAAGGTCATGTTCTTCATCATCTCCTCTGTCTGTTTCCGTATCTCCGCAGGACTCTGCGCGCCTTTGCCGCCGCTCCCGCGCGTATTCGCTTTAGCCATCGCCGCGCTTATCATCGCCTGTGGATTAAAGTTTGAAGACATCTCTTTGCTACCGATGGCGACCAGAAAACCGTCAGGGCTGAACGCCACCGCCTTGACCTCGTTCTGATTGAGAGGCGTCATAGCCATCATAGTTGAGCCAGCATTCGCCCCCTGCGCGCCCAACGAATTGACCTCGCGGCCAGATTCCACGTCCCAGATTTTGGCCTCGCCGTTGGTCGCGCCGGAGATTAACTTGTGACCATCCCGGCTAAAGGCGATTGACTTTACTGGTCCAGCATGGCCGTTGAGCGCGCGCAACTCTCTGCCCGTCGCCACGTCCCAGAGCTTGATTTGAAACTCAGGATTATTCGGACGCGTCGTCATCCCAGGCTGTGCGCCAAGCTGTGGGTTAAGAATCTTCATAAGCTCTGCGGGATTGCTCTGCGCCGCGTTGAGCAACGCCTGCGGGTCGCGCTTCATCGCCTTGAGCATCTCTTTCTGCGCCTTCTTCATATCCTCCGCGCTCGGTTGTTGTCTTTCATCCGGCTGCGGCTTCGACTGCGCGGTTTGCTGCGCGTTCGACTGAGCGCGCTCCTGGCCCGCCCTGTAAAAGACCGCCAGGACTTTTCCATCTGGACTAAAGGCGGCCCCTTGAGCGATGACATCATTACTCAAGGCGAGCGTGAAAGAGGGCCGCCCTTGAACGACATCCCAGAGCTTGACCTGGCTGTTGCTCAAGCTTAATTCTGCGAGCCAGCGTCCGTCCTGGCTCATCGTGCCGAGAGGCGAACTCATGGTTCCGGCAAGCGAGCGCAGGCCGCGCCCAGTCGTCGTTTCCCAGATTGTTTTGTCGCCGGAAAAGAGGCGCGTTCCGTCAGGGCTGAAGGCGACACTGAAGGCCGGGTTGCTGTGGCCCACAAGGTCTCGCACCTCGCGCCCGGTGGCTACTTCCCAGAGCCTTATCTGGCCGTCCGTGCCGCCGGTCGCCAGCGTGCGCCCGTCCGGGCTCCAATCGAGTCCGTAGACTCCATCCATCGGCATGTCCAGAGTATGAGGAACATCCAGCGTGCGAAGCTCACGTCCGGTTTCAAGTTCGCGCAGTTGAACTGTGTTTCCGTTGGCGAGAGCGAAGAGGCGCGCGTCAGGGCTCAACTTGACGAACGCGTTCGTCCCGCTCGCGGTAGAAAGGATGCGAGGCTTGCCCTGTGAAGTCACGTCCCATAGTTTTAACTTCTCTTCATCTTTTGTCGTGACCAGCAGATGCCCTGCGGCGTCAGTGCTGAACGGGCTGCCGTTAATGAGCAGAGGTTGGCCCGACAACTCCGCCGTGCGTAGCTCACGCCCCGAAGCCGCATCCCAGAACTTGACCTGTGCCTCCTGACCATACGCGAGCGCGGCCACCTCTTTTCCATCCGCGTTGAAGGCCGCCCCGCCGCTCACGCTCATCAAAGCGGCATCGCTCACCAGCGTGCGTAACTCCTGTCCCGTCGCCACGTCCCAGAGCCTGTTGCCGTCGCCGTGCGCGGATAAGAGCATGCGCCCGTCAGGGCTGAAGGCGAGCGAAGCTATCCCGGTCGTCGAAGCAAGCGAGCCGCCGGAGGCAGACATCCTGTGCAACTCACGGCCCGTCGTCACATCCCAGAGCTTAATCGTGTTGTCCGCGCCGCCGGAGGCCAGCATTCTTCCATCGCTGCTAAAGGCGATGGCCGTCACGCCACCGTAAAAAGCATTCCCGCTTCCGGTATGGCCCGGCAGCGTCCGCAACTGCCGTCCCTTCTCGACATCCCAGAGCTTGATTGCGCCATCATTGAAACCTGATGAAGCCAGGAGCCGCCCATCAGGGCTAAAGACAATCTTCCAGACCATCAGGGTGTGCCCGGTCTGTAAGACCAACTTAGGCCGCCCCGCGCTCGCGGTCGCGCTGTTTGAAGAGGCTTGTTTATTTGCAGCATCATCTGCGAGGCCGAGGTCGCGCTTCTGTTGATTGCCCGCGCCGGTCGTTTGGGATGGCGATGGCTTTTGCGCGAACACCATCATCGAACCGAAGGCAATCAACAGGAGCGTGATGGTCGCGGAGTAATACTTGAAAGCTGAAACGTTCGTCAGTCGAACATGATTATGACAAGGCGAGAATGGCTTCATTGAATGATGACCTCCGCTTAACTTGTGCAGGGTTGCGATAGATGGCCGAAAGCTGCCTGACCATACGCTTGATACAGCGTTGAGTCAATCAATATGCACTGGCAAGAGTCCGTTGAGGCCCGGCTTTGAATTGATACGGGTGATTGCCGGATGAACATCTGCTCATCACTCGTTGAGAGGGCTTGTGCTAAAGGAGAGGTATGGTGAGGAAACAGGCGCGACGGAATTTATTACTGAGCGCGCGCGTGAATGAGACGCCGCACCCTGTCAGGGAAGAGCACGTCTATCTTCTGTGGCTCGATTAACGCCGTGACTTCGCCCATGCCGTACGTCGTATGCAGCATGGTTTGCCCGGCCTGGTACTTACGTGTTCGGTCATAAGGCGTGGGGGGTTGTGATGACAGGCGAGGGGCCGTGCGCGTGCTGCTTTTGAAGGTGCTGACGGTGCTGCACTTCGGGCAACTGACGCGCGAAATCTGGCCGCGTTTAGTGACGGATGTGATGACATGACCACGTTCCTCCTTGCAGACTGTGCATAACTTATCCGCACGCTCACCGACCGTGTATGTTTGCTTTTCCATAGAGTTCCCCTTCTTCACTTTCAAGACCCAAAGACAAAGCCCCCGGACGAATATTCGCGCCGGAGGCTTTGTATAAAAGAGTCGCCGGAAGTAGCCAGCGTCAGAATTAGTAGCGTGAGTTGCCGCCGCGACCACCGCCGCCGTTACTGCGACCACCACCGAAACCGCCACGGCTTCCGCCGCCGCCACGATCTTCGCGCGGCTTGGCTTCGTTGACATTCAACGCGCGCCCGCCCACGTCCACACCGTTAAATTGCTGAATCGCCTTGTGACCTTCTTCCGAAGTAGACATCTCGACGAAGCCGAAGCCGCGTGAGCGACCGGTTTCGCGGTCTTCAATGACCGAAGCAGACTCGACCGTTCCGGCCTGAGCAAACAATTCCTGCAAATCTTCGCTCGAAGTTTGGAACGCGAGATTGCCAACATAAAGTTTCATAGACATGAATGTGTACCTCTCCCCTTTGGGAGTGTTAAGAGAAGCTTGCGAATCAGACGGGGTCGGCCTAACGGTAGCAGCGCGAGTCGTAGCGTTCGAGTGCTCAAAAGAGCGGCTTCTAAATTTGCAATGAGCCTGCTCTCGTACTATCCGAAAAACGCCGTCGCCTGCTTTTGAGGCTGCGGGGCGCATCACCGCTGATGCGCGAGAGAAGGCTGTTATCTTTCAACTAGTACATTAGATGCACTGAAGGCGCGATTTGGTTGCACGTCAACATTTCGGGCCAGCCAGTCATGGGCCAACCGCAATGTCATGCCGATGGCAACCGGCTGAACTTTTCCTGCTTGACAGTCAATCCGGTTCCTGTCCATCGAGGGCGGATGCCTGTCGCGGTCTTATATCCGCCCTGGGCTTTATCTTGGCTCCTTTATAGAATGAAGATTATACAGCATCAGAGCCTGTCCCGTGTGTGCTCGCCTTCATCTTTATATGTGTGCTGGAACACAGACAGGTTTATC
>JAXDFO010000018.1:0-6819 GCA_034665545.1 Blastocatellia bacterium
AGCGATTGCGAATTTGGGAGGTCAGCTATCGCGTATAGAGAGCCGTCGCGCAGGAAACCGTTGAGGGCCGGGTCCGGGAAAGCATCAACGAGCGGAGTCCCGCCGTTGCCGCCGAGCGCGACAGTATCGCTCGCGCCCGAAGCGTCCTCTATCAAGTAGACGTTGCCCTCCCTGTCAACGGTCAGCCCGTGCAGAAAGAGATTATTGTCGAGCGAGAGACCGTCCGCCGCAACTTCGTCAACGTCCGCATAGCCGTCATTGTTATCATCATAAAGCGCGAGCATGACCGTGTTGTTGCCGTATGAATGTGAGAAGACGACGCCGCGCGAATTAACGGCGATGTCGAGCGGTGCATCGTTCGAGAAGCGATAAGAATAATACGCCTGGTTGTCGAGCGTGTCGGGCACGCCGTCGTTGTTCGTGTCGCGGATGATGCGCAGTTCGTCCGAGTCGAAGTCCGCGATGAGCAGGTCGTTGTTGGGCATGAGGGCCAGCGCGTTCGCGTTGTTGAGTTGGTTGCTGCCGACGCGCACGAGTTCGCGCGAGCGCGTGTTATCAAAGCCTCCGTTGGTCGAGTCGCGCACGAGCAGGACGACGCCCGCCGTCGGTTCGTTGTTCGGGTCGTTCGGATTGCTGCGATTGTAATAGCCGCCAGAAGAGACTATGACGAACTCGCGGCCCGCTTTGGAAGTGCCGGAGACGACCGCCGCCGCCGAAGGCAAATTGAAATCGCGTCTGAGGTCGTAAGTGCTCGAAGAGTCGCGCGCGTAGTCGCCGTTGGTGTCGAGGCCGACGGTGAGATAACCGCCGACCACGTTGTTGAGAGTCGCCGTGTAAACTTCGTAGCGCGCGCCCGTGCGTCCCACAGCGATGTCGAACGAGCCGCCGCTCGCATCGAAAGTCGTTCTCTCATCGGCCACCAAATCAACATCGCGGTCGAAGTATTGTTCGTCCGTTCCGGCGGATGAAGTGTTGCTCAACTGCGACGTGTGTAGAATGAGACTCAAGGGCGTGCCCGCGCCGATGCGCGTCGCGGCGGCGGGAGCCGTCTCATAACCCGAAACGGAGTTCGCCAGCGCGGGCGCGGAAGTGCGATGCGCGAGGGGGCGTTGCCTGTTGCTCATAGAGCTTGAGCCCAGACGCAAAGGTTTCAACGCATTGCTCTCAAGCGTGAGGTGGCCGCCTTTGCGCGGCGGGTCAGTGGGCGCGGCGGCGCGTGCCTTGAGAGCGCGTTGCGTGTCGGGTCGCGGCGCGCTCTCCGTGCGCGTCTGCGCGCTCGTGGCGATTGCGCAGATGTACGCGCCGAGAGTCAAGGCGATAATCAGGGCGAGGACATAAAGAAGTAAACGTGCGACTTGCATGATTTTTAAACCCGTCTATTTTTTGAGGTCTCTTTCCATTTTCTGCCGCAGGTTTTTGGCTAGATGTTCTGCGGTGCTCTTCTTGCCGTTGATGGCGTCCACCTTGTACGAGGCGACGGCGAAAGCGACCACGCTGGTCCTTAAATTGACGACTTGAATACTGGCTTCCTCTTCGGGCAGGCCACTGCTGAAAATAATCTTGGCCCAACCGGCCTTCTGCGATTCGGAATAGCCGGTAATCTCAAAATCCGCGAGCGACCTATCAGTCACCACGAGCAGGTCCACCTTCTTCTTTTTGAAGGCCGCGACGAGATAGTTCTCAAAGCCCTCGAAGCCTCTAATCTCGTTGACGTAAACCTTAGAGCCTGCGGGAATGAACGTCGGGTCGGAGGCACGCGCGTTCACGCCGATGCTCGATTCGACGGAAGTGTTGATGGAAGTATTAACGGAAGCATTGACGGTGCGGAGTCGCTCCTGTGCAGGTGCGAACGCCGCGCATGCGGAGAAGAGAATCATCAAGAAAGAAATTCGTGCCATGTGTCTCATCATCTTTTCCTTTCAGTCGGGCCGGAAAAAATTCAGAGAGATGAAGGCAAAAGGAAAACTGTGCAAGCGTGAAGTGAAGCGGCAGCCCCCGCTTCACCTTCGCTCGATTCGCCTTCATCCCTTGCCTTCATGTGTCTCTCTGTTAGTGGCGGCTGTCTTTTTTTAATGAACGTTGCCGCCGTCATCCGTTTGATTAATCGCCGCGCTCGGCGAGCGTGCTCTACCGTCCGGGGTCTTTGCTCGATGTACGAGAGGGACGCGCGGGCGCGTCGTTGCGTTCGCGTTCTCGCGGCGGCTCGGACTTCGGAGATTCCGCAGGACGAGAGGGCGCGGGTTGCTCTCTCTGTTGCGGCGGGTCTTCATGACGAGGTTCGGGTCTGGACGGCGCAGGCTCGGACCTTTGCGGCTCGGACCTTTGCGGCTCGGAACGCGCAGGCTGTTCACGCCGCGTTGGTTGTTCTTGACGCGCGGGCTGCTCTTCCCTGTCCACAGGTCTCTCTCTCCGCTCGGTTCTATCCGAAGGCTCAGGTCTGTCCACAGGCTCACGCCTGCTTGGTCTAGCGGGACGCTCCGATTCCACCGGCCTCTCTTGCGTGGGCCTGTCTGGTCCAGTAATGACGCCCGCGTTTCTGGACGGCCCTGTGTCAGGCTGGTCTGTTCGCGGCATGTCGGGCGAGGGACGGCGTTCTGGCAACGGCCTGCGCTCTCTGGACTCTCCGCGCTCGCTACCGTTGCTTCCGGTCGCGGGCGGTCTCTGGTCTACCGGACGCACGACGGCTGGACGCGCCGGACGCGTGACGGCTCCCGTGTCCCTGTCTCGCACGTCCTGCGTGCCGCCGCCGCCGCGATTGTTTATCTGCTCCGCGCCGCCGGAGAGGTCTCGCGGCTCGCGCCCGTTATAGAGGCGCGCGCGTCGAAGCTCATCATCGAGCGGAGCGCCGACCCTGCGCGCAGCCGCTCCGGTCGGGCGTTCCGGCAGAGTGGCCGCAGGGACGAGCGTAGACGGTGATGACGTGCCGCGCGCGGGACGAGTGGGCCTGCCAGTTATTGGACCAGCCGGGCCGTTAACGTTATTAGCGGAGCCAGCGTTGGCGGGTGTAATCGGGAGACGACCGCGCACAGGGTCGCCAGTGATGGCGCGGCGCGCGAGTTCGTCTGTCGCGGGCTGCGTGCGCGCGTTGTCCAGTCCGAAACTGCGCGCGGGCAGCGTCGTCACGGCGCGCAGGGCTGCGGGGTTGATGCGTTCAAGCCTCGCCACATCGTTCGAGCGCAGGGGCGTCAAGCGTTCAGGCTTGTTCTGCCGGTAAGAACGAGAATGAGGGTCATGCTGGCCGTAGGTCAAAGGATACCAGGCGACGTGCTCGCCGTAAGAGCCTGGGAGGAAGACGAAGGCGACGAGCGCGGGTCGCCACCACGCGCGCGAGTAGTGATAGCCGTAGCCGCGCGGAGCCCAGCACCAGTTGTTGTTATAGTAGACCCAACGTCCGTAGTGATAAGGAGCCCAGCCCCAGTCTTCATCTCCGACCCAGGTCCAGCCGTAAGGCGGACACCAGGTCCAGTGACCGTAGCGATACGGAGCCCAGTTGTAATAGTTGTTGATGACCGTGACGTGCGGACGCCAGACCCATCCGTAATCGCCCGCGTAAGACCAGTCGCCGTAAGCGTCCAACTCTTCCGCGCCCCACACGTTGTTATCGTAATAGCGGTCGCGGTTGTCATAGCGTAGACGCTGGACCAGAAAACGCTCGCGCCCGTCCACCCAGTCGTCCCAGGAGTCGAAGCCGGGAGCTTTCGCCAACTGCCAGTCAGGCTCGTTCGCTTCATCGAAGAGAAGGTCCGCCGTGCGACCGTCGCGCAGCGTAAAGCCGGAGGTCTCCGAATAGATGCGCGCGCGCCCGCCGTCTCGCACCGTGAGATGAACGTTGCCCTCGCGCGAGACATCCAGGCGATACAGCCCGCCCTGCTCTGCGGCGAGCGTCGTGCGCGGCGCGTCAATCTCGAAGTACTCATGATCCTTGTCGAAGCGCGCGAGCCGCAACGTCGCGGTCCCTTCCGTGAGGCTCAGGGCGATGCCTTCATCGCGCAGCGTGACGAGGCGCAGGACCGAATCGCCCGCGAGCCTCACGAAGTTGCGCGAGTCAATCTGTATCTCAACTCGCGCGTCGCGGCCCGTCGCCAGCGTGTCGCCCTCTACGAGCGGAAAGTTGAGACGAGCACTCTCCCAATCCTTATTCCCGGCGCGGCGCAGGCTCACATCGCCGCTCAGGAGACTGACGCGCACGACGCGCGCCGTCACGTCATATTCGTCTTTGTAATCATCATTATCATCAACAGCCGCGCTCGCGTTCGCGGCGCAGAGCGTGATGAGCATCAGCAGGAAAGCTTTGGAGAAGTGTCGGGTGGAACGCATAAAGTTTATGCTCCTTATCTTTCGTTTCAACGGAGAGAGCCACTCGCCCGCGAACACACGAAGAGTGTTAAGGGACAACCGAAGTCGCCCGGCGTGTTCGGAGAGAAAAGCACTTTGGCGAGGGCTTTAATCTATTAATTGCCCCTGAGCAAAAGGCGTGCCCGTGCCCGCCTCTCATCATGCGCGAGATATTCTGTTCGGCTTTTTTCTGGAAAATTAAGGATGAAGGAAAAACTATTTATCCTAGATGGTGCACGTCCGGCACTATTTGGTGTGAGAAATTATTCGGAAGATGAAGAGGCGCGAGAAAGCGTTTCTCTTATCAACAGAGCAACGCGCTATCTAGTCTTACTTTTCCGCGCCAGCCTCTCCCTGCTCGTTGAGCCTGGCGCGAAACTCTTCCGTGGCTCGCTTGTACTTGTCCAGGGTGCGCGTGAGAAAGGCTATCTCGCGTTTGGCTTCAAGCTGCGTGATGACCTGATTGCCGAGTGCTCTCAGCGCGGCGACCTGTTCCTGCGAGAGGTCGCGCGGGACGCGGTCAATCACGCAGAGCGTGCCGAGGACGAAGCCTTCCGGCGTGACCAGCGGCGAACCCGCGTAGAAACGTATGTAGGGGTCTGAAAGGACCATCGGATTTTTCGCAAAGCGCGCATCGTCCATCGCGTCGCGCACGACGAACGGACCCGTTTGCAGGATCGCGTGAGAGCAGAAGGAGATGTCGCGCGAGGTCTCCTGCTGGCTCATGCCGACGCGCGCTTTGAACCACTGGCGGTTCATGTCAATGAGAGTGATGAGCGCAATCGGCGTCCCGCAGATGTAGGCCGCGAGACGCGTCAGATCGTTGAAGGTCTCCTCCGGGTCCGTGTCCAGAATTTCATACTGGCGCAGCGTCTCAAGCCTCGCCGCCTCGTTCTCAGGCAGTGGCGCTTTCATCCTCTCTCCTTCCTACACACCCTTGATGTTGGGCCTCGGACTCGTCGCGGGCGCGGGCGTCGAATTCGTGTTCGAGTTGGTGTTTCCGTTCTGGTTCTTATTCTTGTTGCCCGTGTCCTGCTTCTTCATCTGTTCCTCGTAATGCTTCCTGGCTTCCTGCAAACGCTGCAATCCATCCTTTGCTTTGTCCAGGGCTTCGCCCGCGCGAAAGTTGTCCGGGTCGAGTTCGGTGGCTTTTTGAAGGTCGTTGACGGCCTCCTGATACTGGGCCAATTTCATCTCCGCGAGGCCGAGTTCGTAATGCATGTCGCCGTCGTCGGGTTCAAGCTTGACCGCCTGCTTGTAAGCCTTGACGGCCTCATCAGGCTTGCCCAGCTTATAGTAGGCCATGCCCATGTTGAACTGCGCGTCCGCGTTCTTCGGCTCACGCTTGACCAGTTTCTTATAAGCGTCCACAGCCTTCTGATAAGACTCTTTAGCTTCATCCGCCTGGCCCGACGCAGCATAGGCGAGGCCCAACTTGAGATAAGCCTCGGCGAATTCCTGGTCCAGAGTGACCGCCTGCTTAAAGGCTTCGACGGCCTCCTTGTCACGGTCGTTTCTGTATAGCTCGTTGCCCTTGTCGAAGAGGGCGCGCGCGTCCTTTTGGTCCGCAGTCTCTTCAACGGGCGGCTCGCCGGTCCCGTCCGCGTTCTCCGTCCCGCTTGAGTTAGGGTTGGATGCGTGGGAGTCGCCGGACAGCGTCGCGCCTCCATTGGTCGAAGCCGCTCCGCCCCGCCGCCTGCAACCCGCCACGCCGAACGCGAGCAACGCCGAGAGGAGAATCAAAAAAAGCTTTCTCATAAAATATAGCTTGTCTCTTAGGCTTAGGATGTTCGGTCGAACAAGACGTATCTACGCTAAATCCGCCGGTGAGTCAAACTTGAAAAGCAAGTCGGAAGTCGGAATTATGAAGGATGAGAGATGAGCTATTCAACCGTCGAATAGTTTTTCTTTCATCCTTCCGCCTTCATCCCTCATAATTGCTCTCGATGAGTTACATACTATCAATTGACCAGGGAACGACGGGGACGAAGGTTCTCATCTTCGACCATGAGGGCGACGTGAGGGCCAGCGCGTACGCTGAGTTCAAGCAGTATTACCCGAGGCCCGGATGGGTCGAGCATGACGCGAACGAAATCTGGCTCTCGTGCATCGCGCTCGTCAAGGACGCGCTCTCGAAGGCGCGCGTCTTGGCGAGCGAGTTGAGGGCCATCGGCATCACTAACCAGCGCGAGACGACACTCGTATGGGACCGCGTCACCGGCGAACCGGTCTATAACGCAATCGTCTGGCAGGATCGTCGGACGGCTTCGCTATGCAACGCTCTGATTGCCGACGGGCACGCGGAGCGGATCCATGACAGGACCGGTCTTGTAATCGATCCTTACTTTTCCGCCACGAAGGTGAAGTGGATACTCGACAACGTCGCCGGCGCGCGCGATCGCGCCGCCGCCGGGACACTTGCTTTCGGCACGATCGACAGCTGGCTCGTGTGGAAGCTGACCCGGGGCGCCGTCCATGCGACAG
>JAXDFO010000019.1:0-15789 GCA_034665545.1 Blastocatellia bacterium
TGATTAGGTAAGTCCCGCCTCACACAAGCAGTTCCCCAAAGCAAGAAACGAAAATTAGTTTAAAAGGAAACGTTCCCCGTCCATGACTTTACCCAAAACTCTGTTCCCCTGCGCGCTGGCCGTCTGCTTTGCTCTCAGCCTGCTGGCCGTCAACACCGCCGCACAGACCACATCAGAACCCACGCGCCCGCGCCAGGTCGCCGCCGTGACGAACGAGATGGGTCTCAGCCAACTCGCCAACGACATCGTCATCATCTCTGAAGCGGAGCCGGACGACTATGCCCCTGCGGATTCCGAGATGTTGCCGAAGGCCGCGCCGCTCGCCACGCGTTCGGCGGGTGTGATGCGCTTCGACCAGATGCTCGCCAGCGCGATTGACACGCGCATCGGCGCGCGCTACGTGTGGGGCGCATCCGGCCCGCGCGTCTTCGATTGCTCAGGCTTCGTCTGGAGCGCGTTTCAATCGGTCGGCATCACCTTTGAAAGAGGCAGCGCGCGCACCCTCTGGTCGCGCTTCGCGCCCGCGAGCAAGGAAGAAGAGCACAAGTTCGGCACGCTCGTCTTCTTCAGCGGCCTCACACACATAGGCATCGTCGCCGACGAACACGGTTTCTATCACGCCTCGCGCCATCACGGCGTCACCTATTCACCCTTCAACGATTACTGGCTCAGCCGCATAGACGGTTTCCGCCGCATCCCACTGCCCACGCAGTTGACGGGCGAATAGCACCGAGCAGCAATAACAGATGAGGCCGACGCCTGAATGCCACAGGCGTCGGCCTTCAAAATTTTCAACGCTCCCTTAATTCAACCGCGCTCTCTCGCTCTCTCAAAGATTATTTGAGAGAGCCTGAGACGAAGCCCGCGCGATGCTCATCTTCCTGCGCCTCCCACACGGCCACTATCTTGTCTACAGCTATATAACAGACGCGCTCCTCTTCGTCCTTCAAATACAACAGGCCGCCGTCAACCTCCAACGCCTCCCCGCGCAGGCTCAACGCGCCCACACAAAAAAGGTCCAGCTTGTGCCCGATCATCTTCGATAGAAATTCCTGCATCTCCCAGCCCTCCATAAAGACAGTGACAGGTTAAGACAACTTCTTCACGTCACTCGTCACTGCTCTTCCTTCTTCCACTCCCAGATTTTTTCGCTGCCGTTCTGGTCCTTGATGACTTTCTTCTCAACCTTGCGGAAGGTAATCTGGACCAGTGGCAGAACATTTATATCATCCTGCTGTTCCCGCTCGAACTGCAAGAGGTCGTAGTAGGCGCAGCGCGTGCGGTCAGGGTATTCACGACAGACCGCCGGGCGCGCATGATAGATTGTACAACCTCGCGTCTCATGGTCAAGGAACTGGCAAGCCTGTCCGAAGATAGGGTCTTTCTTGCGTCTCAACACGCGCTCGTTACTGTGCATCTTCGTGTAACGCTCGGTCGCCGCCTCGACCGTCACCCCGAAATATTTGGCGAGCCGGTTGATGTCCCGTTTAGAGACCTGCACGCGCTCGTAAATCGCGCAGCAGAACGCGGGGCACTTCGAGCAATCGAAATACACGCGCGGCTGTTCGTCTGTTATCTTCTTAGTCATAACCCTCCGGGCAACCCTTCCTTATCTTCTCTTCGATTTTTTGTATTCGGCCAATAAGAGGTCCATTAATTCGGCGCGCCGGTCGTAGAGCCGTTTCGGCTCGCGCGGTTCGTGGCGGGCCAGGGCATAGGCCGTGATGAGCGGCAGCGCGACCGTCGAATCAACATAACAGACGACCGCATCCGGCAGGCGTTCAGGGTCCACCTTGCCCCAGGAGACGGCTTCGCCCGGCGTCGCGCCGGAAAGCCCGCCGGTGTCGGGCCTCGCGTCCGTGACCTGCAAAAAATAGTCGTGCCCGCGCTCGTCTATGCCCAGCACTTCCTGTATCTGCGGCTCCGTTTGGAGAATAAAATTCTTGGGGCTGCCGCCGCCGAGTATGAAGACAGCAGAGCGACCGCCATGTTTAGTTCCCTTATCGCCGCGACCGTGAATCGCGCCTCGCTTGGCCGCGAGGACGATAGAGGCGGTCTCGTTGACATCGAGCGAAGGATCGAAGGCCAGCTTATTTCCCTGCAAGGCTTTCGCCGCGACGTTCATGCCAATGGATGAATCCCCAGGGCTGGAAGTATAGACGGGCACGCTGTACTCGTAAGCGACGGCGAGCAGCGACTTGTTTTCCAGGCCCAATTTTCGTTCGCGCTCGCGCACGTAGCGACCGCACAGGTAATGAAACTCCGCCGTTGACATCGGCCTTTGAAATTCTTCGCCCCCTATCATCTGGCGAAAGAAAGCGTCCGTGTCTAGCAACACAGAGTAGTCGAAAAAGATATCGTAGATACGCACGACCTCTTCCTCGCGCAGCACTATGTCGGAGATTTGCGTGTTGCCCTGGTGCAGCGAGAGACCTATGCCGAAGTGCGTGTCGTGATAAAGGTTCGCCCCCGTAGAGATAATCCAGTCTATGAACCCGGCCTTAATCAAGGGGATGAGCGCGGAGATGCCGAGGCCCGCAGGCGTCAGCGCGCCCGTGATGGAGACGCCGACCGTCACATCCGGCTCAAGCATTTTCTGCGTGAAGAGTTGGCAGGCTTCGCGCAGTCGCGCGGCGTTGTAGGCTTGAAAGGATTCGTCAATCAAGTCTGCGAGCGTCGTCTCGCGCGTAATCGGTTGCGGGTCAATTCGCTTTCCGCCCAGAAACTTACTTCTCTTTTTTGCCACTATCTTTCCCCTTCTCTATCTGCTCTTCAATCTTGCGTATGCTGGCGCGCGCCGCGCTCTTGAGAATGTGAACGGCCTCGCGCCCGTCGAGCGCGCGCAATGGGCCAACGGCCCGCTCGTCTCCGAGCAGGGCCAGAGCCTTCACCGCCGCGAGCCGCACGCGGAACGCCTTGTCCTCCAATAGCTCCAACAGTTTTCGACAGACGACCTCGCGCTCCTCCGCATGCTCTTTGCCCAGGTTGCCGAGCGAGAGCGTGGCGGCGACGCGCACGGAAGGCGGCTCGCCATAGGCCGTGTGGTCCAACGCGAGCGCGACGCCGCGACGGTCCTTCGCAATCGCCAGGGCATCGAAGACGCTGGCCCGCACTACGTCCTGGTAAGAGTCCCTGCCAAGCTGCCCGATGAGCGTCTCGTAAGCCTCTTCGCAGGCCGCGTGGGCCAACGCGCGCATCGCAAAGATCGAGACGAAATAACTGGCATCGCGCCTGATGGTGTCCTTCAAAGCGGCAATCGCTCGCCCGTCATTGCGAAATGTCCCCAGCGACCAGGCGAGCGCGCGCCGCACACGCGCCTCATCATTCTTCTTCAACCCGTTGATGAGCGCATCACGCGCCTCAACGGTCCCGACTCCACAGAGGCCCACCGCCGCAGCCATCCTCACAGGCCCGCTCGCATCACTCAAGAGCGAACGCTTGAGCGCGCTCACGGTCTCTTCATCCTTGAACGCATGGAGGTCGCGCGCCGCACGCATGCGCGCCGTGAACTCACCCGCGTTATTGAGTTGATAGATTAACTCCTGCCTCGACTTCTCATGCCTGACGGTCTTGAGAATCCTCTCGCCCGCATCGAAGACGACGGCCAGAGGGCGCGTCTCGAAAGGAATTTGAATCAACTGCTCGGCCTTCTCCACCCACACGCGAAAGAGGCGCGGCCCGCTCTTGCCCGTGACTTCTATATCTACGGGGAGACGAAAGACGGGCGTGCCGTCGTCCCGTTTCTGGACCTGCTTAATCTGGACCTTTAAAACTTTGCTCGCGCCATCGTAAACATGCTTCACTTCAAACTCAGGATAGCCGCGCCCGTAGAGCCACTGGTCAAAGAACCAATCGAGATTCTGCCCCGTCACGTCCTCTATCGCAACTTTCAAGTCGTTGGTCTCGACGCTCTGCCAGGCATGCTTGTTGAGGAAATGTTTAAGGACCAGAAAAAAATCTTCGTCGCCCAGCACATACCGCAGCATCGAGAGCACGAGTCCGCCTTTTTGATAAGTGTGGCGGTCATAGACTTCAAAGGGAAATTCGTAGCGTGCATCAACAATCGGGCGGCGATGCAGGTCTCTGTCTTCCGAGAGGTAGACGTTAAATTCCTGGACCTGCCAAAAGCGAGCCTCGTCTTTCCCGGAAACATGCTCAAGCCAGAGCGCCTCCGCGTAGGTCGCAAAGCTCTCTTTGAGCCAGAGGTGCTTCCATGATTTCGGCGTCACCAGATCGCCCCACCATTGATGGGCCAACTCGTGGGCCACTATGTCATGGCAATTGAAATCGAGTTCCGTCACCGCATCATGCAGGCAACGATCCGTGCAGGTCGTGATGGAAGTGTTCTCCATCGCGCCGAAGATGAACTCGTCAACGACCACCTGCGAGTATTTCTGATAGGGATATTCGTAGCCGAAGATTTTGGAGAAGTGGCGAATCATCGCGGGCGTTTTGCCGAAGAGGCGACGGGCCTCGCGTTCCGTCCCGGCGTAGGTGTAGGTGAGGACGGGCACGCTGCCGTTACGGCCCTTAAACGTGCCGACCAAATCCTCCACATATTCGCCGGTGACGATTGATACGAGGTAGGCCGGATGCGGCTGGTCCTGTCGCCAGTGAAAGGTTTTGTTAGCATGCCTCGCATCATGCTTTGCGGAAAGCAGCGTGCCGTTTGAGAGGACCAGAAATTGTTCGGGGACGGTGATGATGGTCTCGGTCGTCTGTCGCTGGTTGGGCGAGTCTATGCAGGGGAACCAGGCGCGGTTGTCCTCGGCTTCGCCCTGCGACCAGACCTGCACGGGCTTGTGCGGGTAGGCTTCATCCGGCGCGATGAAGAAGAGGCCGCGACGCGGGCGCGCGCTGTAGTTGATGTTCAGCTTAAGGCTGGCCCCGCGCGCCAAAGGCTCCTTCGGATAAACGATGAGCTTGTCAGGATAACTCTCAAACTCAAGCGCGCGCCCCTTGCACTTGACCTCGCTGATGTTGAGTTCGGACGCGTCGAATTCCAGTCTATCGAGTCCCTCTCGAAAGGGACTGAGCGTGATGGTGGCCGCGCCTTCGATGCTTTTATGCGCGGGGTTAATGTTGAGGGCGATGCGTATGTGCTGGATGTCAAAGTCGCGGCTGCGCGTCTCGTTGAGCGGCGCGTCCGTGGCCTTGTGCGTGGGCGGCGGAGTTTCGTCGTATGGGTTGAGGGCGTTGGTCCAGCGCGGGTCTAAAAAGGCCGGATGAAAGAGTGCGTCAGCATGACGTGCCAAGTTCGCTGTCCCCCTGTCCTGACTCTAATATTTCAACGCTCGAAGCGACGGCCAGTTTTTCCAGGCATGCGCGGCAGAGGCAACGCCCGTACTTCGCGCGAAGTTCCTCGCGGACGGCGTCGCTCAACTTGATTTCGCCGCACCAGCAACCGCCGGTATTCGCCCCGCAAGCGAAACTCTCGCCGCACGCCTCGCACGTGGCAGGCAACGGCTGGCACGTCTTCATTATCTGGACCAGCATGCTCGTCTCGCTCATGCAGTTCTTCCTTCCGCCTGCGCTTCGGTCTCTTCGGAGGCGCGGCGCAGTCGCACGACGTTGATGCGTCGCTCGTCCGCGTCGAGGACTTCAACATCCAGGCCGCGAAACGTGAGCCGCTCGCCCGCGTGCGGGACAGACCCCTTTTCACCGATGATGAGTCCGGCGATGGTCGTGAAATCGTCTGCCTCTATCTCCATGTCGAAGAGGCGTTCTATCTTTCCTATCTCGGTTGAACCGGGCACTTCGTAATAGCCGTCGCTCGCTTCGATCATCTGTACGATCTCTTCCTGGCCTATGTCCTCGTCTTCAATCTCGCCGACTATCTCTTCCAGTATGTCTTCGACCGTAACCAGCCCGGCGACGCCGCCATACTCGTCTATCACCATCGCCATCTGCACATGCGCCTTCTGCATCTCTTCCAGGAGGTCCGCGACGGGTTTGGTCTCAGGCACGAAGTAGACCAGTCTGACGAGCGGCGCGATTGTCTCATCTTCCCTATTTTCGGACCAGCATTGCAGCAGGTCTCGCATGTAGATGATGCCCTCCACGTTATCAATCTGGTCACGATAAACGGGCAGGCGCGAATACTTCGATTCGATAATCACATCGCGCGCCTCTCGCACGGTCGCGCTCAAGGGAAGCGCGACGATGCCCGTGCGCGGCGTCATCACTTCGCTGACGCGCGTATCGCCAAATTCTATGATGGACTGGATAAGCTCGCCCTCGTCCTCCTCTAAAATGCCCTCCTCCGCGCCGACATCAATCAAGGCTTGAAGGTCGTCCGCGTTATCCTCCTCATCCTCGCTCTCTGCCGTCTCGGTCAGGTGCTGCTCGTGGCGCACGCGGTCGAACACGCGATGCATGGGGTCCGCCATGAATGAGAGCACGCGATAGAAAGGCCGGACCACCGGCAGCAACAGGAGCAGTGTCTTTTCCGGATTCTTCAGAGAGATGAGACGCGGGATGAACTGGCGAAAGACCCCCGCGACGATGAGGCCCGCCACCAACGAGACGAAAATCAAGCGCACGCCGCTCAACCCGAAACTCAAACTGATGGTCGTCAAGAGCACCGAGACGGCGACAAGAAAAATCTGCACCGCCGCCGAGAGCGTAAAACGAAAGCGCGGCCTGTTCTCAAGAATCTCTTTGAGAAAGGGAGTCGAACGCGTGGCCGGGCGTTCCTCCGTTTCGGTAATCAGACGCCGCAGGCCCACATCGCTCAACTGGCCGAACGCCATATCAATCGTAGCCAGAAACGTCAGCCCGATGAGCAACAGAAAAGTTATCCCTATTTCGAGTTCCATTGACAAAATTATATGCCAAGACGGCGACGAAGGCGGAGTTCCAGCGCGTTCATCTCCCCCTCATCCGTCTCATGGTCATACCCACACAAGTGCAGCACTCCATGCAAAATCAACTGCGCCACCTCTTCATCAAACTCCAACCCATGCTCCGCAGCCTGCCGCGCCGCCTGCTCAACCGAAATCACCACATCGCCCAGGCTCAAGCCTTCCACCTTTTCAAACTCATCCTGCCCCGCCGGAAACGATAGCACATCCGTCGTCCCCGGCTTCCCCCGCCAACGCCGATTCAACTCCCGCATCGCCCTATCCGACACAAAAGCAACGGTCACGCCCGCCCTATTCGCAGGAACAACCCCCAAAGCCCTCTCCGCAAACGCCCGCCAACGTTCGCAATCAACTCGCACCTTGCGCTGCCGACTTACAACCTCAACCATCATCCGCCCCAGGCATTCTCCCCATCCCCCGCCTGAGCCGGAGGCAAATACAAACTATGCAGCATCGCCCTCTTCTCATCCGGCGGCATAAAAGCCAACTCCAAACAATCCTGCAATAAATAAGTGGCGTTAAGGTAATCAGCCAATCGTTCTTCCTGTATCTCTGTTAAATTCCACTCATGCCCAATATCTCTGTGCTTAATCATCAAGGCGCGCCATTGTTCTGCAAACTCATTCCACTTTTTAGTAGCGGCTCTATCGGTAGGCACTGTGAGCGCAGCCAATTCTTTAGCGAGTTCATTCAAACCTAATTCACGGGCGCGGACGCAGGCGAGTTTAAGGTCGAGGGCGCGCGTGCGCGCGAGATCGCGTGCAATGGCGGGGGCGCGTGTGCGATCTAAGTCGAAGGCCAAGGCAAGGGTAAGATCACGGGCGAAAGCGCGGTCCAAATCTAGGGCGAGGTCGCGTGCGAAGACGGAGTCGCGTGAGAGGTCGCGTGCACGAGCAAGGGCATTGGTAAGGGCGTGGCTTTGGCTTGAATAGTAAAGCTCTATGTATACATAGATAGTTCTTATCAACCACGGGTCAGCTTGAATCGAAACTGATTTTTTATCGGCCCATGCCAGTAGGGACAGCAGATTTTCGTCGCCTTCCAGCAACCCGTTAGCATCACGCTGGAAAGACTTCATAAAATGGCTGGCATCTGGCAAGAGGCTTGTCATCAGCAGGAAAACTTCGCGCCAGCGCTCCTCCGCACAATGTTCTTTGACCAGATTCGTCAATGTGCCTTCGGCTGCGTTAGCGACAACGTATTTCGCCGTAAAGTATTCCTGAAAAGTCAGGTGCGAAAAGGAATAGACCTCGCGGGCGCGTTCGACAAAAATACCGTGCTGAGCTTCAATCGCTTTGAGAATCACTTCCCCGTCCGTCATTTCGTTCGTGTCATGCGGCGGAACGTTCTTGACATAATCAGCGATGTATCTTTCCAGTTCCGGCTGCGGGATAAAATATTCTTTTTTTTCAAAGGTTTCAGCCGCGATGCGTGCCAGCATATTCTCTTTATGGCCCAGCGATAGCTTGCGGTAAACGTCATCGCGCTTGATTCTGCGCGATGCGTCCCATTTCTTCAACAGCGCGTCTAATGCTTCTTCGTAAATTTCGACGCGCCGCTGCGGAAAGGTCAGCGTCTCGTTGAAAGCCAGGCACAACAATGTCAAGAGCAACGGCGTGCGCGCCAGATCGCGCAAGCCTTTGTTGTCGTTTTTCTTAAACTCTGCCAGAAATTTATCGCGGGTGTCTTCATCCTTCTCTCCCTCCTTGCGAAACCAGTTGCCGACAAATGTTTCAATCTGTTTCTCTGTGAAGTCGGCAATCTCAACATAAGTAAAAGGCTTAAAGGAATAATCGCTGGCAGCGATGCGGCAGGTGATAAGGCATTGCGTTTGATCATACTTCTCGACAAAATTGTTCATCGCGCGCGTCTGCTTATCCCTGTGCCCGCTCTCTTGATTGACTTCATCAAGGCCATCGAAGAGCACAATCGCGCTGCCCGTTTTCAACAGTTCCTCGACAAATGGCTGTGCGGCAGGAAAGTCGCAAATGTCGAAACGCTCCGCTATAAAGGGCAACAATTCTAGGCCGGAATCGGCCCAGTATTTGAGGGAAACGAAGATGGGAATTTTATCAATATTCTGTTCGGCGGCTTGTAAGGCTATGTATTTCAGAAATGTTGTTTTGCCTGCGCCGGGCTTACCTAAGATAAAGAGGTTGTTCTTTTCCCTAACTAGTCTGAGGCCGTTAATTCGTTTCGCTTCTGGTGGCGGGGCGTCCGGGTCTGCGAACAACTGTTGCAAGTGCTCAATATCGAAACGAGCAAAGGCGGTGGGCTTGTCCAGCATGTAGGCGTCTGTGAAGATGTCGTCGAGTGGGACCGGCTCGGCCATGCCCATAATCTGCATTGTGCCGTAGAGCTTTTTGATTTTCGCGCGGTATTTTTCCGCCGCATCATTCCACTTGAACTTGTCCCACTGCCCCTTAACCGCGCCCGCAGTTTTATCCGTGACGGTCTTGCCGTACTTGTCCCACAGCCACGCACCAAGGGGGATGAGAGGAGATATCGGCATATCAGATATTGGTCTTGGTCGTGTGTGCTTCGTATGCGCGAATAATCATCTGGACGAGGCGGTGGCGCACGACATCCTTTTCGGTGAAGTAGATGAACTCTATGTCTTCGACTTTGGCGAGGACGCGCTCGGCTTCTATGAGGCCGCTACGCTTGCCCGTGGGCAGGTCTATCTGCGTCACGTCGCCCGTGATGACGGCCTTCGAGCCGAAGCCTATGCGCGTCAGAAACATCTTCATCTGCTCGCTCGTAGTGTTCTGCGCCTCGTCCAGAATGATGAAGGCTTCCGAGAGTGTGCGCCCGCGCATGAAGGCCAGGGGCGCGACTTCTATGATGCGTTTCTCCAAAAGCTTGGCCGCGCGCTCGTAGTCAATCAGGTCGAAGAGCGCGTCGTAGAGTGGTCGCAGGTACGGGTCAACCTTGTCCTGTAAATCACCGGGCAGGAAGCCGAGTTTCTCGCCCGCTTCGACCGCCGGGCGCGCGAGGATGATGCGGTTGACCTGCTTCTGCATCAAAGCCTGCACGGCCATCGCTACGGCCAGGTAGGTCTTGCCCGTCCCGGCTGGACCAATTCCGAAGACCACGTCTTTGTCCTGGATTGATTCGATGTAGCGCCGTTGCATGGCGGACTTGGGCGCGACCTGCTTTTTGCCTGCGGGGTTAAAGCGCGCTTTCGTGAAATAGTCGCGCAGTGAATAGGCCCGGTCCTCGGCTATCTGTGCGAAGGCTTCGCGCAGTTCCTTATCCGTGAAGGTCTTGCCTTCCGTGAAAAGCTCCGCGAAATCTTGCAGGATGCGTTCGACCGTCTGGACATCATTCGGGTCGCCGTCAACCGTGAGATCCTGGCCGCGCGCGTTGATACGCACATCCAGGAGTGATTCCAGATATTTGATGTTCTGATCGTGGACGCCAAAAAGCGTCTCCATGCCTCTCGGCGGAAGTTCAATCTTCTTCAATAGCTACAGCAGTCTCCTTACGATGGAATGAAAATTCAGGGCCGCGCGTGCGGGTCCATGAGGTTGCGCTCGAAGTCTCTTTCATATAAGCAAATGTGACGCTACTACATGGCGCGCGCGGGTGTCAATATCTTTAGATGTCCCGCGTCGAAACCTGGATGTATGGAGCGATTACGCCATTTTCATCCTTTCCGCGCCTTGACAGGGTGGCCCTCAACGCCTATACTTTTTCGCTTGTGCTTGCAGTGGAAAAGTTATCTGTGAACACCTTGGCGAGCTTTCATTATCGAACAGCAAGAGAAAGACCGAAACGGAGATTTAAATGCCCAATCATAAATCAGCAGAAAAGCGCGTGCGGCAGAACGAAAAGCGCCGCGTCAATAATCGCAGCAACCGTACACGCCTGCGCACGACCATCAAAAAATTGCGCGCCGCGTTGACGGGAAGCGACGCCAACCAGGTGAACGAATTGCTCCCGCAGACCATCTCGACGATTGACAAGGCAGTGCAGAAGGGCGTCCTTCACCGGAACGCCGCCGCGCGTTATAAATCGCGGCTCACGCGGAGGGTCAACGGGGTCAGCGCAGGCACGAAGTAAGGTTTCTCTTCCAGCAAGTTCGCAAAGCACGGCGCGAGGCGGATCGAGTTTTTCGGTCCGCCTCGCTTTTTTGCATGGAGGCCGAGAAAGATGAACAAAGAGAACATGGCAGGGCAATCCTACCTGAGCGAAGAAGAGATAGAAATTCTGGTCCGACAATTCGAGTCCTGCGAACTGCCTCTCGCGGACTTCAACCACAGGGAGCACCTGACCGTCGCGCTCTGGTATCTCTCCAAATTAAAGGAGCGCGAAGCCATTGACCGGATGCGCGAGGGTCTCGTGCGCTTCATCAACCACTACGGCGAGACGGGCTACCACGAGACCATCACGCTCTTCTGGCTCAAGGTCGTGCGCGGCTTTCTCGACCAGGCCGGGGAGACACGACCACTCGCGCAACTCGCCAGCGAGCTTATCGAAACGCGCGGCAATTCACGTCTCATCTTCGACTATTTCAGCAAGGAATTAATCTCTTCGGCGAGGGCTAAAGAAGGTTGGGTCGAGCCGGACTTGAAGCCGCTTGGTTGATTCATCCGGAAAGTTCGCAGATGAGCATTTCGAGTTGAAGGCGCGGGGTGGCCTGCGAAGTCTTGATGGCGAGGTCTGCGGCGGCGATGCGCTTGATACTGCGCGCGAGCGAGGTTGCTTCCGTGCGGCGTGCGGTGGCTAGAAAGTCCGCGCGCTTTTTGCCGTAGAGCATCCCGACGAGACGAAAGACCTCCTGCTCGGACGCGCCCTGCGACATCAACTCTTTGGCGAGCGCGAGACGGTGGTAGTTGCTGGCGATGAGACCTATGAGCATGACGGGCTCCGCGCCGTCGTCCAGGATGCGATGTAAAACTTGAAGGGCGCGCTGGCGATTGCGCGCGATAAGATGGTCTGTCAACTCGAAGTTGGACAACTCGCGCGAGCGGCCCACAAGCTGGTCCACCATCTCCATCGTGATGCGCCCGTGGCCGAGGGCTGCGGTCCCGAGTTTCTCAAGTTCGTTAGAGAGCGTGCGGACGTGGCTCCCGACCAGGGCGAGCAGTTGATGAAGGGTCCGCTCATCGGTCTCGACCTTCAACTCTTTCAAACGATTCTTGGCCCAGGCCGCCAGTTCGCCTTCCGCGAGCGGCGCGAACTCGACGCCCGTGCAGACATCCAGCAGGGTCTTGCTCAACTTGCGCCGTTTGTCCAAATCGTCTGCGACGAAAATGACTACGGACGATGCGGCGGGCCTCGTCACGTAACGCATCAAGGCTTCCTCGTCCGCCTCGCGCAGCTTGCTGAAATCCGTCAGGCGCACGACCCTGCGCGGGGCCATCATCGGCAATTGCTCGGCGGCGGCAATCGCCTGCTGCACGTCCGTGCTTAAAAGGCTGTAGCTTGATTCGTTGAACTCGCGCAGGGGCGCATCCTTCAACGCGGCGTCGCTGATGGCGCGGGCGGCGCGGTCGCGCAGGTAATCCTCCGCGCCGAAGAGAAGATAGAGCGGGTCTATGCGATTCTGCTTGAGCGCGCGTTTCAAATCTTCGCGCGAGAGCGTGCTCATTTTTCGCTGTTCACTCCGAAGCCGTTGACGAGCGTGGAGACCAGGCTCTCGGCGAAGGCGCGGGCCATGCGCTGGACCGCAGGGTCTTCTTCGTTGAAGTAGCTGCGCGGGTCGTTGGCAAACTCGTACTCGCCGCGAAAGACGTAGTTCTGGTTATCGTAGAGGACGCGATTCTCCGTCTGGTCGCGCACGGTCACGGCCACCGCGATGGTCACTTCAAAAATGCGCGCGCGCCCTTTATCATCGAGCAGCACGCCGCCGAAATTGAAGCTCTTAATCACGCCGTCAACGACTATGTCCGCGCCCTCCGTCTCGGCCTGCACGCGCAGACCGTGGCCGCGATGGATAATCTCGTTAATCACGGCTTCGGTGAAACGGTGGTCTATCTTGTAGCGCAGGGCGTTGTTCTGAAAGGCAGGGACGGCGACCGTCTTGATGCGCGAAGGCAGTTGATTCTTCGTGACGGGCTTGTAGCACTCGGCGAAGCCTGTGACGAAGCTCAACATAGTGAGCAACGCCGCCGCGCGCCATAGCTTTTGGCTCAAGGTCATTTATCTTTTCTCCACCACATGAGACCGTTGCTTTCCCTCTCATTATCAATTAAGCATTACACTTGTCAAACAGGCGACCTCTAAGCAATCGCATTCTTAATCGCGTCGGCCACGCGCACCGTCTCTATGGCGGCGCGCACGTCATGCACGCGGACGATGTCCGCTCCCTTGAGGACTGCTGCCGTGACCGAGGCCATCGTTCCGTGGACGCGCTTGTTGACAGGCGCGCTATTGAGAAGTTTGCCGATGAAGGATTTGCGCGACGTGCCGACGAGAAGCGGGAAGTCCGGGAACTCCGCTTTTAACTGGCCCAGCTTAGCCAGCAGTTCCACGTTCTGTTTCTGGCTCTTGCTAAAACCGATGCCGGGGTCCAGAACTATCTTCTCCCGCTTGACGCCGCGACTCAAGGCTTCGGCAATGCCGCGCCGCCAGTCTCCGGTGACTTCCTTCATGATGTTCTTGACGGGCTCCATCTTGTGCATCGTCTCAAACGTTCCGCGCGAGTGCATCAGAATCAGCCCGGCATCATAGCGCGCGGCCACATCCGCGATTGAAGGGTCGAAGCGAAGGCCGGAAATGTCGTTGACGATTTCGACTCCGGCATCGAGCGCGACGCGCGCTACTGTAGCCTTCGTCGTATCAATCGAGTAAGGAACCCTGCTATGCAGAAGTATCATCACGTTGAGATATTTCTGGACGCGACGAATCTCCTCCTCTTCCGTCACAGGGTCTGCGCCGGGGCGTGTGGATTCCCCGCCGATGTCTATGATGTCCACGCCGTTCTCAATCATCTGTTCGGCGTGGTCCCAGGCGCGTTTACGTGTGAACCAGCGTCCGCCTTCGCTGAAACTGTCGGGCGTGAGATTGACGACGCCCATCACGAGCGTGCGCTTGCCGAGGGTCAGGGTGTGTTGAGGCAACTTCCACTCACGTTTTTTCATAAGGCAAAAGTAGAAAGTAAAAAGGCAAAAGTAAAGGACGCGCCCTCACTTTTGCCTTTTTTATTTTTACCTTGTTACTTCGGTTAGGCCGTGGCCGGGTTGCTGCCGGTAATCGGCGGCAAGATCGGCTTGAGCGTCTTGGCCGCAGGCTCTTTGGGCTGCTGGCGTTCGCTGTCACCGGAAGCGGGCGGCTGGTCGTCATCGAGCGGGAGGCCCGCGACGATGCGGCGAATCTGCACGCCGTCCAGAGATTCGCGTTCCAGCAGCATCTCGGAGAGGCGCACCATCGTGTCGCGGTTCTCTTCGATAATCTGCTTGGCCCGCCCGTACTGCTCAGAGATGATGCTCTTCACTTGCTGGTCAATCTTGATGGCAGTGTCTTCGGAGAAATCCCTGTGCTGCGCTATCTCGCGGCCCAGGAAAATCTGCTCCTCTTTCTTGCCGAAGGTGAGCGGCCCCAACTCCGACATGCCATACTCACAGACCATCGCGCGTGCGAGTTCCGTCGCGCGCTCTATGTCGTTCGATGCGCCGGTCGTGATGTTGTTGAGGAAGAGTTCCTCAGCGATGCGACCGCCCATCAGGATGGCTATCTGGCCCAGCAAATATTCCTTGGTGTAGTTGTGGCGGTCGCCTTCCGGCAACTGCTGCGTGACACCCAGGGCCATGCCGCGCGGAATAATCGTCACCTTATGCACGGGGTCCGCGTTCGGGACTTTCAAGCCGACGAGCGTATGGCCCGCCTCGTGATAAGCCGTGACGCGTTTCTCCTCGTTCGAGATGACCATGCTCCTGCGCTCCGCGCCCATCAAGACCTTGTCCTTCGCCACTTCCAAATCAGGCATCGAGACCAGTTTCTTGTTGTAGCGAGCAGCGTTCAAAGCGGCCTCGTTGACGAGATTCGCCAGGTCCGCGCCGGTAAAGCCAGGCGTGCCTCGCGCGATAACGCTGATGTCAACATCCTCGCCGAGAGGAATCTTCCGCGTGTGAACTTTGAGAATGCCCTCGCGCCCGCGCACATCGGGGCGAGAGACGACAACGCGACGGTCGAAGCGTCCCGGCCTTAAGAGAGCGGGGTCCAGCACGTCCGGCCTGTTGGTCGAAGCCATCAGGATAACGCCATCATTCGACTCGAAGCCGTCCATCTCGACGAGCAGTTGATTCAAAGTCTGCTCGCGTTCGTCATGGCCGCCGCCCAAGCCTGCGCCGCGATGGCGACCGACAGCATCAATCTCATCTATGAAGATGATGCAGGGCGCGTTCTTCTTGCCCTGTTCAAAAAGGTCTCGGACGCGTGACGCGCCGACGCCGACGAACATCTCCACAAAGTCTGAACCCGAAATCGAGAAGAAGGGCACGTTGGCCTCACCCGCGACGGCGCGGGCCAGCAAGGTCTTGCCCGTCCCCGGCGGTCCCATCATGAGAACGCCCTTCGGAATGCGGCCACCGAGTTTCTGAAACTTCTGCGGCTCCTTGAGGAACTCTATAATCTCCTGCAACTCCTCTTTAGCCTCTTCGACGCCCGCCACGTCCTTGAACGTGACGCGCTTCTGCTGGTTGTTCAAAAGCTTGGCGCGCGATTTACCGAAACTGAGAGCCTTGTTGCCGCCCGACTGCATTTGCCGCAGCATGAAAATCCAGATGCCGACGATGAAGAGAATCGGCGCCCAGCTTAAGAGCATGGGCCACAACATACTGCCGCCCGGCTCGAAATCGAGTTGCTCGACTTTGGCCTTGCCGTTGCTATCGGGAGTGAGCGCGATTTTTGTTAATTCGTTCTGGACCTGTTCGTTGTCAAGCGGCGCGCGAAGCTCGTTGTTGTTCTTGTCAATAGCCAC
>JAXDFO010000020.1:0-14055 GCA_034665545.1 Blastocatellia bacterium
TGACGGAAAATAGATCGAGTCTTAAAAATATTTCGTTCAACTAAAGAGTTAATGACAGGAGATGAAAACTGAGATGGACATTAAGAAAGTTGGCGTGCTCGGCTGCGGCCTGATGGGTTCGGGCATCGCGCAAACGGCGGCCAGCGCGGGTTTTGAGACAATCGTCCGCGAGGTCTCGGATGAACTCATCAATAAAGGCTTCGCGGGCATAGAGAAATCGCTCGCCAGGTTCGCGGAGAAGGGCACGATTACGGCGGACCAGCAGGGGGAAATTCGCGGGCGTCTCAAGGGCACGACCTCCTTTGAAGAGTTGGCCGATTGCGACATCATCATCGAAGCCATTATCGAAAACCTTGAGACCAAGCGCGAGACCTACGCGAAGCTAGATGCTATCTGCAAGCCGGAAACCGTCTTTGCCTCGAACACTTCATCAATCTCCATCACGGAGATGATGACGGCGACTTCGCCCGAACGGCAGCGACGCTTCATCGGCATGCACTTCTTCAATCCGGTGCCTCTCATGAAGCTGGTCGAAGTCGTTCGCACCATCCTGACGGACGAGGCCGTCTATGAACAGGCCGTAGAGTTTGGCAAGCGTCTGGGCAAGACGCCGGTGCGCGCCGGAGACAAGACGGGCTTTATCGTCAATCGTCTGCTCGTGCCGTACATGCTGGATGCGATACGCGCGCTTGAAGAGGGCGTCGGCTCGATAGTGGATATTGATAACGCGATGAAGTTGGGCTGCGGTTATCCTATGGGCCCATTCACGCTCGGAGACTTCGTCGGACTCGATACGACCTACTACATCGCTGAAATCATGTTCAACGAGTTCCGCGAAAAACGCTTCGCCCCGCCGCCGCTTCTCAAGCGCATGGTCCTCGCGGGCCTCTACGGACGCAAGTCCGGGCGCGGCTTCTACGACTACACCACGGACCCGAAGAACCCTACGCCGATGAACCTTCTATGAGTGTGAGCTTTGAAGCGCGCGGCCACGTCGCGCTGGTCCAACTTGAACGGCCTGAGAAGTTGAACTCTTTGACGGGCGCGATGCTGGACCAACTATCCGCCGTGTTCGCTCGCATAGAGGACGCGGAAAAGCTGCGCGCCGTGATTCTGACGGGCGCGGGCGAGCGTGCCTTTTGTGCCGGGACGGACATCAGCGAGTTGGCGGGGCTTGATGAGGAAGGGGCGCGGCGTGCGGCGCGGCGCGGTCAGTTGGTTTGCGAGCGGATAGAAAATTGCTCCGCGCCCGTCATCGCGGCGGTGAACGGCATCGCGGCGGGCGGCGGTTGCGAGTTGGCCCTCGCGTGCCATCTGCGCCTCGCCGCGCCGCACGCGAAGTTCAGTTTGCCGGAGACGCGGCTCGGCATTATTCCGGCTTACGGCGGGACGCAAAGGCTGCCGCGCATCGTTGGCAAGAATCGCGCTCTGGAAGTGATGTTGACCGGCTCCGAAATCTCTGCGGAGGAAGCGCAACGCCTCGGCCTCGTCAACCGCGTGGTCCAACCCTCTGAGCTTTTGCAGGAAGCGGAAACGCTCGCCCAAGAAATCGCGCGACTCGCCCCGCTCGCCATACGCGCCTGCCTCGCCGCCGTCACGCGCGGCCCGGACCTCACTCTCGTGGAAGGACTCGCCCTCGAAGCCGAACTCTTCAGCCAACTCTTCGCCACCGAAGACATGCGCGAGGGCACACGCGCCTTTCTGGAAAAACGCGCCCCCGTCTTCAAAGGCGAGTGAATCATTCATAGTGTCTATCAAGGCGTCTTCCAAACTCTCGTCCTGATGCAACAAATTTTGCGTTTACCCGCTCAAGAGCCGGGTGTTAGAATCAGGCTCAAGGAGATTCAGAGCCATGAGCGCAGACCTGACACAAAATCTATCCGGCTCGCAGAACGACGCGCTCGCGCAGATTCTCAGCGCAGTCCAGAACCTTGGCACAAGGGTGGATAGCCTGGAGAAGAAAGTCGAAGAGCGTCTCTACGATACTCGGCCTATCTGGGAAAGGGTTGTCGAAGACATCGGACAACTCAAGACGGATGTCACACAACTCCGTGAGGGGCAGGATTCACTGCGCCGCGAGGTCAACACGGGGCTACGGGACATCAATCGCAAGTTCAGCATCTTCAATGACACGCTGACGCAGATGCAGGCCGACTACCGCGACATTTATGACCGGGTGCGCGACCTGGAACGCCAGCGCACCTGACGGGCGTAGAAAGTTTTTGCAATCGTTCATCCCTTGAGTTGAACCGTCACGACACAGGGCCAGCATTCTCATGCCTTCCGACTCGTCAAAAATAAATGTATGAATATCGGAAGAGCCACTATCATCATCTATCTCTCTGCGTTGAGCGTTTGCGCCCTCAGATGTGTTCGACCACTTCGCTATGCAAGTCCGAGAACATTAATGTTATACATTTAGGATGCGGGCATGATATGTCGCGCAGAGAGTTGTCGTTGTTCAAAACAGGAGCAGGAGAAGAAAAGACGAATGTTGAAGAGCTTGCGCATTGCCATAGTAATATTGTTAATGAATTTCTTCGGAGTTGTTTCGCTTCAGGCACAGTCGAAGAGCGAACATCATGCGATAGGCGAAGCTGCAAAGGTTGAGCCTGAGCCGGGTCAGAAGAGCACGGGTAATTCGGGCTACGCGGCACGGCGCGGGACAAACGAGTTCGGTGTCTGGGGCGGCGGTTCTTTCCAAGCCACGACCGCCTTCGGCGGCTTGCGTGAAGATGAAGCGCGAGGGCGCAAGTTTATCGTCGCGGCGTTTCGCTACGGGCGGACGCTCGCGGCAAATGACAGCATGGCATTGCAATACACTCTGGATGCTATTCCGCTTGCCGTCGCAACAAACAATATCACGCAGGAGACGACCCTCATGACACCGACCGGCTCAATCACGACCTTCCGGCGCGAGGCGACCTATGGCGGCGGCCTCGTGCCTCTCGGCTTGCAACTTGATTTGCGGAACTCAGCGCGGGTCAAGCCCTTCGTCCATATCAATGCTGGCGGTTTATTGTTCACTAAACCTGTGCCATTGCCGGATGCCGGGAAGTTTGCTTTCACGCTCGAAGGCGGGACCGGGGTGCGCATCTTCACTTCATTGAAACGAGCCGTGACGTTGGGCGTCAGGCTGCACCATATCTCAAACGGCAACATCTCCGGCTCGAATCGTGGGCTGAATCAGTTCATCCTGTACATGGGATTTTCCGTGTTCAGGTAGCTAATCGCCCTCAGTTGATAAACTTCCAACAGCAGTGACGGTTTCCTATGGTTTCCACTTGTGACCCTTGAAGGGTTTCGCCTATACTGAAAATGCTTTCATCAAACGCCTGAATCGGAGTGGTCCCGGGAAACTCTTGCAGCCTATTATTCATCAAGGTCGCTTGAACGCAGAAGGCTTTCGCTTCGCGTTGGTCGCCAGTCGCTGGAATGATTTTCTGACTTCGCGGCTGGTCGAAGGCGCGCTCGATGCGCTGGAGCGTCTCGGCGCGAGCGAACAACAGGTGGCCGTGTACAAGGTTCCAGGCTCTTTCGAGATTCCGCTTCTGGCGCATAAGCTGGCGGCCTCCGGCAAGTATGATGCGGTCATCTGCGTCGGCACGCTGATACGCGGGCAGACGCCGCATTTCGAGTACATCGCATCCGAGGTCACGAAGGGCATCGCGCATGCAGGGATGGAGACGGGCGTGCCCGTCCTTTACGGCATCGTGACGGCGGACACTCTGGAGCAGGCCATTGACCGCGCGGGCGTGAAGGCCGGGAATAAGGGTTTTGAGGCCGCGATGTCTGCGGTCGAGTTGGTCAATCTTTACAAGGACGGGCTGGGGTGATGTGGGCAGGAGGAGGAGATGATTCCTCACGCCTCCCGATTCGCATCCTGTTTTTTTAACCGGGAAATAAGCTTTATGGGTTCCAGGCGTAAGGCGCGTGAGTGCGCCTTGCAAATGCTCTTTGCGGCTGATGTTTCGGAGACGCGCGTGGATGACCTCGTGCGGACCTACTGGAATGAACTGGGCGACGCGGATGTCGAACCGCCGTCGCGTGATTTCGCCACGCGGCTGGCGACCGGGACGCTCGCGCATCTCAAGGAGTTGGACGAGCGCATACGCTCGCGCGCCGAACACTGGCGCATCTCGCGCATGGCCATCGTGGACCGCAACATCCTGCGGCTCGCCGTCTATGAATTCTTACACGAACCGACCCCCCGCACCGTCGCCATCAACGAAGCGCTCGAAATCGCACGCCGCTTCTCAACCTACGAGGCGACCCAATTTATCAACGGCATCCTCGACGCCATCAAACGCGACCTGGACGAGCAACAGCCACAAACCATCACCGAAGACCATCAGGAATCCCCCGAAGAAGATGATGATGACGACGATGACGAGCGTTCAAAAGCTGTGACCAGCGACGAGTAACAGTTGACAAGATAAAGACAAGCGATGAAGGGATAGCTTGTCTCTTATCATTCCTCCGCTCGTCAACGCTTTTTCTCACTCGTCACTCGTTCACCTGTCACCCGTCACTGTTCTTTTATGGACCAGCAACTTCTGCGCGAATTCCTGGCCGATGCCGAGGATTTGATCGAAGGCTTGAGCGGCGACATAGAGGCTCTGCGTGCGCGTCGTGCGGTGGGGCGTGAGCGGCGCGCGTTGACGGGACGGATTTTTCGTCATGTGCATACGCTCAAGGGCGCGGCGGCGGCGGTCGAACTGGAGACCGTCGGACAACTCGCGCACGAGTTTGAAAGCCTGCTGGATGGCGTCAGGCTGGGCCGCGTCGCGCTGGACGACGACGCGCTCGAAGCCTTCGCTGACGCGGCCCTCGCGCTCTCCGAAACGCTCGTCGCCACGGCTCGCGGCGAAACCCCGCCGCCGCCCCTCGCTCTTCTCGAACGACTCAAAAGACTCTCCCTCAAAACGGACGGCGGCGCAGCGCACGCCATGAGGGCGCGTCTCCTGGGCGCGCTCCCCCGGAATCTCACGCGCTCGCTCAGCGCGTATGAACTGGAACGCTTGCGCGAGGCCATGCAGGATGGCTCGCGCCTCTTCGCCGTCAACATCAACTTCGACCTCGTCAACTTCGACACGCGCTTTCGCGCCCTGGAAGACGCGCTCAACGCGGACGGCGAGATCGTCAACGCCTCTCCCGGCCTCGAAGTCTCACGCCCCGGCGAAGTCGGATTCCGCATCATCTATGCCACGGAAGAGACCGCGACCGAACTCGCCGCGCGCGTCTCTCCATTCGGTCCCGCCACGCTCGAAGAGATTGCGACGCACACATTAAAGGACCAGTATACGCAGCAAGAGGACCAACGCGCGTCCGCTGCTCTGCCTGAGCAAGAAACGGCTTCGCGTGAATTTCAGGTCCAGAATAGGACGCAAGGTTCGATTGCTCCTCTAACGACGCACCTCCGCATAGAACTTGAAGAGCTTGACGAGGCCATCCATGCTGCGCATGAACTGTTCAAGCGAACGACCGCGACGCTCGACCTGACGCTCTCAGGCGGCGCGCTTGTCGAGAACAAAGAGTTGCTCGAAAACTCCGTCACGGAGATACGCAGCCGCTCGCTCGAACTCGAAGAGAGATTAATCGCGCTGCGCATGATTCCCGTTGCGCGCACTCTCGTGCGTGCGTCGCGTGCGGGCGCGCTGGCCGCGCGCCTGGTCGGCAAGGAAGTTGCCTTTGAAGTCGCGGGCGAAGACGTGCGGCTCGACAAGTCTCTTGTAGACGCCGTCTCCGATCCTCTCCTGCATCTTGTGCGCAACGCTGTGGACCACGGCATCGAAACCACTGCCGAACGCGCGAGCGCGGGCAAGAGCGAGCGCGGCCTCGTGCGTCTCTCGGCCATCGCGGAAGGGAGCCGCGTGCGCCTGCGCATCTCCGACGACGGGCGCGGCATAGACCCTTCGCACATCACGCGCGCGGCGCGCGAGCAGGGCATCATCAACGAGGACTCGACGCTCGATATGCGAGAGGCTTTGCGTCTCATCTTTCGTCCGGGCTTCTCCACCGCCCCGGCAGTTTCGAGCGTTTCCGGACGCGGCATCGGCCTCGATGTAGTGGAGCACGCGCTGGAGGATGCGGGCGGGGAAATGCGCGTCTGGAGCGAGACGGGCGCGGGCACGACTTTCGAGATACTGCTGCCGACGACGCTCGCGCTCGTCCATTCATTCGTGGTCCAATCAGTAGGACAACGCTATTGCCTGGACGCGAGCCACATCGCGGACGCGCGCCTCTTGAATATGAATGACGTGGAGCAGGCTCATGCTGCTCAAGTGTATCGCTGGCGCGGCGCGCGCCTCCCGCTCATTCCGCTTCAAAGTCTGTTGGGCCAATCGCCGCAGTCAACGCTTGCTGAAGGGCAACCCTTACAACTAGTCGTCGCGCATTTCTCCTCTGGACCAAAAATCAACTGTGATGATGAGCGTAGAGAGAAACGCACGGTCGCCATCATGGTTGACGGGTGGGACGGTTATCAGAAAGTTCTCGTGCGCGGGTTGGGGCGGCACTCTTCGCGCTGGCACGGCATCGGCGGCGCGACCGAATTGAACGATGGCACGGTCGCGCTCCTGCTGGACCTGCCGCGATTGTTGGACCATTTATGAATCAACATCAAATGAAAGGGATGGAAAATTAGTGATGGACACACAAATCAGTACGCATGTGGCGCGGATGGCGCTTAACCGCGACCCGGAGTTGCGTCGTTGGGCAGAGAACTGGCTGAAGGATAAAGAGCGTGAGGCGCAGGGCGCGATAAGCGATGAAGAGTTTGAGAAGCACTGGTTGTATGTGCGGCCCGAGCGTATGCATGAGGGAGCGGTAGAGGCCGTCAGCGCGTACAGGCAGTTGAACCCTGAGCATTGATTGAAGGGCACAAGAGCGGCGTTCAAAAATCCGCCTCTGCCAGCCCCGCAAAAAATCAAGATTCGTGATTCGGTTTCCGTGGATTCTTCGCGTTAGTGAATAGAGACCGCCGCACAAGAGTGTAGCGCGTCTCGAAAGTCAGGCTCACGACGAGCCATTTTGAAGAGAGGAATCTTGACTGTGATGAAGATAGAGAAGAATCAAACGGAAGCCGCGCCGCCGCAGGCCGCGCTGATGGGGATGATTATGGGTTTCATGCTCTCGCAGGCCATCTACGTGGCGGCCAAACTCGGCGTCGCGGACCTGCTCGGTGAGCAGCCCAGGAGTGTTCACGATCTGGCGGGCGAGACGAAAACGGACGAGCGTTCGCTCTATCGCGTCATGCGCGCGTTGGCCTCAGCTGGCATCTTCAGTGAAGTTGACGATGGCTATTTCGCTTTAACGCCGCTCGCGGAGGGATTGCGCAGCGACGCGCCGGGCTCTCTGCGCGCTTCCGCCATCTTCATGGGTGCGGACTGGCACTTGCGCGCCTGGGGCGACATCATGCACAGCGTCAGGACGGGCCAGACCGCATTCGAGCACGTTTACGGAAAGCCTTTCTTCCCGTACATAGGCGAGCACAAGGAAGAGGCCAGCATCTTTGACAACGCGATGACCAGCATGAGCGCGCACGTCGCGCCAGCCATTACCGCCGCCTACGATTTTACAGGCATACGCCAATTGGTTGATGTCGCGGGCGGACACGGGCTGCTCCTCGCCTCGATTCTCAAGGCCAACCCGATGATGAGAGGCATTCTATTCGACGTTCCGCAGGTCACGGAAGGGGCTTTGAAAGTGATGTCGCGCGAAGAGGTCTCGGAACGTTGCGAGATTATCGCCGGAGACTTCTTCGCCTCAGTCCCGCAGGGCGCGGACGCTTACCTGATGAAGCACATCATTCACGACTGGGAGGAGCCGCTCGCGCTCAAGATTCTGGGCAACTGTCATCGCGCGATGGCCCCGAACGGCAAACTCCTGCTCGTCGAAATGGTCATCCCGGAGGGCGACGCGCCATCGCCGGGCAAATTACTGGACCTGGAAATGCTCATCTTCCCCGGCGGTCAGGAGCGCACCGAAAGCGAGTACCGCGCCTTGCTGGCGAAGGCCGGTTTCGAGTTGACGACGGTGACGCAGACCGCGTCGCCGATGAGCGTCATAGAGGCCAGACGTGTTTGAGCTCAAACGGGGTTGCAGAGCTATAGATTGAATGCGCAGCGACGGGCCATGATGGAGGCGCGTCGCTGCGCGTACAGGCCGCCGCGCTTTCCGTTGACGAAAGTTTTCCACAACTCCTGCCGACCATTTTCCACATGCGGATTTCCGTTCGCCTTTCGTTCGCCAAAATCTTCGACTACTCCTGCTAATTTTAAGGAAACATTAAGCTTAGCTCGCCTACCGGAGTTTTCAAAAAATTCTTTACAGTTTGAAAATGAAATGTTAGTTTCCCAGTGGTTTTCTGGTTTAACCTTTTGACCAGTCAGGACTTAGCTTTCATCGTCCACATTCTGTAGTAGCTTTCCGCATTACCCGGTACACTATCTTGAGCTTTTCCGTTTCAAAGCTCATCCAGGGTTGAAGACTACCTCCTCGCTATCTGTCCAAGGGGTTGGATAAGTGCCCTATCGCAAGTCCTTTCCGAATTTCATACGTCAGGCAAGAGAGGTGCAAAGGCATGGTCAAGCTGAAGAACTCAATCTTGAGGCGCGCTTACAAATTCCTGGGCCGTTATATTCACGCGCGGCGATACGATATGAGCCTGCCGCTGAGCGTCTCTTTGCTGGACCAGAAAAAGAGCTCACTCAGCATGCACGCCTCCCTTGAGATGTCCGGCCACCTGCGCGATATCAGCAAGACTGGGCTCTCTTTAATCCTGCCATCCATGCGCTTCGGCAATCGCTTTCTCATCACCGGCCATTATCCTTTGCAAGTCATGGTCCAACTTCCCAACAGGGTGGTCAACATACAGGTCGCGCCCGTCCGCTACGATAAGCTCAAGGAAGAGCAGAGCAGCGAGCGCAAGTATCTCATCGGCGCGCGCATCATGCAGATGACGGAGACAGACCGCGAGCACCTCACCGACTACATACAGCAGATGAGAAAGAGCGGGACCGGGAGCCTCACCTTCGCGCGCGACGCGAAGTCAATCTAAAATTTTCCAGAAGCGAACTTACCCGCGACTGTTCAGCAATTACCCGCCATCATCGCGCGCGACTCTCTCAAAATCCGGCTTCTCATTTAGGCCATCGCGCGCCCTATGAAGTAGAATAGTGGCGGGATGCGAATCATGCTGTGGGCAGGGGTGGGTTTAGCCGTCACGGTCCTTCTGGCGTTCTTCTTAACACGCACGTTCAGGACTCGCCGCAGACGCTATACGAGCGACCGTCATCAATGGTGGGCGGGCTAGAGCGTTGCCCCTTCATCGCACATCAAATCTTAAACTTCAAATCTGAAATTCTCATGCGGCCCCTTGACTCCTGACTCAAGACTGTTCGTGTTATATTCTCCCGAACAAATTCAAAACCGGATGGGGAATCGAAACGAATGTCTGCGACCAGGGGAAAAAGCATCTGCTTTATTGACAACGCCAATATCTTTCACGGCCAGCAGGACATGGGCTGGCGCATAGACTGGGAAAAATTCGCGCGCTATCTGGAACGGGACGGCGAAATCTGGCAGACCTACTTTTTCGCCTCAGAGCACAATCCACCATCGCCCGCCGAGAGCAGCTTTTACCAGTTCCTCAAAGAGCAACTGCGCTGGGAAGTCTCGCTCTACCAACTCGGCAGGAAGACCATCAACTGTAACCACTGCAACCAGTCGCACACGCTGCCTGCGGAGAAGGGCGTGGACGTGGGCCTTGCCACCAAGATGCTCATGCTCGGCATCAACCAGGCATACGAGACGGCGATTCTGGTGGCGGGAGACCGCGACTATCTTGAGACGGTCAAGTTTCTCAAGGGCTTCGGCCTGCGCGTGGAGGTCATCGCGTGGCGCAACGCCATCTCGAATGAACTGGCGACCGAATCATCCTCGCCCGTGCTCTACCTGGATGACCTTGAGACAGAGTTGGGCAGAAGATAAACGACCGGCTGCAATCGAAAAGCATATCGTAGGGGTAAAGACTATGGCAGAGACAGCCGCAGACGTGCTCATCGAAACGATTCTGGAATGGGGCGTTGACATTGTCTTCGGCATTCCCGGCGACGGCATCAACGGCATCATGGAAGCCCTGCGCACGAGACAGGAGCGCGTGCGCTTCGTGCAGGTCCGCCACGAAGAGGCCGCAGCCTTCATGGCCTGCGCTTACGGAAAATACACTGGCCGACTCGGTTGCTGTCTGGCGACTTCCGGCCCCGGCGGCATACACCTGCTCAACGGTCTCTACGACGCTAAATTGGACCAGTCTCCCGTCCTCGCCATCACGGGCCAGACCTACTCCGACCTCAAGGGCAGCAACTTTCAGCAGGAAGTCAACATGACGCGGCTCTTCGATGATGTCGCCATCTACAACCAGGAGGTCATCAATCCGAATCAGGTTGAGATGCTGGCGAACGAGGCTTGCCGACACGCGCTCAATCACAGGGGCGTGGCCCACATCACCTTCCCGGTTGATTATCAAGAGGCGAAGCCGACCAGTAAGCTCTCCATGCACAAGGTCAAAGGCTCTACGACGAGCCGTTGGTCGCACGCGCTCTCCATCCCTCCAGAAGATGAGTTGAAGCTGGCCGCCTTCCTGCTCAATCAATCGAGCAAGCCCGTCATCCTCGTGGGCCAGGGAGCGCGCGGCGCGAGCGATGAAGTGATAGAGATTGCCGACAAGCTCGGCGCGCCGGTTGTCAAAGCCCTGCTCGGCAAGGAGGTCTTGCCCGACGACCATCCTTTGACGACGGGCGGCCTCGGTCTGCTCGGCACTGCTCCTTCGCAGGATGCTATGGAAGAATGCGACGCGCTCTTGATGATCGGCACGTCCTTCCCTTACATGGAATTTTTGCCGAAGCCGGGCCAGGCCAAAGGCGTGCAGATTGACGATAAGCCCGACCGCATAGGCTTGCGTTATCCGATTGATGTGGGTCTCGTCGGAGATGCGAAGGGGACGATAGCCGCGCTCTCAAGATTGATAGAGCGCAAGGAGGACAGGAGTTTTCTCGCAAAGGCCCAGGCCGGAATGAAGGACTGGTGGGAGTTGATGGAAAAGCGCGCGATGCGCGACGACGTGCCCATCAAGCCGCAGCGCGTCGCCTGGGAGTTGTCGGAACTGGCCTCCGACGACGCGATTATCTCCACCGATTCCGGGACCATCACGACCTGGATAGCGCGTCAGTTCAAGATGAAGGGCAAGCAAAAGTTCAGTTGTTCGGGCACGCTGGCGACGATGGCTCCGGGCCTGCCCTACGCGATTGCCGCCAAGCTCGCCTATCCCGAACGACAGTCCATAGCCTTCGTCGGCGACGGCGGCTTCACCATGTTGATGGGCGAATTTCTGACCGCCGTTAAATACAACCTCGCCATCGTCGTCGTCATCATCAAGAACAACAGCCTGGGCCAGATACGTTGGGAGCAGATAGTCTTCCTCGGCAACCCCGAATACGGCTGCGAGTTGACCAACCCCAGCTTCGCCAAATTCGCGGAAGCATGCGGCGGTCTGGGCTTCAGCGTCGAGAGGCCGGAAGAGATACGGGGCGCGCTTGAAGAGGCTTTGAAGTCGGGCAAGCCGTCAATCGTCGAAGTGACCGTTGACCCGAACGAGCCGCCGATGCCCGCCAAGGTTTCATTGGACCAGGCGGCGGGCTTCGCCAAAGCCCTCGTCAAAGGAGAACCCGACGGCGGCAAGATTGCCCTCACGCTCTTCCGCGATAAACTGAACGAGCTATTGTGAACCTCTCATCTTCCATCGCTACGGAAAAAGTTTTTTGAAGTTTCGGATGTGGAGCGCGTGATGAAAAAGTTTCTGCTGGTCTTGATAGCAATGTTGACCTTCGCCTGTGGCGCGTTCGCGCAAAAGAATGAGAGGCAGGCGCAACTCGATTCACTGGTCCAGGCCGAACGAGACTTTGCGAGCACGGCTTCGGCCAAAGGAATCAAGGATGCGTTCCTGGCCTTTGCCGCAGACGACGGAATAATTTTCGGGCGCACCGCCGTCAACGCTAAACAGACGTGGAGCCAGAGAGAAGCCCCCACCGGCCTGCTCTCATGGCAACCCATCTTCGCGGATGTCTCGCGCGCTGGCGACCTGGGCTATACGACTGGCCCATACGAGTTCAGGGAGAAAGCCACGGACGAAAAGCCAGCCGGGCAGGGCAACTACATGACTATCTGGCGAAAGCAGCCCGACGGGACATGGAAGTTCGCGCTCGATTTCGGGACCACTAATCCACCCACCAGCGCGCCCTTCACGGCCCCGCGCTTCGCGCCGGATAATGCCGTAAATGATGGCGGCGGCAACAAGAGAGCCGCAGCGCAGATAGAATCCGCGCGCGCCGCGCTCATCAAGTTAGAGAAGGAGTTTTCCGCAGAGGCCGCGAAGAAGGGAACCGTCAATGCTTATCTCTCCCACCTCTCGGATGACGCGAGGCTCCTCCGTCAAAACGCCTTCCCCCTCACCGACAAAGAACAGATTCGCGCCGCCCTCAATACCCGCGCACGCGCGCTCTCCTGGCAACCCGCGAAGGCGTATGTCTCCCTCTCCGGCGACCTCGCATACGCCTATGGCGTTTATGAATCTAAAGAGAAGACGACCGGCAGCAAGCCTAGTGAGCAGGGCAACTACGTCCGCATTTGGAAACGACAGCCTGACCATCAATGGAAGATAGTGGTTGATGTCATGAACCCCGTGCGCCCGCCCTCTTGATTGCATCAACGCTGGCCCACACGACCGGCTCAGACCGTTTCACGGAAGCGTGCTGATGTATTCGTTATAGAGCGCGCGGTGCGGCGCACTCATCTCGTGAATTTGCAGGCCCACCAGATAACCCAGCTTGAGCGTGCCCTTGGAGACACGCGCGGGCTGCCTGATTTTCGCTACCATCTCCACCACCCCGGATTCACCGAGCGGAAGATTAATCACGATGCGCAGCAACCTGTCCGGCTCTGAAAGGTCCGCCCGCCTGATGTAGTTTGAACGCGCGACGACCAGCAACAATCCTTCCAGACTGATATTCTCCGTGATTGCCGAGACGGCTGGTCCAGTATTCAAAGCTTCGGTCTCGTATGGCGGCTCGATCAGGGAAACGCTGCTGAAAAGGGAAACGCGGTGGCGTGACGCTTTGCGCCGTTCGGGATAGAAATCTCTTAGCTCATTCGTCATATAGCCCAGACTCTCACTCTTGCCTTTACTCGACACTCTTCAAAAACAAACATTCTATCTGGGCTGATAACGACAACTAACTTACAGTCATTCTATCTTCCACACCCCGTTAAGTCCAAGAGCCCGAAACATCAACAGCCTTAGAAGTATATTTTGAATGTGTTAATGAATCTGTTGACTCTGTAAAGTTGAAACGGAAGACAGTGTTAGATATTGGATTTTTAGTGATTTTATTAAGGAATCAAAGTGCCGGAGGTCGGACTCGAACCGACATGAGTGTGACCTCGCTAGATTTTGAGTCTAGTGCGTATACCGATTTCGCCACTCCGGCTTATTACCATTAATTTAATCCAATAAATAAAGGCTTTTTGCTGCCCCGCTAACATCATTTCAAGCCTATTTTTTCATGGACACATTCGCGGACACATTCAAAGTTTAGCTCAACATTTATAAGAATTTCCTTGAACTAAATTTCAAAGATAATTATACTCCAATTTCTATATCGCTTGCAGTTCTTTATCTTTTAATCCCTCTAAAGCTTCATCAAGAATAATTCGTGCGTTGTCATAATCTCCACATCTGAAATAACAAATGCTTAACTCGTATTGCGTTTCGCTGGTTTTAATCTTTTGGTTTTGAGATTGAAATATTTGTAGGGCTTCGGAAAGTAGGTCTTTAGCTTTTTCCTGTACATCTAGCCGCTTATCACTACCTAAGAGGCTATCCCAAAATTATTAATCGGTAAATGTTGAGAGCAAAAGCGAAGTGAATCAGAGCCACATAGTTCGACTCTTTCTTCTCCCATCGCACCAGCAACCTGCGGTAGCGGTTCGCCCAAC
>JAXDFO010000021.1:0-3371 GCA_034665545.1 Blastocatellia bacterium
ATCACGACGCCGAGCGCAATCTTCTGAATGTACGGGTCAATGCCCGCCAGGTTCAACCCGTTATTCAAGACGCCGATGAAGACTGCGCCCCAGAATGTTCCGATGACGCTCCCGCGCCCGCCCATCAAAGATGTTCCCCCGACGACCACCGCCGCGATGACATCCAACTCATACTGCAAGCCTGCGTTCGGCACGCCCGCCCCAAGCCTGGATGCCAGGACGAGTCCCGCCAGTCCCACCAGCAACCCGTTCAAGATGTACACGAGAAGCGTCGTGCGCTTGATATTCACGCCCGCCAGAAAAGCCGCTTCACGATTGCCGCCCACCGCATAGACATGCCGCCCGAACTTCATGCGCCGCAAGACAAACCAGCCCGCCGCGAAGACCAGCAGCATCAAGATCACAGGCACGGGCACGCCAAGCAAGTGGCCCCGGCCCAGAAATCCAAAACTCGCTGGCAGATTGCCGATTGAGCGACCGCCCGTCACGATGAACGCCAGGCCGCGACAGATAGTCAACATCGCCAGCGTCGTGACGAAGGGCGGCACGCGAAACTGCGCGACCATGAAACCGTTGAAGAGACCGACCGCGAGACCGGTAGAGAGAGCGGCGAGACCGCCCAACGCCGCCGCGCTTCCCTCGCCCGTAGCCGCAATCGTCGCCGCGATCACTCCGGCCAGCGCGGCCACGGACCCGACCGACAAATCAATGCCGCCAGTCAGAATCACCGCCGTCATCCCCACTGCCAGGATACCAGTGATGGCGATGCTGAGCGCAACGTTAATCAGATTCGGGACTGAGAGGAATTGCGGCGCGATGATGGCGAAGACGATTGATTCGAGAATGATAGCAACGACGATGACATACTCAGCGATGCGCTGCCACTGTAAATATCGTCCGCGAAACGTGACTTCTTGTTCACCGGTAATGTCACTCATAAGATGAACTGTGCGAACCAACTGCTACTGCGCAGGCGCGCCGCCCGTTTCCTTCAAGGTGTTCGCATCAACAATCCTGACCGGGACGGCGATGCTCTTAGGGACTTGCCCGCCGCCGAAATGCTTGCTGATAACATCTATGGTCTTGGCCCCCAGGTCGCGCGGTTGTTGTGCGACATCGGCCTTCAACGCGCTGTTTCGTTGTATAGCCTTGACCGCTTCCGGCGTCGCATCATAACCGACGATGACCATATCGCTGCGGCCACGCGCTTCTGTGGCGGAGAGCGCGCCGAGCGCGGAATCATCATTGATGCCGAAGATGGCTTTCAACCCGGGGTTGCCTTGCAGCATATCATCTGCGGCTTTCAGGGCGCGGTCGCGCACGCCGCCGCCGTTCAAGACCGAGACGATTTTGATACCAGGGTATTTCTTCATCTCTTCCTTAAAACCGAGTTCGCGGTCCAGGCCCGACTGGACCTCTTGCTGGCCGATGATGCCGACCTCTCCATTTCCGTTGAGGGCTTTGGCGATAAACTCCGCCGCCAGCCGCCCGCCAGACAAATTATCCGAAGCGACGTGCGAGACGACCTGCCCGCCCTGCGCCGCGATGTCGGCAGTGAAGACCGGAATCTTCGCTTCGTTGGCGTGTTCGATTGCTGGTCCAATACCTTTAGAGTCAGCCGGGCAGACGATGATAGCGTCCACCTTTTGCACGACGAAGTTTTCCATCTGCGACTGCTGCTTGGCTAAATCGAAATCGCCGGAGGTGATGATTAATTGATAGCCTTGCTTGTCCGCCGCTTCCTTCAATCCGGCTTCCAACTGCCTGTAAAACTCATGTTCGCGCGTCAGCAACGTGACGCCGATGCGCTTGCCGCCAGCGACGTTTGTTCCTCCGCCGCCGCCTCCGCGCTGGCAGCCGCTCGAAATCAGTAAGGCTCCGATTATGAGAGCCAGGCATAACGCGTAAACATTTAATCTCATCAAGTGGGTCAGACCTTTCAATCTATTTGTCAGAAGAGCCACGAACATTACCAGTTCATCATGTCAGCTGACAAGCAGGATTAGCAACATGCTATGGGCCCACTACATAGGGCATCACGGCTTGTTGCGTCGCTTCCCGATCTTTCGTTTGACTTTCGTTGACGACGAAGACGCGAGTCGTAGAAGATGGCCCGCCGAATTCGGCTGATGAATCATCGAAGGCCCCTATCTTCCAGCGCGAACGTTCCTGCGCCATCGCGCTCGCAACGAACATTAATGACAGCACAACTACCCGCAGGGCACACCGTTGCATCAATCGCCCCTCTCCTCCCAAAGTAGCCACAGAGGCAACGCAGACACAGAGATAATCAAGAAGGGAAAACTATCTGAATAAATCTTTCTTATTCCCTCTGTGTCTCTGTGGCAGTTTAAAAAAGTCTTTAGGCGACGCGCTGTTGATGGCCGGTGGCACAGGCCATGATTTTTTCGGGGCTGGCTTCAGCGCGCGCAAACTCGCCCGTCACGCGCCCTTCGTGTAGCACGAGCACGCGATCCGAGAGGCCGAGCACTTCCGGCAGTTCCGAAGAGACTAGGATGATGGCTAACCCTGCGCTCGCCAGTTTATTTATCTGCGCGTAAATCTCCTGCTTCGCGCCGACATCAATGCCGCGCGTCGGCTCGTCCAGAAAGAGCACGCGCGGTTTTGTCAAGAGCCACTTCGCCAGCACGACCTTCTGTTGATTGCCGCCGGAGAGCGTGCCCGCAATCGTGAAAACGGAATTGGCCTTGACGCGCAAATCGAGCATCGCGCGTTTCCCGCCGACGGCCTCCGCATCTTCGCGCGTCATGAAACGGCCCGACATGTTATCGAGCGCGGCGAGCGTCATGTTATTCAAAATCGTTTGATGAAGCAGGAGGCCGAACCTCTTTCTGTCTTCGGTGACGAAGCCGATGCCGTGCTTGATAGCATCCGAAGGATTGTTGATGCGCGCCTTCTGGCCCGCGACGAAAATTTCCCCGCGCACGCGGCCCGCATGCGCGCCGAAAATCGCCATCAATAAATCGCTGCGTCCCGCGCCCATCAACCCCGCGATGCCTAAGACTTCGCCGCGCCGCACGGCAAAGCTCACCCCGTTGACAAGCAACTTGCCTCTCACGTTCGGGTCTTCCACGGTCAGCGCGCGCGCCTCAAAGACCGTCTCGCCGCGCGCATGATCGGCCTGCGGGAAGATGTCCCCGACTTCGCGCCCGACCATGCGCGAGATAACGCGCGGCTCGTCCATGTCACGCGCCGGGTCAGTCCCGACCGTGCGCCCGTCTCGCAAAACCGTGATGCGGTCAGACAGGCGGAAGACCTCTTCCAGTTTGTGCGAGATGTAGACCATCCCGACTCCCCGCGCTCTTAGTTGGTCCAGAATAGCGACGAGAGTTTCCACTTCCGATTCGGTG
>JAXDFO010000022.1:0-13250 GCA_034665545.1 Blastocatellia bacterium
TATAACAAGTATGTCGGGCATGATGACAACCGCGACTGGTACGCCTTCACGCAGGCAGAGACGCAGCTTGCGGTCGAGAAGATTCATAACGTCTGGCATCCGCAGATAGTCCACGACATACACCAGCAGGGCGCGACGGGCGCGCGTCTCTTCCTGCCGCCGTACATGAAGCCCGTCGAGCCGAACGTGCCGACGCAACTCGTCGAAGCCTATACGGAACTCGGCAACGCGATGGCGAAGGAGTTGCGCGCCGGAGGCTTGCAAGGCATTACGACCGATTCGACCTATGACGCCTGGACGCCTGGACGCGCTTACTCGCACTATCACGGCGGCGTGCGGATTCTGTCGGAGACGGCTTCGGCGCGACTCGCCACGCCCCTCAACGTCAAGTTCGAGGAACTGCAACCGGGCGAAGGCTATGACCCGTCGAAGGAGGCCGCCAATTTTGGACCAGTCTGGCGCGGCGGCGAATGGCGCTTGCGCGACATCACGAACTATATGACGAGCGCGGCCTTCGCTCTCTTAAAGCACGCCGCGCAGAACCGCGAGCATTGGCTCTCCCGTTTTTATCAGATAGGAAAGGAAGCGGTGCGACCGCGCCGCGATGGCGAGTTGTTCGGCTTTCTCATTTCGTCTCCGAAGGGTCCGGGCATAGACGAAAACATAGTGGGGATGGAACGCCTCGCAGAGATACTGCGACGCGGCGGCGTCGAGACGAGCTATACCTACGATGGCATCGTCGTGCCAATGGCGCAGCCCTACGGCGGCTTCGCCAAAGGCCTGCTCGAAGCGCAACACTACCCGGACCTGCGCGATGCTGAAGGCAGACCCATCCCGCCTTACGATGTGACCGCGCACACGCTGCCTCTGCTGTTGGGAGTCGAAGCGAAGCCGTTGCTCGCTCCCTTCAAATATATAGCGAGGGGGCACGGGGCGGGCATCGGCGGGTGTGGACAAAAGCCTGGCCGTCTAGCCATCTACAAGTCTCACGTCCCCGCGATAGACGAAGGCTGGACGCGTTGGGCCATAGAAGACGGCGGGTGCGTTAATCATTCTCCGCTCGAAGACAGGGAGGCGCGCGCGGGCAACCTTCGCGCCAGCTACGATGTCATCATCATCCCCGACCAGGCGGCGCGCACCATCCTCAACGGTCATAAAGCGGGCACGATGCCGCCCGAATTGACCGGTGGACTCGGCGCGGAAGGCGTGCGCGCGTTGCGCGAATTTGTAGAAGCGGGCGGGACGTTGATAGCCTTGAACAGGGCTTCGGATTTCGCCATCGAACAGTTTAAGCTGCCCGTGCGCGATGTAACTCTGGGCCTCAAGCGAACGGAGTTTTACGCGCCCGGCTCTATCTTGCGAACCATCGTTGACCGCTCTCATCCGATTGCTAAAGGGATGCCGGGGGAGTCCATCGCGTGGGTGGAAAATTCGCCTGTCTTCGAGACGAGCGAACCTGCGCGGGGCGGGCGCGTCCGCGTCATCGCCAGTTATCCGGGCGATGCTAATCCACTTCTTTCAGGCTGGCTTCTGGGCGATGCCAGAATGCGAGGCAAGGCCGCGCTTCTTGAGGTCACGCTCGGCAAGGGCCGCATCTATCTGTTCGGGTTTCGCCCGCAATATCGCGGCCAATCCTTAGCGACCTACCCGCTCTTCTTTAACGCCATCATGCAAGCCTTGAATGACCGAAAAGAGTGACGGTCGGAGGGCCAAAAGTGTTATAAATGGAGTGTGCGGTTGCGGAAACATTTGGGTCCGCGCCGTCGTATTAGTGTTGAAGGTAACGCGCCGTGTTGGGGCGTTCAAAGCCTAAAATGGGCACTCTTTTCATCACCTCTTTTTTCCTGCTGGGAATCATCATTTTCGCTCTCTATCTACGGCACAACGCTTCTTCTTCGGATGACTCCGCCGGACATGCTTTACCGCCTTACGGGCGTTTCGCAGGACTCTTCGGCGACCACGCGGAGATTCAACAGCCAAAGGATGAAGGCGCGTCGGATGCGGAACTCGCGTTGAGACGCGCGCGCCTGCTCGGATTAGCCGGGTCGGGCCAGCGAGAGAGTCTTGATGAAGCGCATGCGAGCGGCGATGCCGGGCTTTATGATGAAGTCCTGGATAAGCTCGTCTCTCATGCTGCGCATTCGGATAAGAGCCTGCTCGCGCTCGTTTCTTACATCACGCGCACGGAAAGCTTGCGCGTCAATCGAAGGCTCGCGGAGGCTTTGATGGAAAGCTGGCAGAAGGCTCCCGCGAGGGCCGCGACCGCGAAGATGCTGCACATCGTCGCGCTCGCTGACGATGCCTCTCTATACCGTCAGGCGGTCGAAATCGCTCTTCGTCTCTGGCGCGAAGGGCGCGTGCCGGACCTGACCTCGACGGAACTACGCGCGCTGGCCGATGGCGAGTACTGGGTGCTCACTACCGGGACCAGAAATTCCGGCGCGGGCTTTATGCTCAAGCGCACGCTGGCACACATGCGCCGCGAACTCGAAGAAGGCGCGAGGTGAGAGCCGAAGCTTGAATGCTTTTTTTTGAGAACTCTAACAACTGGTAAGCCAACCAACTTTTGAGGACTAAAATCAATGAACATCTCAGACATTCCGTTTATCATTCCTTTGGTCATCATCGCGGTCTTGATTTTCGCCGCGTTGATTCTTCTGAAAATGTTTTTCGTGAGCGTCAAGGCGCGCGAGATTGCCATCAAAGAGCGGCGTTATTTGGGCCGCAAGATGCCTCCGGGGCGCGTCGTCGCCGTCGAGGGAGAGGTCGGCATTCAGGCGGACGTGCTCAAGCCCGGACTGCACTTCATCATGTGGCCCATCGAGCGCGTCGAGAGTAAGGTGCGCCTGATAGAAATCGGCGCGGACGAACTCGGCATCGTCGAGGCAGTGGACGGCGAGCCGATGCCGCCGGGCCGCGTCTTCGCGCCCGACCGCGCGCAGAACGCGCACAACAATTTTCAAGACCCCATCGCCTTCATCAAACAGGGCGGCGTCAAGGGCATACAGCTACGCACGCTCCCGCCTGGACTGTGGCCCATTCACCCGTATCTCTTCCGCGTCTCCATCGCCAAAACGACCGTCGTGCCGCAGGGCAAGGTCGGGGTCGTGACGGCGGCAGACGGCGCGCCGCTTGATCCGGGCCGCCTGCTCGGCAAGGCCATTCAGGAGCATCTCAACTTTCAGGACGCGGAACGCTTCGTCTACTCCGGCGGCCAGAAGGGTCCGCAGGTTGACATCCTGACGCCCGGAACCTATCGCATCCTCACGCAATCGCTGCCCGTGGACGGCGGCACGCAGACCAAGCCCGGCCTCTTCTACATACGCTTCTTCGATGCCACCGTCATCAACGAGAATCAGGTCGGACTGGTCGAAGCCCTCGACGGCTCGCCGCTTAACCCGCGCGATTACGTCGCCACGCCCGTTGATGGACACGATAATTTTCAGGACGCGCACGAGTTCATCAACCACGGCGGCCAGCGTGGTCCACAAAAGGACATCCTGCTGCCCGGCACTTACTACATCAACCCGCTTCTCTTCAAAGTGATTCTAGAATCCGCCAAAGAGGTCAAGCCCGGCGAGGTCGCCGTCATCGTCTCCAACACTGGCAAAGACCCTTCCGATGAGGTGCGCCGCGAGATGGCTAAGAAAGTGCGCGAGCGCATGGAACGTGAGGAGAACGAGCAGGCGGAGCAATCCGCCGCGCGCCTCGACAAGATTGACGACGACCGCACCATCGAACAGATTAAGCAGGATTTGATGACGGGCGACCCGGCAGACCGTCGCCTTGATGAAGGCGCGCACGAAGCCTACGTCGTCCCCGAAGGCTATCGCGGCATACAGGAGACCGTGGTTGGACCAGGCCGTTATTACGTCAACGTTCTAGCCATCACGCCCATCGTCATCCCCACGACCAACCAGACGGTCGAATGGACTGCGGGCGAAGTCGTCAACACCTTCAATCCCTTCGAGGTCATCTCGAAGGACGGCTTCACGATGCAACTCGAAGTGCGCGTCGTCTTTCGCGTCAAGCCGGAGGACGCGCCCTTCATGGTCGCCAAAATCGGCGGCATCGAACGGCTCATTCAGAACGTGATGCACCCGCTCATTGATTCCATCTTCCGCAACCAGGCGTCCGAGAGTTCTGCGATGGCCTACTTGCAGAATCGTCACGAAGAGCAGGAACGCGCAGAGGCCAGAGTGCGCGCGCATCTGCTCAAGTATCACGTTGATGTCGTCAACGTGCTCATCTGCCACATACACCTGCCCGAAGAGTTGATGAAGACGCAGACCGAGAAGATTCTCGCGGAGCAGAAACAGAACATGTACGACGCGCAGCGAGAGGCAGAGGAAAAGCGCATCCAGCTTGAGCGAACCAGGTCGCAGGCAGACAACCAGAAAGACCTCATGTCGGCCACGGTCGGCGTCGAGATAGCTGGCAAGCGTTCCGAGCAGCGCAAGGCCGAAGCCGATGGCGAAGCCCACTACATCCTCGCCACGGGCAAGGCCGAAGCCGAGAAGGTGCGTCTCATGGGCGAGGCGCAGGGCGTCGCCTATCACGAGCAGGTCAACGCGCTCGGCGCGCAGGGCGTCGCCCTCGTCGAGACCCTCAAGGTCATCGGCGAAAAGGGCGTCCGCATCACTCCCGATATTATGGCCTCCGGCGGCACGGGCGACGGCGCGGGCGGCATCGGCACGCTCCTTCTTCTCAACCTCTTCAAAGACCGTCTCAGCTTCCCCGCCGAGAACGGCTCGAAGACCGCCGTCAACAAGTAAGCCAGACCTCATGAAAGCGAAAGCGGCTGCTCGCAACGGGCAGCCGCTTTCGCTTTCATCTACGCTCAACTTCCTATCTGCAAACCTTGCTTATGTCTCAATCGAAGTTGACTTGAGACCGGCGAGGCTGCCGTCATCTGTGCGACCGAAGAGGAAGAAGCGGACGTTGACCACGTTCTCGCCGCGCACGTAGACCGTCCGCAGGTCTGAGAGTGTGTCCCTCATCACCTTTTCCAACAGGGTGTAGGCCGCGACCGTATCCTCTTCGTTATTGCCCGCGTCTTTATACTGTTCAAAGAAGTCGTCCGCCGGGCGCATGTCAATCGTGTAGCGGCTGCCGATTTTGAGGGCGGCGCGAAAGCTCTCCTCATCCAGTCCGGTCTCCTTCGGCATGGCGGCGGCGAAGGCTTTATAACCGTAGTCGGATTCGCTCACGAGGTAGACATCCGAGGCCAATGCTTGAAAGGCTTTGGAGAGATTGACGGCGAGTTTCGGGGTCTGGCTATCTTGGTCGGGCATATCTGTCTCCTTTCAGGATGCTGGTCTGTTTACTGGTCCAGTAATGAGACGATAGTAGCACTGGCCCTTGAGTGTGAACAACAAGCTTGCTTCTTGCATTATTTTCTCTATCTTCTTATCGTGTGCGTGCCGATTTTCATGCTCCCCGCCAAATCATGGATATCCTGCTGCCGTAGTTGTGTCAGTCTGCGTTGTGTATATATGAAAGCGCAATTCACCACAGGGACACAGGGCACACAGAGGACGGCACAGAGAGATTGATTTGATAACTCTGTGCGCGCTCTGTGTTCTCTGCGCCTCTGTGGTGAACGCCCTGTTCCAGTTTCTACTTGGTCGGTGTTGGGGTCTTCTTCTTGCGCGTGAGGCCGCTCTTGCGCTCGCTGGCGCGCGTGTAGCCGCAGGCTTCGTAGAGGTCGCTATCCGGGCCTTCGGTCGGGTCCGCGAGAATGCCGTTGACGGCCAACTGGATGCGGCGCAGGCTCGTCTCATCGGCCTGCTCTCGCCTGACCTGTGCAGATTGAAGCTCACCTTCGAGCCTCTCTATATCTTCGCGCGCATCAAGCGACGGCTGGACCTGCGCCTTAAATTGAACGAGCGTCATTCCGCCGAAAGATTTGTCCGGGGTCTTCGTCTCCCACGCGCCGATCAGCAGTTGAATCTTTTCCAGGTTGCGTTTGGGGTTACTCATACAGTTTGAACTCCTTCTTGAGGAAAGGTGAAGTTGCGGGCGCATTCTATGCCAAAACAACCGTCTTGCAAACACTATTTCCCATCATTCATGCCTCCGAGCCTCCCCGCCAGGACCGTTCCGGCAGCCCTTCCAACCCGACCGTGACAGAGATTGAGCCTGTTTCCCTTGCCACGGCCCCTTCACTCACGACGTTAAGCCCTTCACCCGCACGCGCAAGCCTTGTGTGAGTAGACATAAGACTTGCGCGTGTTCACACAAATCTTGTGCGTGAAGATGAAAGGCTTGTGTGTGCGCGTGCAAGCCTTGCGTGCATAACTGCAAGCCTTTCACCTGCACACACAAGCCTTTCATCTCCAAGTGTAACTTTCCGCCCGAATGTGATAATCAAGTGAGATGTGACGCCTCAACAGGCGTCATTGTAACCACCTGTTAGGGCGTCTAATCTGCGTTATGCTTCTGTTGAATCATAATGACAGCCACAGTAAACTTATGGCGTGACTCATGAGACAGACATCTTATCTTTAGTTCGGCAGGCGGTGGTCAAGCGTCTTTTGTTTCTCCCTCACGCAATCCGGCAGATGTCTCGACCAGATAGGCTGATTACCACGTCTGAAATTCACAGGGTAGTTGAACACGGCGAAATCATTGAAGATTACCCTGAAGATGTGCGAGGACATAGTTGTTTGCTACTTGGCTATGGCGAAGATAGTCGCGTCATCCACGTTGTCTGCTCGCCTAAAGATGAATATCTGGCTATCATTACAGCGTATCTGCCTGATGAAGATGAATGGTCGGATAATTTCAAAGTGAGGGCAATGTCGTGAAGTGTATGTATTGTCAGGGCAACATGGAGCGTGGCGTAGCGCCTTTTCACATTGATAGAAAAGGTTATCATCTGCAATTGGATAAAATTCCGGCTTGGGTTTGCAGCCAATGTGGAGAGGTCTATTTTGGAGAAGAAGAGGTTGATTCAATCCAAGCAGTAATTCGGGCAGTGGACGAGCAGCTTGAAAAGTTGGCGGTCCCTGTATAGAGGAAGTTGAAAATTTTGCCGCACGAAGCATAACAACTCGTTCAACCCGACACCCTCAACATCTTCGAGCAGGCAAATCATGTTCATCCTGCTGCGGTGGGGTTGAGGTCTTGGGGGCATTCATCTAGGGAGGCGGCGTGTTCACGTCGCAGTTGGCGGTGGATTATCAGGGTGGGGAGGAGGAGCATGGCGAAGTAGTTGAGGATGTATGCCTGCTTGAAGAAGGTCAGCGAGAATAGCTCTGTGCAGGAGATGAGGAGGACGAGACGGCGTAGCCAGTGCCTCTCTTCGAGGAGGAGCGAGAGCGGGAGTATCATTCCTAAATACCAGGCGTTGAATTTTGAACTCGCCACGCAAATGAGGACGAACATGATGAGCGCGGATGTTTCCAGGAGAAGCTTCGTCGTACACTTCTTCCTCAACATGCTCCATATTTGAACGATGAAAAAGATGATGAGGCCGAGACGCAGGGCCGTCTTGATAGCAGTGTCTATCAACTTGTGAAACGGGGCGAGGGGCGGGACGAGCCGCGCTATGTTTTCATAGATGTGAATGAGGAATGAATGGAGCGAGTTGTCAATCAAGGTCGCGTTGTCCTGTATGTCTGTCAGGCGAAACTGCCGCCACTCGTGTATGTAAGGAAGGCTCGACAGGACCAGTAATGCCGCGCCGAGCAGGCAGCCCTTCAACGCCGTCTTCCATCCATAATTTTTCCAGACATAGATGAAGGCTGGCAGCAGCAGCAGCGCGGGGCCGTACTTGAGCAGCGTCGCCGCGACCAGCACCGGGATAATCCACACGCCCGTCCCTATAATCGCCAGGTACATGCCGAGGGCCACCATGCAGCCTGCGAGAATATCATTGTGGCCGTTGGCGATGTGATGCATCAGTATGAGCGGGTTCCACAGAAACAGGTAGAGCGTCAAGAGCGGCCTCGGTTGGCCCAGTCTCTTCGCCCCCGCGTAGACCAGCCAGCCCGTCAACGCGTAGGCCACGACGTTGACCGCCTTGAAGAGCAGGAGGGTCAGCCACCAGTGGCCGTTTCCGATGAGCGCGAAGACGCGGCAGAGCAGGCTGAAGAGAAAGCCGTAAGGGTTCGGATTGTAAATCCAGTGGTCCCAGAGCATGGGGTCTTGCTGCCAGCCCGGAATATCTCCGACGCGATAGATGTAAGGGTTCTGTCCGTAGTGGACCTGCTGCCATCCCCTGTTGACGTAGCCGAAAACGTCCGTCGAGTGAAAGGGAAAGATGAAGAAGGCTATCAGAGCGAAGACGCACGCGAAGATGATGACCGTCCGCAAAGCCTCTTCATCCTTCGCGCCCTTGATTGCCCTGTAGCCTTTCCAGAACAAGTACAGCAGCGAGAGCGTGAAGAACCAGGCGAACAACTCTTTCGCCGTGCGCCCGCGCGATAGTGGACCTTTAATGTAGAAAAGGAGCGTGAGCAGGTAGACGCAGGCCGTGAGCAACCCCGTCTTCAAAAGCTTCGCAGAGGTTTCGCTTCCTGACAGAGAACTTTGAAGCTGCGCGAGCATTCTTCACTTGTCCAGATAAGCCTTCGCCGCCATCTTGGCGAGCTTCCACATCTTGGACCACTCGATGCGCCCCGCGCCCTGGTCGCGGCCAGTCAGTTTATCAAGGATGAGCTTGCGGAAATGTTTGCCCTCGCGCCTCAGCATAAACTCTTTGGCGTAAGGCTTGGCCGTATCGAAGAAGCTGAACTCCGGGTCCGTCACGATGCCTATGCCTTCGAGCGTCATCAGCGCGCGCATGATGTAAGTGAAGTTGGCGGGCAAGCGAAAGGGATACTCGTACATCACTTCGGCCAGGTCGTAGGTCAACTCTTTAAAATTGACCTCGCCCAGCTTGAGATTGAGATAATGCTGGAAGAGTCCCTCGACCACCGGGCGCACGGATTCCGGGTCCACTCCGGGCTTGAGGAAGTTGAGATTAATCAAGTCCTGGGCCAACCCGTGAACGTCGCGCGAGACGACGTGGAAGAAGGCGTCAATCATCTGCGCTTGCAGGCGAGGCGTTATCTTGCCCGTCATCCCGAAATCGAAGAACGCAAGATGGCCCGTGTCCATCACCAGTAGATTGCCGGGATGCGGGTCCGCGTGAAAGAAGCCGTCTTCCAAAAGCTGTTTCAGATAGGTCTTAATCAAGAGGCGATTGACCTTCACGGGAGAGATGCGGCGCGCGCGCAAAGCTTCCAGGTCAACGACCTTCGTGCCGCGTATAAAATCCATCGTGAGGATGTGTCGCGTCGAATGGGACCAGTAAATTTTGGGAACGCGAATGACGCGCCAACTCTTAAAGCTCTCGCGGAAGCGGTCGGCGTTGTGCCCCTCCTGCTCATAGTCCATCTCTTCCGCAACGGTCTCGGAGAATTCGCGCAGCATCCCTTCCCAATCCGCGTTCTCATTCGCCTGCGGGAAAAAGCGATTGACCGCCCCGACCAATTTATGCAGCACGGCGATGTCAAAGCCGATAATCTTGCGCAGGTTCGGTCGCTGGACCTTGATTGCGACCTCCGCGCCCGTGTGCAGCCGCGCGCGATAGACCTGACCGAGCGAGGCCGCCGCAATCGGCTCTGCATCAATCTCCGCGTAAGCCTCTTGCAGCGTGCGCCCCAACTCGCTCTCTATGCGCGCGTAAGCTTCGGCGGTCGGGAACGGCGGAACCTGGTCTTGCAGCAACGACAGTTCCTTCACATAAGCGAGCGGGAGCAGGTCGCCGCGCGTGCCGAGCGACTGACCTATCTTGATGAAAGTTGGCCCAAGCGCGAGCAGGCTCTCCTTCAACCAGACGGCCTGTTTCTCAAGTCGCGTCTCTTTATTGGCAGTGCCCTCCGCGCCGCGAAAGACGAAGAAGCGCAGCGCGCGAACGAACTTATCAAACGCGCGCCGGTCCAGGTCTCGACTCCACTCCTGAAAGGCCGCGATGCGTCCACGCCCGCGCGCCTCTTCACCGAGGCGTGCAGAGATGCGACGGTTGAAGCCCGAGCGAATGTCGAAGCTATCCAGAAACAGGTAGAGCGAGAGCGTGCCCAGCACGCGCGCTATCTGCGCCGCACGCAGCCAACCTCGCAGCCCGCGCGCACTGATGCTCTCATCCTCCGGCACGCCCGCGCTCTCTTGAACGCCCCGCGACTGCGCATCAACATTCAACGCATCAAGCCGCCCCGCCACTAAATCACGCGCAGAAGAGTCTTCGACACGACTTCTCTCATCAACGCTCACAGAGACATGTGTATCCTCGCGCTGACCGTCCCGGTCGCGCAAAACAATCGCCTCTTCCTGTTCCGTCGTTGCTTCCATCACGCAATTATTATAAAGAAAACTTGTCGCAATCCTGTCCCGAAAAACAGTCTAGACTATCGTGAGCGCGTGGCGCACGCCGCCTCGCTCGAAGTACTCTGTAGCATGTTGCCGGTCACGCTCAATCTGTTTTTTCAATTCGTCAACGGAGGCGAATTTTCGCTCCTCACGCAGGCGATGCAGAAAGCGCACGCGCACCACGTCGCCATATAAATCCCCGGACCAATTAATTACGAATGTTTCGACGGAAGGTTCCACCGTGTCCGTCTCAAAGGTCGGGCGTAATCCGACGTTGGTCACGCTGCGCATCCAGACGCCTTCGATAAGAGTGGCTGTGACGTAGACGCCATGACTGGGTATGACGCGATTTTGCGGGCGCAGGTTGGCCGTCGGAAAGCCTAGCGTGCGCCCCCTCTCCTGCCCGCGCACGACGCGCCCCTCGACTCCATACGGCCTGCCCAGCATGCGCCGCGCGAGATTAACGCGCCCCTCCGAGAGCAACGCGCGAATCCTGCTCGAACTGATGCGCTGCCCCCGAAGCCGTACCTCCGGCACTTCATCAGCATGAAAGCCCAGTCGCTCGCTGACCGCTCGCAACAGGTCTATGTTGCCCTCGCGGTTGTAGCCGAAGGCGAAGCCGCGCCCCAGGTAAACCTCCCGCGCATGAAGACGCTCGCGCACAACATCGCGCAGGAAATCCTCCGCGCGTATCTGCGCAAACTCCCGGTTAAATTGGACCACGATAGTTTGCTCGATGCCCATCACGCCGAAGGCTTCGATTTTCTGGTCGAAAGTTTGCAGTAAGGGAGGCGCGCTCAAAGGATGCAGGATGGCGCGCGGATGCGGGTCGAAGGTCACGACCGTCGGCACGGAACCTGCGGCGCGCGCACGCTCGACCACCGTTCGCATGATTAACTGGTGGCCCAGGTGTAGCCCGTCGAAGACGCCGAGCGTCAAGACCGTGGGCCGCGCAATCTCCGCGTTATCTGTCCCGTGAAAAAGTCTCATAAGAAAAGCAAGCGTGAATCAGGAAGGATGAAAGATGAGAGACGAGCTATTCGAGTTGAGTTATCATTCTTTCATCCTTACAGCCTTCCGACTTCATCCTTGCACTTCGAGCCCGTCGTAAGCGAATTCGACGCCGGGGGGCAGCGCGGCGGAGTCGCGCGCATGAAGAATGTCGTGCGCGATGTGCGTCAGGTACGCGCGGCGCGGCTTGAGTTCGTTGATGTATTCGAGCGCGCGTGCGACCCAGAGGTGCGTCGGGTGCTCTTTAAAGCGCAGGCAATCCAGGACCAGCACATCGAGACCGCGCAGGTTGTCCAGAGTCTCCTGCGGAATCAGGTTGAGGTCCGTGGCGTAAGCGAAATCGTTAAAGCGGTAGGCGATGACGGGCAGCCGCCCATGTATCACTTCGAGCGGCGTGATGCGCAAATCATGGCCCATGCAAAACTGCGCGCCGGGGACGACCGTGTGGGCCAAGACCTGCGGCAGCCCGCCGCCGAAGTGCGAAGGCTCGAAGACGTATTGGAAGATGCGGCGGATGTCTTTCCAGGCGCGTTCGTTGGCGTAGACGCCGAGCGCGCCGTAGCGAAAGTTGAGCGGGCGAATATCGTCTAGGCCGAAGATGTGGTCCGCGTGGCAGTGCGTGATGAGAACGGCGTCGAGCCGCTTGAGCTTGTGCCGCAGGGCTTGCTGTCGAAAGTCGGAAGAGGTGTCAACCAGCACGGTGCGCCCGTCGTGCTCTATGAGAATCGAAACTCGCAGCCGCTTGTCGCGCGGGTCATCCGAAGTACACGTCCCGCACTCGCAGCCGATGGACGGCACGCCCGTTGAAGTCCCCGTGCCGAGAAAGGTCAGCTTCATAAAAAGCCGGAACAGTTTCGAGTTTCGCGTTTCGAGTTTAAGGTTATAAAGCAGTCGCCTTTAACTTTAAACTTTAAATCTGAAACTTGAAACCGTTCTTCATTTTCCTCCGATGATGTCGCGGCCAGAGAAGCCGCGCGGGCCGGATGCGCGCGATTGGGTCGTGCTCGTCAGCGAGACGTATTGCATGCGCAGGTCCGCGAGGATGCCTTCTAGAATCTGTTGCTCCTGCGGGGCCAGGTTGCCGCGCGTCTTCTGGTGGAGCATGCCGAGCACGTCTATCCAGTGCTTGCCGAGCGGCAGGTCAACGCCGCGTTGGCCCGTCGCCGGATGCTCCATCATGCCGAGCGCGGCGGCGGCGTTGGAGGCGATGGACATGAGAAAGTTGATAAAGCTCGCCGGGTCATCCGCGCCTGGCACATCCTCTATCTCTTGCTCATCACTCTCCGCCTCAAAGTTCTGCGGCTGTCGCGCGCTAGAAGAGGCGGCAGCAGAACTCGCCTGCGCGGCTTGCGCGTCGCTCTCGACGGCTGGCGCGGATTGTGAAGCAGTGGTAGCAGCCGTGGCGTTCGCGTTCGCGTCAGTGCTCGTAGTTGCGGCGGCGGGCTGCTGATGCGCTCCGGCATCCGTCTGCGTGGTTGGGGCGTTGGCGACGGTATCGCTCGTCGCGGTCTGTGGCTCTTCGCGCCCTTCGACTTCGCGGGGCGTTCCGTCCGGGTTGAAGAGACGACGGTCTCTCACTTTGAAAACTGGTTTTTCTTCGCTCATCTCATCCATGTGGCGGACGCGGCGACAGCGGCGGCGGTGAAACCTGCGCGGCGAGGCAGCCTGGTCCGCATTCCTTTTGATAAGTTTCTCTTGATGAAAGAATGGTAACATCACGTGGCGCGCGCCCGCAAGAAAGCAGGTCTCAACTTTAAGGTTTCAAGTTTAAGATTTAAGGTCGAAAGCTCAAGTCTAAAACACGGCTTGGAAGATGCCGCTCCAGGCTTTAGACTCTTGACAGGAAATCTAAACCTGAAACTCGAAACTTGAAATCCGAGACA
>JAXDFO010000023.1:0-15942 GCA_034665545.1 Blastocatellia bacterium
TCTGGAATTCATCTTCAAAGAAGAAGGCGTCGGCGACGCCGACTCTTCTATCATGGATGCACTGGGCGTTGGAGCCGCAGTTGGTAATCTGGCTGGTCCAGTAACCGAGGCCGTCGGAGTCTGGTTGACGGTTAAGAAAGTCAAGATACTGTTGGCGCACGAAGGTCTGTGAATCGTCTATCGGGTTAGGGAGAGCCAGGATTGTGTAAGTCGCGCTCGAAGTCGGGCTGGCGACCCAGCCATTCTTGAACGCCCTGACTTTCAAGGTTAAGTTTTGATTGACCGTCAACATGTTGTCGGAGGGGATGGTCGGGTCACTCTCCGTAGGGTCTTGACCGTTGACGGTGTAGTGCATGATGGCCCCGACGGTGTCACAGGTGACGCGCACTTGTATCGGCGGATAGGCCGTGTAAGTCCCAGGATAGATAATCGGTATAGCAACCACCAGAACTCCGGTCACTTGCACGGGTAGCGAGTGGGCGAAGGTCGTGCCGTCTCCGAGTTGTCCGTCCTGATTCGCGCCCCACGCGCGCACAGTGCCATCACTCAAGAGCGCGAGACCGTGTGTAGTTCCGGCAGCGATGTTGATAGCGTTCGTGATTCCCGTGATTTGAGAGGGAAGCGGTTGCGAATTAGAATTGGGATTGCCGTTGCCCAACTGCCCCTGCCCGTTCAACCCCCAGCCCCAGATTGTGCCGTCCGACTTAAGCGCGAGACTGAATCCAAAACCGGCGGCCACCGAACTGACGCCCGATAGATTACTGACCTGCGTCGGCGTAGGATACACGTTGCCTGTGTTGCTTGAGCCTGTCTGGCCGAAAGCGTTTGCGCCCCAACCCAGGACCGTGCCGTCCGTCTTCAAGACCAGCACATGGTTATATCCTGCGGAGATTGCTTTGACGCCCGCCACCCCGTTGACTTGCGCCGGAGTGCTTCTGGAAGTGCCGCTATCGCCGAGTTGACCGTTCTGGTTCATGCCCCAGGTCCAGACCGTCCCATCATTGCGCAGGGCCACGCAGTAGTCTCCCCCGGCTGAGATAGCGGTCACGTTTGTGAGGCCCGGAACCTGGACCGGATTCGGATGGCCGCTCGCATCTGAAGAGCCTATGCCGAGTTGGCCCAGATTATTTATTCCAAAGGTCCAGACCGTTCCGTCATTGCGCAAGGCCATCGAATGCGCGTAACCGGCAGAGACCGCTATGACGTTGCTCAAGCTGCTGACTTGCACCGGGCCTTGTGTGGATAGAGAGCCGACGGGCCCACATTCTCCATCACCATTCGCGCCCCAGGCCCACACGGTTCCGTCCGACTTGAGGGCGAGCGTGTGAATGCCCCCGGTGGAAACAGCCGTCACGCCTGAGAGGTTGATAACAGGCACGGGGTTGGGCCTCACGCCGTACAAGGAGCCGTCGCCCATCGCGCCGTAATCATTCTTGCCCCAGCCCCAGACCGTGCCGTCTTTCTTGAGAGCGAAGTTGATAGTGTACGCGCTGCTGAGCGAGCCGACATTATCGAAGACGGCATTCTGGACCACTTGCGCGACGGCGGTCGCGTTGTTGTCCGTCGGGTCAGTGTCGGTCCTCGCGCTGGTCGCAGAGACGGTGTTACTGATGGTTGAGCCGGGGGCCGCGACCACCTGCGCGACGATAGTGATGTTGGCCGCCGTGACTCTATTGAGTGTGCCCAAGTTGACTGTCACAGGGCCGTTGGTGTTCTGCGCAGGACCGGCGCAACTGCCTTGAGTAGTGGTGCATGAGATGAAGTTCAAACCCGCCGGAAGCTGGTCCGTGACGATTGCTTTCGTCGCATCACCGGGGCCGTTATTGAAGACCCGTATGTTGTAGGTTTCCTGATTTCCATTCGAGACGGGGTTCGGGCCGCTCGTCATCGTCAAGGTCAAGTTGGCCGTTGGCGGGGGCGGCGGATTGCGCATCGTGAAGGTGACGGCCGGCGCGTTCGTCAAATTTTTGAGACCGCTATCGGACGAATGCGAAACGACGAGATAGGGGTCGGGCCAACCGCCGCCGAGGCCGACGATGGGAAGTAGTCTCTGGTTGCCATCGCCATAACGCATGATGACCGTGCCGTTGCTTTGCAACTCAATCTCGAAGTTGACGGGATTCTCGCCGCGCTGGACGCCCGGCGAGATTGGGTGGTCCACCGTCACGCCCTGCCAGCGAAAGATGATGTGGTCCTCATCGGGTTGGACCACGTACACATCATCGCCCGCGCGCCTGTCGGTTCTGAGGTCGTCCCACTCGCCCGCGATCATGCGAAAGCCGCTCAACCAACTAACGGAACTGAAAGCGTCTTGAGAGCCATCGGGCGGCGACGGCGGAGAGCCGATGTAGAGCGCGCCGTTGGTCGTGACCGTCACCGCATGAAAAGTGTTGTATGTTCCGTAGAAGGGAAAGTCGAAGGGCAGATAAAACCACTTCTGCGTGTCATCGCCGTTCAAGCCCATCGGCGTGCCGCCGGTCGAGAGCGGGACGGGCGCGCTCTCCATCATCGTGTAGGGATCGGCCACGCCGACATTCAAGTTAATCGGGATAGTCGAAATTGGACCAGCATTGCCCGCCTCATCAACGGCGCGGATACCTATAAAGCCGGACGGATGACGCCACGGCAGTTTGACTTCGACAGTCTCGAAACCGCCCGGCGCATCCGGCGTCCTCGTCTGAAGCGGCAACGCGAGGGCGAACTTCGCGGGGTCGCTCAAGTCCGTCTCCGAATAGCGTATCTCGTAGACGGCAGGCGTGCCCGCGTTGCCGTCATCGCCCGTCGTCTGCCACACCAGACTGAAAGTCGTGGAAGTCGGAAAGTTGGCCCGGAATTGGCCCACGGCCCCAGGCGCAGTCTGGTCCGCGCTCGTGACGCTCTGGAGCGCGGCGTTGAGGTCCAGGTTGCGACCGGACGCGAGGGGCGACATGTTGGTATAGGATTGCCAGGGCGCGGTGTAGCCGCTATACAAGAGGGCTGCGCGCAGTTTGGGCAAAGAGATGTCAGGATAGGCAGCGCAGACGAGGGCCGCGCCTCCCGTGACGTGCGGCGCAGCCATCGAAGTGCCGCTGAAATAGTTGTAAGTATTCCTGGGCGTCGTGCTCAGAATGTTGTCGCCCGGCGCACCCATGTTGACTGTGCCCGAACCCGTGTTCGAGAAACTGGCGCGAGTGTCCGAGATGGTCGTGGCGGCGATCGAGAGAAGGTTGGGCGAAATGTAGTTGGCCGGATAGGTCGGGAACATATCGTTGTTCTGGCTATCGTTGCCAGCCGCCACCACGAACAAGACTCCATCATCGCTGAGAGCGCGTATCGCATCCAACTCGGCCTGTGAAAATCCGCCGCCGCCGTAGCTGTTGTTTAGCACGCGAATGTTCGCGCCGCGCGTCCCGCCCGAACTGGTCCACAATTCGCGCATCATCCTGGCATAACCGTAAGCCTTGAGCGCGTCAGCCGCATTGCCTTCACCGTCAACACCCGTCAGGAATTTTAACGACATGAGACTGACGTGCCAGTTAATGCCGACGACGCCCGTCCCGTTATCGCCGGTTGCGCCGATGGTCCCCGCGACGTGAGTGCCATGGTCATCAACGTCGCCCGCGTAACTTTGCGGCGGCGGGTAAGTAGCCAGCGTATAATCAAAGACGCTTTTATCGTTATGAGCAAAATCCCAGCCGTTGACATCATCAACGTAGCCGTTGCCGTCATCGTCTATGCCGTTGCCCGGAACCTCGCCCGGATTGGTCCAGATATTATCTTTGAGGTCTTGATGATTAATATCAATGCCTTCGTCAATCACGCCGACCACTACACTCTTGCTGCCGGTCGTGATGTCCCAGGCCGGTTCGGCACGAACATCCGCGCCCGGTCGGTTCGTGTTATGCAGGTTCCACATCTGCGCATAGAGCGTATCGTTGGGCGTCCTGAGCGCGCGGCGTATGTAGTTCGGCTCGGCATACAGCACGTCGGGGCGAGCGTTCAATGCCTCTATAGCCTGCAAGGTATTCTCAGGAGCAACACGGGCGAGGCGCAAGCCTTCTACAATCTCCGTCTCGCCCAGTCGCTCGACCTGCATGGGCATCTCGCGCCCGTTGTCCTGGACGAAGAGGGTCGTGTTCGACTGATTTTTCGCCGACGCCGTCTGAGGACGAAAACGGACCAATATCTCGCCGGGCACGATGCCAGTCTTGGTCGTCTTCGGCTTCACATTCGATTGAGCGGGCGATTGGAGGGTCGCGTGTGAGATAAAGGGAAGCGCGCTGGTCATCAGCAGTAGACCGAGCACGAGCGCGGCGAAACGGAATCTCCCCTGGCACGCATACTTCCGGGCAAAAGGCATGGAGGACATAACTATTTCTTATTCCTTCAAGTCAGCAGTCGCTCATCTTCGGATTCGGGAATTTGATGAGACTGGGATGTGTGTTTAGTGGGCTTGACGATACGGGGGAGATACGCCAAAGACGAAACATAGATGATAGGATATGGCCAGCCATTTCGTCAATCAGGCCGGGCGACAAAGTTGAGTTCACGCTTGAAGTGGCGGAGGGAGGGACCGGGATTATCTCGGAGATGAAAAAGCGTTGAAGGCACAGACGACCGTGGACAATTTGGAGGAGCATCTGGCGCGACTGCGCCGCGCGGTTCATCTCGCGCTGGAAGCGGAGCGGCAAGGCAATCTGCCCGTCGGGGCCGTCATCACGCTCGATGGCGAAGTGATTGCGGAGGCGGGCAACTCCGTCCTCACGCCTTACTACCATCCGGGGCGGCACGCAGAGATGGAAGCCTTGCAGCGCGTGCCCTTGGAGTTGTGGCCGCTCAGTCGCCGGATGACATGCTATACGACGCTTGAGCCTTGCGTGATGTGCATGGGCGCGCTGGTCCTGCATGGAGTGGGGCGGGTCGTGTTCGGCGCGCACGATAGAGAGGGCGGGGCCGCCCGCATGCTCTCGCAGTTGCCAATTTACTACGCGGGCGCGAGGGCCGTTCCGCGCCTCGTGGGCCCACTGCTGCCGGAACTCTGCGACGCTCTCTATGAGCGCGTCATCTCGCGCTTCGACAATCTGCCTTGCGGCAAACTACAGGACCATTCATAGGGAGTTCACGCCGCTCTATAAAGACGTTGACAGAGGCGGCGAACTATACTTAAGATGTGCCACCTCGCCGGTGTTTCTTCTACAGGTACAAGGTCCAAAGGCTCAACAACTGAAAGGTCAGAGGAGAAGACTATGCGTAGCATTTCGCTTCGGAGCATTTCAGCTTTCTTCAAAGGGTGCGGACTTCTGTTTCTCTTCGCGCTGGCGATGACGATGACGGCGAGCGTCAAGGCGCAAACGCAAATCACCGCCGGAGCGATTCAAGGAACCGTGACGGACCAGGCGGGCGCGGTCGTGCCCGGCGCGAACGTCGAGGTCAAGAATCTTGAGACCAACCTGTTGAGGAACTTGAGCACGGATGCTGACGGGCGTTTCGTGGCGTTGCAGTTGCCGCCGGGCCACTACACCGTGACCATCTCCAAGCAGGGCTTCGCCACGCTCGTGCAGGAGGATTTCCCGCTCACCGTCGGCGAAACCATTCCGCTTAACCTGAGCATGAAGGTCTCTCAAGTAGAGGAGCGCGTGACCGTCAATTCGATTCCGACCGTTGACACGGTCAAGACGGAATCGAGCACGACCTTGAACGAAAAGGCCGTCAACAATCTCCCCGTGCTCGGACGAAAGTTTGAAGACCTACTGACGCTCACGCCCGGCGTCAGCATCACGCAGGGGCCGGACGGCGACGAGATAAACTTCGCGGGGCAGCGCGGCGTCTTCAACAACATCAGCCTCGACGGAGGCGACTATAACAACGGCTTCTTCGGTGAACAGGCGGGCGGGCAGCGCGCCGCCATTGATATCACTCTCGAAGCCGTGCAGGAATTTCAGGTCGTGGCGACGGGCGCGCCCGCAGAGTTCGGACGCACGGCGGGCGGCGTCGTCAACGTTATCACCAAGAGCGGGACCAACGAGTTTCACGGCTCGGCGTTTCATTTCCAGAGGCTGCGCGCGTTGGCCGCCAATACATCGGACGGCCAGCCGTTGACGGGCTTTCATCGTGAACAGTTCGGCGGCACTCTGGGCGGGCCGATCAAGAGAGACAAGCTATTCTTTTTCGGAGCCTTCGAGCAGATAAGGGAAAACTTGACGCGCCCGAATTTGAGCGTTCCTATAGGCACGCCCTGCCCCGTCACAGCCCCTACGATTCAGGCCAACGAAGCCGTGATTAACAGCAACACGGACTGCCAGCGACTGGCCCTCGTAGGCTTCATCAAGTCCGCGCGAAATCAGGATGAGGGCTTGCCGGTCGAGCGTCCGATTCGTAACTCCGCGCTGCTCGGCAAACTCGATTGGAATATCAACCAGGCCAACAAGCTCGCGGTCTCTTATAACTTCGACTACTCCAAGAACACGAACCAGACGTTCGATGTCGGCACTTACGGCAACTCTGCCAACGGCATCGAAGGCCCTTCAAAGATTCACGTTCTCAACATCAACGTCTTCAGCACGCTGTCGCCCACGAAGGTGAATGAGGGACACTTCACTTATTCAAGAGAGTTGCGCCCGCGCTCGGCGGTCCCCTCGAATGTTCCGGCTGACACGGCGATGGGTTTCGCCACGACGTTTCGTTTCGGAAGTCCGTTCTTCCTGCAACCCAACGTTGACGAATCCATCTGGCGCACGCAGGCCAAAGACAACTTGTCCATAGTGGCGGGCAGGCACACGGTCAAGGTCGGGGGCGAGTGGTTGCACACGCTCAACGATCAGGTCTTTCGCGGCTTCTTCACGGGGCGATATATTTTCGATAGCGTGGCTGGCTTTCTGCGCTATGCTTCGCCCGCCGCGCCCGGCGGGTTTGGGCCAACTGTCGCAGAGTGCGTCAACTCTGCGACCGGGGCCGTGACCTGGGTGACGCGGCCCGCGCAAAGCTGTCCGGCTGGAAGCGATGTCGCGGGGCCGCTACTCCTGTACTTGCAGGACGGAACGCCGACGGGCATACAGGGCGTGCCGCCGCCCGGCGCGTCCAGAATCAAGAATGAAGACCTCGCGCTCTTCGCGCAGGACAAGTGGCAGGTGCGTCCCAACTTCACTTTCAACTACGGCCTGCGCTGGGAGGCGCAGATTTTTCCCAAGCCCGTTATCCCTCCTTCGCAGACGGCTTATGGTCCGTTTCTTAACGACCCCAGGTTCCCTTCGGACGGCACGCTGCACAGCCAGAAGAAAGAGTTTCAGCCGCGCGTCGGCTTTGCCTGGGACATCTCGAAGACGGGTAAGTCGGTCCTGCGCGGCAGCTACGGCATCTACTATGCGCGGCAGAACATGCTGTCGCAGGTCGGGTCCATCACCACGAACGGCGCGCAGCAGTTCGGCGTGACCTGCGCCTCTTCTTTCGCCTTTACCTGCTTCGGCGCTTCGACGCAACCGCCGACCTGGCCCAACACTATCCCTTCCGCGCCGACGGGCACGATTCCCTTCGGCGCATCCGTGCGCGTCTTCAGTAAAGACTATGCCAACCCCAGAATCTACACGACCAACGCGCAGTACGAGCAACAGATAGCCAGTGATATGTCCGTCTACTTCGATTTCACACATGCGAAGGGCGTTCACCTGACGCGTTTTCTGAACTACGCGCGCAAGGGATTTTTCCCGCAGCTTGGCGACATCTTCGTGACCAGTTCCGCAGGCAAGTCGCTCTATAACGGCTTCACTGTCGGCGTGAGAAAACGCTTCAGCAGGCGTTACCAGTTCGAGGGCAACTACGTCCTCTCGAAAGACAAGGACGATGATTCAAACGAGCGCGACCCGTTCACCGACCGCTCTTTCGACATCAACAATCTACAACTGGACTACGCCCTCTCTGACCGCGACATCCGGCACAGGTTCAACTTCTACATGTATGCCGAACTGCCTTGGAGCCTGCAATTCAGCCCGCGCCTTCAGGCACGCTCGGCGCAACCCATCACGCCAGCCATACGCACCGCGACCAACCGCAACACGCTGCGCAAGGACAACCAGTACTTCTCTTTTGACTGGCGGCTCGCGCGCCCCTTCAGGTTCGGTGAACGATACGAACTGACGCCTTCATTCGAGCTATTCAATACATTCAACAACGCCAACAACGTCAACCCGCTCTCCACGCCCGGTCTCTTCAACTTCGACGGCTTCCTCCGCCAAGGCGTCGGCGACCCGCGTCAGGCGCAGTTGGCTGTGAAGTTCCTGTTCTAACTCCAAGAGAAGATTGATGGAGGACATAAGCGAAAGCGCGGCCAGCGAAATCGAAGAGATTGTTAATCGAGAGACGAGGGCTTGGGACACGCAGGACGTTGACCTCCTCATGACAATCTTTCACGCGGACATGGTCTGGCCCTGGCCCAGAACGCCCCTCTCTCATGACCCTGCCGAGTGGGTGATGGAGTTGGGCCGTTACGATTATCAAAGATGGAAACGCGGCTGGCAGGAATTGTTTGCGACGCACAGGCTCGCGCACAACCACAGGGAGATTAAAAAGATAGTCATTTCAAGAGAGGGCGACGGAGCCTTCGCGGTGGTTGATATAGACACTCTCTGGATTGACGAGGCCGGTGGCGAGAATCACTGGAAGGGCCGGGTCTGCAAGGTCTACGCGCGCGTCGGAGACGAGTGGAAGATGACCATGCACACAGGCGTGCTCGATTATTCCGGCATCGCTTCGAGCGCGCCCTAGCTTCGTCAAGACTCTTAGCTTCCGGCGACATAGCAGAACGCCTATCGAGCTTTCTCGGTAGGCGTTTCTTTCGTCTCATCCGAAAATATTTATCCCTAGCTCGGACGGATGTAACATGCCGGGGCGTTGGGCTGCGCCTCTTATTGTCTAAACATTCCTGCCACAAAACGAGCGTGTGCAGTGTTTGTTCTATAGAACGGCGGCGTTTCAGGGCTTCAACCGAAGCGATCATATCTTGATGGAGAAGGCGGAATGACATACTGTCGCACCATGCGCGTCTCGCGGTTTCGCAGTATCGCCGTTGGGATCATCATCCTTGTCACTGCTGCTACCGTCTCGGCCCAGGCTCCGGTCGAATACCGTCTTTCGTTTCCAGATGCCGTCCATCACTTGATGCGGGTAGAGGTCACGTTCCGCGATGTGCCTCCGGGGGCTTTGCAGGTTCGGATGAGCCGCTCCTCACCGGGTCGGTACGCTGCCTTTGAGTTCGCAAGAAATGTCTTCGATGAACACATCAGCGACGGCAAGGGTAAAGTGCTCACCGCTACGCGACCTAACCCGCAGGAGTGGGACATCTCTAGACACGACGGGACGGTTCGCATTACATACAGCGTCTTCGGAGACAAAGTGGACGGCACGTTCCTAGCCGTTGACATGACGCACGCGCATATCAATTTTCCGGCGACGCTGATGTGGGCGCGCGGCCTTGCAGACCGCCCGGCGCGAGTAACATTCGTGCTGCCAGCAGGCTCAGACTGGAAGATTGCAACGCAACTCTATCCGACAAAAGAACCGCTGACATTTATCGCGCCCAACCTGCAATACCTGATGGACAGCCCGACCGAGTTGAGCAACTTCTCGATGCGGGCGTTCACCATGCCCGCGCGTGAACCCGGCGGGAAGAAGCAAACGCTGCGCGTGGCGATACATCATCCGGGCACAGATGCCGAGGTGGATGCTTTCGTGGCAGATGTCGAAAAGATCGTCCGCGAAGAGCAGGCAGTATTCGGCGAACTGCCTGACTTCGAGCCCGGTTATTACACGCTGCTGGCCGACTACCTGCCGTGGGACGATGGCGACGGCATGGAGCATCGAAACAGCAGCGTTGTTACCAGCCGCCGCACGTTGGCTAAGAACCGCTTGGGCATGCTCGGCAATGTGGCGCACGAGTTCTTCCACTGTTGGAACGTCAAACGTATTCGTCCCGCATCTTTGGAGCCGTTTGACTTCAACGACGCGAACATCTCCGGCGACCTGTGGCTGGCCGAAGGCTTCACCAACTACTACGAGCGATTGATCATGCTGCGGAGCGGCATCGAAGACCCCGCTACCGGCATCGCCCAGATGGCCTCGGAGATTGATTACGTTATCTCAAGTCCAGGCGCGAAGTTTCGCTCCGCAGTCGAGATGAGCCGTTTAGCGCCGTTCGTGGACCTGGACGGCGGCATCACTGCGGAGCCGACCTACTGGGAGAACACTTTAGTTTCGTACTACGACATGGGCGATGTCATCGCGCTCGGACTGGACCTTTCGTTGCGCGCGCGCTCTGATTCCCGCATCACGCTCGACGACTTCATGCGCGCGATGTGGCGAGCACACGGGAAGCCAGGGGGTCTTGCGCCAGGACTGGTGAGCAAGCCTTACAGGCTCGCAGATGTCCGCGCCCGTCTCGCAGAGGTCAGCGGCGACAAGCCATTCGCAGACGATTTCGTCCGCCGTTACATTGAAGGCACAGAACAGATTAACTATGCCCCTCTTCTCTTGCGCGCAGGGTTTCTCCTGCGCAAGAAAAATGGCGGACACGCGACGCTTGGGCCCATCCGCCTGGACAAAAAGGGAGGCACAACTCTGCGCGTAGTAAGTCCAACTCTTACAGGCTCGCCTGCCTATCACGCCGGTCTCGACCTGGATGATGAATTGATTTCCGTCGGCGGCGTGACGCTCGCATCGCCTGATGATTTATCCGGGGCTCTCGCCGAACGCAAGCCAGGTGAGGAAGTGGAGTTGGTCTTCAACCGCCGTGGCCGGGAGGTACATGCAAAGGCGCGACTCGCCGAAGATGAGCGTCTCGAAATAGTGCCGATAGAAAAGAGTGGAGGCACACTCACAGACGAGCAGAGACGCTTCCGCGAGGGCTGGCTCAATAGCAAAGCGGCGGCTCGATGGCCGCAATGACTTGAAGAGTTTGCAAATCAAACCTTCTTTCTCTGACTAGATTAACTTCGTGAAGTTAGCCGAGCAGGCAAAGCCATTTGTGTTGTAGTCACCTTTACTAGTCAGAGACTTTCGCATCAAGTAAGGGGATGAGTTGGTCGCGCATCTCCTTCTCTCGACCCAACGCCGAACCAAACCAGGCGCTCTTTACCAGCCCCTGGCTGTCAACGAACAATACTGTCGGAGTGCCGGGTATCTTGTAGGAGGATAACGATGCGGTTTGCACATTTTCGATTGGCAGGTCAAGAGACTTAAGGTACGCCTGTCCCTCTGCAACCGAATTGGGAAGGATTGCCAGCGACTTCACGTCACGCTTCGATGCCTCTTCAATCAGTAGCTTGTAGAAGGGTGCGCTGGTTTGGCAATGGACACAATCCTTCATCAGGAAAAAGACGAGGCTCTTCTTATTCTCTTCCCAGTTAACATGAGGAACGCTCAGTCGTTCCCCGACGGCGATTCGCGGCAAGCTTGCAGGGTTCACTGGTCCGGGAAAAAGATTTCGCTTGACTACCACGCCCGCAATGGTCACAACCGCTATGGCGATGACGATTTGCGCTCCCAGTTCAATGTTGGCCCTCAGTTTGTTCGGCATGCTCTGTCCTCGGCGGCGATAATTTTCCCCGGCAGGTTTGGTCGTCTACTCTCGCCGCCTTACTGCTCAAGAACGGCGCGGGCGATGGCTAAGGTGGCAGTGGCGCGCGGCGCGTCGTTCTTAAAACTTTTCGCCAGATCAACCGAGCGATAGAAATCTTCCTTCGCCAGCAAGCGCATCGAGCGGGAAAGATCAAACTCCTCGCCGCCGATGCTGATAGTGTTGACGCCGCTCGGCGACGCTACACTGAAGCTGAGCGGCGCGCGTTCTCCCGTAAAGTCTGCTGCCGAGTTCGCAGCTTTCACAGCTTCATCCATAATCTCCCAGGCGCGTACGCGATCCGCTGTCACATACTGCACTGCCGCAGCGATTAAGACCTGAGCGCGATCCGGATCATCCGCATTAGCGCGCCGAGACTCTTCGGCTGCTTCCTGCAAATAGTCCAGGGCGCGGCGACGCTCGGTATTCAAGGCCAGCCGGGCCGCCTGTACGTAAGCCCAGGCGCGTTGCGTGTGAGTCAACTGTCCGGCCCTGACGAGCCGGGCTACTTCCGCCGCCTTCTGCTTTTGGACCGCGTGTTGGACCAGGCACAGATCAACGTATTGACGTATCTGCGAACGACGTTCTGCATCACTGATATTGTCGGCGACATCTTGGGCGCGAGCGTTATCTTGATTCGCCAGCGCAACTGCCACGTCCGCATAGGTCAAATCGCGCTCGCGAGAAGTCTTTGCATGATCAAGCCGGTCCTGCATCTTTGCTAAAATGTCTCCTGCGCTCTCTTCCCGTTGGATTCCCTTTGCCAGAAGAGCGTTATTAAAGTCTATGCCTTTCGACGGCTCGCCGGTAGAAGGTGCGAGTTGCGCGCGGAGCGCGGTAGCCGTCTCACTCGCATACTGATCGAAGCGTGGCAGTAGTCGTTTGATGACCATGTTCTTCCCGGTGCGGCCAGCGGAAGTGAGGTCTTGGTCGGGCGGCGGCGACGGTCTGAGGAGAATGGCACCGGCTACATCGAAGAATTTCTTGAGGAGCGACGAAGGGAGATTGGGAGGAGCGGGACTGGCGACATCTTCCTGGGCCCATCTTGAGCTACCATCGGCGGAGAAGATGACGTAAAAACCGGGAGTGAAAGCATATGACGACAAGCCTGAGACTGTGTTCGCGTCGGTCGTCGGGTCGAGTTCGACGCGGGCCAGGAGAGACGCGAACCGCTGATCCGCGACTTCCGGCCTCTTGGCCCGGAGCAGGGAAAGGAAACTAATCGAGCCAGCATTTACCTGATTGAGCGCAGGCGCGGCAAACTCAATCGCGCGTTCAATCTGCTTATCATCCAGTAGGCTCCTCGCCAATTGGAGTCGTTTGGCCGCATCAGGGGAGGTTGACCAATTGTCACCGCCAGTTCCCGGTTGCGCGTCGTTACGCGAGTCTGCGGCCTCCCGTGTGGTCTTGTCTTCCAGCCTTGCGAGGAACTCTTCGCCGAGCGTGCGGTCACGTCGCGCAGCCAGATTCAACACCTCCGAGCGCAGGTCGCGCCCGCTCATTCTTCGCAAGGCGATCACGACCGGCGGAGGATTATTCTTAGTCTTCACCGTTACTTCTTCGGCGTCGCCTTTTTCTGCGGCTTCCCAGGCGCGATGAAAAAGCAATCGCGCGGTAACATTGTCCGCGTCCCAGAGGGTATCGGCAGAGCGCGCCAGCACCCGAGTGCGAAGGGCCAGGTCTTGATAGCCACGCGCTTGATCGGCGAGCGAAGTGACGAGCGAGATTGCGAAACCGCGTAGTTGGGCCAACGGCACATCCGCGTCGTTACCTTCACGACTCTCTATTTCGCTCGTCTTGGCCTGAAATTTCTGCACACCGGCATTTTGGGCCGGAGTGGAAGTGGGGAATACAAGCAAAAGTATGAGTGGGAGGCCCCTCAGGAAAGCGCAACAGTTGCTAGGCATAAGCATACGCTCCTCTGGTAATGTTGCTGTCTGCCGACGGCCCTACAGGAGATTCCGCAGCGGCAGAACTTCTCAGCAACGATACTCATGAGCCAGGCAACGGACTTATCGCTGTTTATAGAATGCTGGCCTCATGGAGTAGACCGAAACTATGAGGAATAGGGTTGCCAGCAACGCAGATGTTGTTAGTCAATCACGTTGCTGGCAGCAAGCTCACATCCGCCAGCACTGGTAGCCGCCAGTGTCTGTGTCCACGCAACAGACCTGGTATACCGTGCAGCCATTTATCGCGTCCCAAGAAATACAACCTCCAGAACATTCACGCCCCCCGGGCCTATCGGCTGATGCCGTAGGCGAGAAGTGGAGGGCGACCAACGCGAGCATCAGAGCCAAAACATTGAACAGCAAGCGGAAGCGGTAAGGAACTGAGTGTGTCTTCTTCATGAGAGTGTCTCCCGTGCGCCGGATAAACCGGCCAGTCAGAGTGAGTGAAAAGTCACTGTTAGAAGGAGTAATTCACTGCTTGCGTTAAAATGCGAGGTGTTCAGCAAGCTGCAGATGTTGTGCAAGATGCGACACATACGGCAACTAAGGTCTGGTCGTCAAGTGCCGGTGATGATCAGACCTTGACGTTAATCCACCAGGAAAACTTTTGGCTTCTCTCGCCCATTATCGTCTGCCAAAGCAGACCAATCGCGTCTGGAGAAGGTTTAATTTTGGAAGAGAAGACGACATGAACTCTCCTCGATTTAGGTGATAGGTTTCGAGTAACGCCGACGCACTGTTGAGATTTGAAACAATGAGATTTGAGATCAACAATGGGCCGACCGAGTTTTCAATTGGGGCTAGCGCATACTATGCCCGCCTCCAAGTGTTGTCAAGTAAAAAGTTTGGTAGTGGTTCCGGCTCTTGTGTCAGGATTCGCGTGGCCGAAGGCCGCCCGCCACCGGGCCAGCGACGTGGAAGTTTCCTGCGGGGAGGGTGAGGCCGCTTGTTCACCCAGGGCGAACCGGATGAGTTCGGGCATCCCGAATTTTCCGTTCTGCGCGAGCGGCGGCTGCCAGTCGGGTTCGATGTTGAGCCAGGAGAGCGGGTCGCCGACCAGGAGGCCGAGAAGGACTTCCGCAACGATTCGTCCGCCCACAGGACCGAGGCGCTGTCCATCCGCGAGCAGTTCCGCTTCGCGCAGCACGTAGAACCAGAGCGGCGCGTCGCCGTTGAAGTCTGGTGCGCCGCGACCGCCGAGGTCCAGGTCAGCGTCGGAGAGCGGCTGGATGCCCATGCACCGGGCGACGTTCTGGCCGGATGGTAATCCCATTCGTAGCGCCCGAACGAGATTGCGCTCGGCCAGATTCGCCATGCCTGACTGTCCGGGGAGGGTTCCGAGCGGCGTCGAAAGCATGGTGTCAATCTTGTAGCTGCGTTGGGCCGCGAATGTGGAATCGAGGTCGAAAAAGTACTTCCATTGAAGACCCCAATTGTCAGGCAGAGGACGAAACCCCGTCAAGTTCGCCAGAGGGTCGTCGCTCGCAGAGAAAATCGGGATGCGGACATTATTTTTCTCTCGCCTGACGAGGTCGTTGATGAAATATGAGGGTCTAACCATCGAGTGTCCAAAGCGATAGGCGGCGACGGAAAACTCTACGGGCAGGTATGGTTGGTCGTGCCAGTGATAAAAGCGCAGGTTGGTTCGGAGCAGATTTCCAGTGCCGCCGCCGCCCGTCGCATACTTGTCCGGGCGCAGGATGTCATTGACGACGCCACGCCCGTTGGTTCTACTCTCGCCCGGCTCACCGTCTATGATGCGTGGCAGAAAATCATGAACGACGACCCACTGGTAATACCAGCGCACACGGCGTTGCGCCTCCTTCAGCAAATCGTTTCCCGTCGTCCCGCATTCTTCAAAGACAAGCTCTACCATCCGGTTGTGAAATTTAAGAAACGTCGAGTGCAGTTGCGAGATTATCAGGTTTTCGTCGTTCCGTGGGTCGCCAATCAGCGCGCGCCCCTCTCTGTTGCGAGGCAAATCCGGCCCGATGAACGGGGCAGCCGCAACGTCTTCTGGCACGCCTCGATTCTCGCCTTGGAGGAACATCACTCCGCGCTGGTCGAACCCATGCACAGGATGCGGATCGGGCCGAGGCCCGTTTCGATATAGATAGGGCTGGTCAGCCGGACCACGGCCATACAGTGAGTCAAGGTCGAAACGCGGCGTGCGAAAGTCGTGTAGAGCATCCGGGTCGTTCTGACGCTGAAGACTTGAAACCGGGTCGAAGGTGATGTCGTGGTCAATAAACTGTCCAAGGTAGGTGTAGCCAGCAGGAAGCAAAGGGTTCTCTTGAGCATTGAAGGGAGCGGGCGTCGGCACAGGCTCTCCGTCTTTCGGGTCCGCAGTCATAATCATCGTCCTTGCGAGAGCGGCAAGGTTGTCGTCACGATGTTCAAAGACAGGGA
>JAXDFO010000024.1:0-4402 GCA_034665545.1 Blastocatellia bacterium
GCGGCCTACGGTCGCGCGCTCAAGCTGGACCCGAAGCTTTACATGGCCGCGCTCTTCACGGGCGATGCCTACGTCAAGAAGGAGCAGCCGGAGCGCGCGGACGAGTGGTTCGCACGCGCCATAGAGATTAACCCGGATATCGAGACGGCCTATCGTTATTGGGCCACAGGACTGACCGCGCGCGGCAAGACGATGGAGGCGCGCGACAAGTACATCGAAGCCTTCATCACGGAGCCTTACAACTCGCTGGCCCGCGCGGGATTGGTCCAGTGGGCCCAACGCAACAACTTCAACCTCGCTCATCCGCGTATAGACATTCCCACCAACGTCTCTTCATCCGCGCAGGGCCAGATTAATATCACCCTCGACGAATCATCTCTCAAAAACAGATCGGACGGCTCATCGGCCTGGATGATGTACGGCATCGCACGCGCGGGCTGGATGATGAACAAGGATGGCAAGAACGAAAAATTCAGCAAGCAGTATCCGAACGAGAAGGCTTACAGGCACAGCCTCGCGGAAGAAGTGGACGCCCTGCGGCTGGTCCTCGAATCCGTCTCGACGCAGATGAAGGAGAAGCGAATCAAGAGGCTGGACCCGTCGCTCGAAAACCTCATGAGGCTCAACGACGCGGGCCTGCTCGAAGCCTACATCCTGCTGGCGCGGCCCGACGACGGCATCGCACAAGACTTCGCAGCCTATCGCAAGACGAACAGAGACAAGCTGCGCCGCTACGTCCTGGAGTTCGTCTTGAGCACGAACGCCGACCCGAAGCCATAGAGCGCGAGTCGTTCTCTCGTCATACACGTTATAAAAGCTATAGGCATGTTGAGAGAACGTCTCAACATGCCTATAGCTTTTCTGACAGTCGTTAATAGCCGCGCCGTTTAATCTTGAGTTGACCTCGCGGGCGCGGGTGTGACCGGAGGCTTGCGCGGGATTTTCTCGTCTCTCATCGCCGTGTTGTAGATGAAGGCGGCCATGATGGTCGCGGATTGCTTCATGTCTTCGGCCTGTATGCGGTCGAAGACATCCTCGTTCGAGTGGTGCGTGCGCGTGTCGTACTCGACGGGGTCTTGTATGAACTGGAAGCCGGGCAGACCTATCGCGTCGTAAGAGAGATGGTCCGTGCCGCCCGTGTTGGAGATGGAGAGCGTCTGCGCGCCCATCTCTCTGAAGGGCGCGAGCCACTGGCGAAAGAGCGGCCTGACGGCCTCGTTGCCTTGCAGGTAGACTCCGCGAATCTTGCCCGTCCCGTTGTCCAGATTATAGTAAGCGTCGAACTTTTCATAATCGCCTTTCGGATTGACTGGCGCAGGTGGCCCACCGAAGAGCGCGGCGGCTGAGGCGGCGGGCGTCCCGTCGCCGAGCGTGCCGAGGTGTTCCGCGACGTAGGCGCGCGAGCCTAAGAGTCCCTGCTCTTCGCCAGTCCACAACCCGACGCGAATCGTGCGTCGCGGTTTGAGATTCAAAGCTTGAAGAATACGCACGGCCTCCATCGCCACGGCGACGCCCGCGCCGTTGTCCGTCGCGCCCGTCCCCGAATGCCAGGAGTCCATGTGGCCGCCGAGCATCACCACTTCATCCTTGAGGTCCGTGCCGGGAATCTCCGCGATGGTGTTGTAGCCCATCAAATCCTGGTCCTGGAATTGCACGGCAAGGTCCACTCCCATGCGTACCTTCTCGCCCGCCTGAAGCATCCGCATGATGCGGTTGTACTGCTCAGAGGCGATGACAATCTGCGGGACTATCTTCGGCGCGTCCTTGTCCCAAGGGTTGATGCGCTTGACCGTGAAAGGATTCTCCGCGAAGGGCTGCGGGACTGCTGCCGACTGCACGAAGATAGTGCCGCCGTCGCCCCCACGGCTCGGGTCAACGAGGAGCGCGGCCCCCTCGTCCGAATAGAACTGAAATTTTTTGGTGGCGAACTGTGCCGCCGCGCGCTGGTCCGGGTTGAGTTGAAAACGGCGCGGCGGAGCCGAGCGCGGGTCTGGCGCGTCCGCCAGGCGGAGCAAGTCCTTCTCATCCAGGCGATGGCCCAGCGAGTCGAAGTGCGCTTTGATTTCCGGCATCGGTCCCGTCAACACAATCGCGCCCTTCAGCTTGCCCTTGTACTTATCAAGGTCGCTTTCGGTCTTGGCATCCACGTAGACGACATCCGCGACGAGCGTGCCGTTCGTGCCGGGCGACCAGGCTTTCGGGTAAGCGATGAGCGGGATGGTCTGCGGGGCGACGACCTGCGCGGAAAAACTCTTGAGCGTCCAGCCGCGACCGAAAGGCCCCCACGGTTCGAGGTGCGCGTTCTGCAATCCCCATGATGTGAGCTTATCGCGCGTCCATTCGTTGGCCCGCCTGGCGTTGGGCGAGGCGGTCAATCTTGGTCCAATAACGTCCGAAAGATAACTCAAGGTCTGCATCACCTGCGAGCGATTCATGCCCTCATCCTTGATGCGTTCGATAGGGTCGTTGGGGTCTTTCGCGGGACCGGCCTGTATTCCGTTGGGGGTCTGCGCGAGAGTGACAGTCTGTGTCGGTGTCGGCGTCGGCTGCTGCGCGAACGTCGGGATGGCAAGCGATAAAAGGCAGAACAGCAGCGAGACTGCCGTCAAGCGTCTTAGCATAAAATATTCTCCTACAAGTTTAGAGGTTGAAAAGTCGCACTTTTAAGGGGCACACGAGTGCGCGCCGTTTCTAAGGAGCATGTATATACTTTGAGACGCGCGCGAAAGTTTCAACTCGCCGCCGGGCGGTCGCCTGTGGTCCGCGTGGATGGCGCGGTCGTCGCGGTCGCGGGCAACACATCAACGCGATACCCGCAACCCTCCTGCGCGCAATGACGAACGGTCCCGTCCTTCTTCGTCGTCTTCTCCAACACGAAAGGGGCTTTGCAATTCGGGCATGGTTCCGCGATAGGCTTGTCCCAGAACACGACATCGCATTTAGGATATTCAGAGCAACCGTAGAAGGCTTTCCCGCGCTTGGATTTCTTGACCACTATCTCGCCCTTGCAGCCGGGCCGCGAGCAGGGCACGCCCGTCGTCTCGCGCTTGATGTAGGTACACTTCGGATAGTTCGAGCAAGAGATGAACTGGCCGAAGCGACCGTGACGCTGGACCAATTGCGCGTCGTCCAGAGGACATTTCTCATCGAGCGGGACCGGAGCGGGAGCGACCGCGCCGCTCTTCGCCACCTTGCGTATGTTGCGGCATTCTGGATAGCCCGTGCAGCCCAAAAACTGCCCGAACCGCCCGCGCTTTAAAGCCATCGGCTGGCCGCACAACTCGCACGTCTCAGTCTCTTCGGTCGCGCCGTCGCCGCCCGCCTCGACGCCCGTTTTCGTCTCTGCCAAAGTCGTCGTGGGCTTAGGGTCGCGCGTCGCGCCGCACTGTTTGCACTTCAAATATTTACCATAGCGTCCGGGCTTCTCGACCATGCCTTCCGCGCCGCATTTATGGCAGACCTCTTCGGTTGCAATCTCTACGGTCTTGCGGTTATCAACGAACTTCTTAAACTGGCCCAGGTCGCTCTCGAATTTTTCGTAAAACCCGTGCAGCGCATCGGTCCACTTCAGTTTGCCTTCCTCTATCTCGTCCAACTCCTCTTCCATGCGAGCCGTGTAGGTCTCGTTGAAGAGGTCGTTGAAGCCGCCGTCAACAAGCAGTTCCGTGACGGTCGTGCCGAGCGCGGTCGGGTGAAAGCGGCCTTCGTGTTTCTCAACGTATTCGCGGTCCAGAATCGTCGTCATGATGGCCGCGTAGGTCGAAGGTCTGCCGATGCCCTTCTCTTCCAGAGCCTTGACGAGCGTCGCCTCCGTGTAGCGCGGCGGCGGTTCCGTGAAATGCTGTTCGGGCGCGATGGTGTTGAGCTTGAGCGTCTCGCCTTTTTCGACGAGAGGCAACTTGCGCTCGGATTCTTCATCGTCCTCCGCCTTCTCGTCGCGCCCCTCCTGGTAGACCTTCAGGAAGCCGTCGAACTTGAGCACGGAGCCTGTCGCGCGGAAGAGAAAACGTCCGGCCTCTATGTCTATCGTCGTCTGGTCGAAGAGCGCGGGCATCATCTGCGAAGCGACGAAGCGTTGCCAGATGAGACGATAAAGCTTCAACTCTTCCTTGTTAAGATAAGAGGAGAGCGAGTCCGGCGTGCGCGCGACATCCGACGGGCGAATAGCTTCGTGCGCATCCTGCGCGTCCTTCTTCGAGCGATAATGAATCGCCTTTTCCGGCAAGTAATTCACGCCGTACTGCTCGCCCACAAACGAGCGCACTTCATCAAGGGCCGTGTCCGAAACGCGCGTCGAGTCCGTGCGCATGTATGTGATGAGACCGACCGCGCCCTCCGCGCCCAGTTCCACGCCTTCATATAATTTCTGGGCCAGCATCATCGTCTTCTTGACAGCGAAGCC
>JAXDFO010000025.1:0-9921 GCA_034665545.1 Blastocatellia bacterium
GGTTCGAGCTTGCGGAGTTAAATTTTTTCGGAAGTAGTTGCCAAATTAATTATCGGAGCGTAGAATGTACGCCATCGGACGGTTGGTGAATCCTTCCGTCTCACGGTTGATGGGGTGAGGACATCGACCGAATTGGAATAGGCGCGAGGCTCCAAAGCCGACGCGCCTATTCCTTTTTCAATTACCGGGCCAATTATCTATGGAGACGACGATTCTTCGCTTCGACTCTCTGCCTTCGACCAACACGGAGGCGGCGCGGCAGGCCATGCGCGGCGCGCCGGAAGGCTTGTCCATCATCGCGCGCGAGCAGACGGCGGGACGTGGACGGCAGGGGCGCGTCTGGGCCTCGCCAATGGATGCCGGACTCTACTTCAGCATCATCCTGCGCCCGCGAATCGAAGCCAGCGCGTGGCCGCTCATCACGCTCATGACCGCGCTCGCCGTCCGCGACGCGCTCTTTGAAGCGTGCGCGCTCGAAACGGATATTAAATGGCCCAACGACATCCAAGCGGCGGAGCGTAAGCTCTGCGGCATCCTGGCGGAAACGGTCGAGACGGAGATGGGCCGCGCCTGCATCGTCGGCATCGGTCTCAACTTAAACGACGGAGCCTTTCCGAAGGAGTTGCAACAGCAAGCGACTTCCATCGAATCTCTCACGCGCGCCGCGCCGGAGATGGAAAAAATATTGGGAGCCTTATTGCGAGCTATCAAGCGTCGCTACGAAATGCTTCATGGCCCGGATGGCAGGTCCGTTATCTTACGCGACTGGTCCGCCGCCTCCTCTTATGCGGAAGGCAAGCGCGTGCGCGTCTCGCTCTGTGATGAGATGATAGAGGGCGTCACGCGCGGGCTTGAATGTGATGGCGCTTTGCGTGTAGAAACAGACGCGGGAGAAATCAAAATCGTGCGCGCGGGCGACGTGAGCGCGTTGAGAGCGAGTCGGAATTAATTAGTTATGCTTCTTGTGATTGATGCTGGGAATACGAACACGTCTTTGGGCGTGTACGATGGCGCGGAACTCGTCAAGCACTGGCGGCTGACGACGAGCAAGGCGCGGACGGTTGACGAGTATGGTGTTTACGCGCGCAACCTGTTCGCGTTGGCGGGGATAGATTTCAAGGCGATAACGGCGGTCGCCATCGCTTCGGTCGTGCCGCCCTTGAACTTTACTCTCAAGCGCATGTCGGAAGTCTATTTTCATCTCGCGCCGCTCTTCATAGACCACACGACGAACACGGGGCTTTCTATTCTCTACGAACCGCCGGGCGATGTCGGCGCGGACCGCATCGTGGACGCCGTCGCCGCCGTGCAGAAATACGGCGCGCCCTGCATCGTCGTTGACTTCGGCACGGCGACGACCTTCAACGCCATCAACGCACAGGGCCAATATCTGGGCGGCGCGATAACGCCCGGCATCGCCATCTCTTCGGCGGCACTCTTCGAGCGCGCGGCCCGCCTTCCGCCAGTAGAGATTAAGCGGCCCGGCAACGTCATCGGCTCGTCAACCATCGGCGCGATACAATCCGGCCTCTATTACGGCTACGTCGGCCTCGTTGATGGAATCCTGCGCCGCATGCGCGAAGAACTCGGCGGCGTTGTGCGCGTCATCGCCACAGGCGGACTCGCATCGCTCATCGCCACCGGCTCTGAACTGATAGAAACCGTGGACGACACGCTCACGCTCGAAGGACTAAGACTGATTTACGAAAGAAGCGAACAGTAGACTGTGAACAGTGTATAGAAGAAAAGCGATAGCATGCTCTTCATTCTCATCACTGTTCACTGGCCGCTGATTAATGTCTTGAACTATTTTAATTATTTTACGGAAATCGAAGATGCGTTTATTCGACGCAGGGGCAAGCATCTGTTGCTCAGCCCTATGGATTGGGCCTTGATTGAAAGCTGGAAGGAGATGGGCGTGCCGCTCTATGTCGCGTTGCGCGGCATAGAGCGCGCCTTCGATTCGCACGAAGCGAAACCGCGCAGGCGCAGCGTCAAGACGCTCTTCTATTGCCAGGAGGAGGTCGAAGCGCAGTTCGCAGAATGGCAGGAATCACAGCTTGGCGCTGGACCAGGCAGCGAAGCAAGCGCGGGCGCAGATGAGTCTGCGGAGATATTGGACCAGGATACTCATCTCCCGTTTTCGCGCGCGACCATCGGTGAACATCTCGCGCGCGCACGCGAGACGCTCGAACGCCTGCGCGATGTTGATGCGAGGCACGCTATCGTCAACGGGCTTCATGATACTTTGACACGCGTCGCCGCGCGTTTACTGGACCTGGAAAAAGATTTCGCGCGGGCCGCCAGACCCGACGCAGAAAAGCTTGAGGAGTCTCTCAACAGCCTGGAAAAGATGCTGGACGAATCGTTGCGCGCGAGTGTTGCTGCTCATGAATTAAAGACCGCGCTCGCCGCCGCCGAAGCGCAGTTGCAGCCTTACCGAGCGCGTATGGAAAAGGCCACCTACGAGCAGACGCTGGAAAATCTCCTGCTCAAACGTTTGCGCGAACAGCACGGCCTGCCGCGTCTCAGCCTCTTCTATCTCTAGCCTGGACCAATAATGAGAAAGCCAAGACGCAAGAGAGACGCGCAGCGTTCTCAACAAAAGCCGTCCGGGGCGGGCGAGATGTTAGAGGTCCACATCGAGCGCATGCTGCCCGGCGGCGCGGGACTCGCGCACGCCGGAGGGCGAACGATTCTCGTCGGGCTGGCCGCGCCCGGAGACCACTTGCGCGTGCGCCTGGAAGAGAAACGCGGCGGCGTCTCGTTCGCCAAAATCGTTGAGATACTCACGCCCTCGCCCGTCCGCATCGAGCCGCCCTGCCCTTACTTCGGACGTTGCGGCGGCTGCGACTTTCAACAGTTGAGCTACGAAGCGCAACTCGCATCCAAAGTCGAGATTATACGCGACTGCCTGCGTCGCATTGCACGCATCGAACCCCCGCAGGAAATTCCCATCACCGCATCGCCCCAAGACTGGCGTTATCGCTCGCGCGCGCAGTGGCAATACGATTCCATCAAAGAGCATCTGGGATATTTCGAGCGCGGCTCGCACAAGGTCTGCGATGTCGTTGAATGTCCGGTGCTCGTCCCCGCCCTGCAAGAGACTTTATTGGACCTGCGCTCGCGTCTTAAAGACGGCAGCCTGCCTTTAGAGGTCCAGGAATTCCAAGCCGTGGCGGGCGATGAAGGCGCATCTCTCTTTCCGCCTCTCAACGGCGGCGAGGCACGCGAAGTCACGCGCTACATCGCAGGCGAGAATTATCGCTTCAGCGCGGGCGGCTTCTTCCAGATTAATCACGAACTGCTCGCCCCGCTCGTCAATGCCGCCCTCGCGGGCGCGCATGGCGAAACGGCCCTGGACCTTTATTGCGGCGCAGGACTCTTCACCCTCCCGCTCGCGCGCCGCTTCACACGCGTCACGGGCATAGAGGCAAGCGCGCACGCTGTCGCCTACGCAAGACGCAATCTGGCGGACGCCGGACTCACCAACGCCAGCGTCCACTCCGCCACCGTCTCCTCCTGGCTCACACAACACGGCCCCGGCCTCGCGCCCATTGACTATCTACTCCTGGACCCGCCGCGCACCGGCGCAGAAGATGGAGCCATCAACGCTATTATTCAACTGCGCCCGCAACACATCGCCTACGTCTCCTGCGACCCCGCGACCCTCGCACGCGACCTCAAACAACTGCTCAACATCGGCTACCACCTTGACACCATCACCGCCTTTGATATGTTCCCCCAGACACACCACGTCGAGACCGTCGCGCATCTCTCAGCGTCATTTATACTAAAAACCAAAGTCAGTGAAAAAAACATCAAAGTGATTGAAAATATCGGCTAGATTTAGTGCTAAGAATTCGCCGTTCCAATTGTGCGGCTCCTTAACCTGAGAAATACTTTTGTCACGGAAAAGGACAATCAAGGATTAGCGAAAATGAGAGGATGTGCAGTCGGAATGCGGTCTCTAAAATCTGTTCAACGAATTATTGAAAAAGCCGGAGGGTGTGCTTTTCGATAGTGGGGTATTCTGTGTTGGTGGTAAAATGCGCGCACTCTTACGGAGGTAGACAGATGACTCCAGAAGCTCAAGCCCTCGCTCAGGTACTGCTTGATCATCATAGAAACGTTTGTAGATCAGCCAGCAGACCACCGGATATCGACTCTTGCACGATTCTGTACGGAAATTTATGTGAGAAAGCGGGCGCGCCATGGCTCACTTGCTTTGCCCAACAATTCAGATGGGCCGACAAGATGTTGAATACGGATGCCTCTGGCCTAACAATATCTTGTAGTCATTTTGAATTGTTGGGCAAAGCACTGGCAGATGCCGCACGCAGCTATCGCGAGCAGTCGCTGCGCGCTCGCGTCCAGGCGCGCGTTGCTGATGCTCTCTGGGAGAGCGACCGTGATCGCGCTCGCTCCCTCTTTCGCCGTGCCTGGGAAGCGGCAGAGGTCGCCGACAGGGAAGCCCTGCGGCGTGTAGAAGAAGATCGCCGCGCGCAGGCGGCCAAGTACGGGAGCGCGGCATGGACAACGCCACCAGACCTGCGCGGCGAAGTCTTGAAACTGGCGACGCGTCATAGTGATGAACTAGCCAAAGAGTTTTTAGCTAAACTTGAAGAGGCGAGAGAGCGAGAGGCGACGACCACATCTGAGCGGGATGACAAACCGCCCGCTTCCTTTCATCCAGCCGCTCTGTCGCCCGCGCTCGCTCAACGACTCGGCCTCGCCACGCGGATGCTGGAAACCGGCGACGCGGTGCGCGCGATGACAATGGCCGATCCGCTTCTTAATAGTGTGAGCATGGAGGCTGTGACCTTCCTCTCCGCATTGCGACAGAAGAATGAGGCGGCAGCCGATCAACGCTTTGCCTCCTTGCTTTCCAATGCGGTCGCAGACACATCTGCCGACGCTAATACGGTCTCGATTCTCTCATCCTATGCTTTCACACCTTTTCTCTACTACACGGCATCGCGCAATGGAGCCGAGTCAGTCAGCCAGATAAGAGCGTCAATTGCCGCTCCCGCTCTCGCCCCTCAACTCCACCCTGCTTTCTTTCAGACGGCAGCGCAAATTCTTTTGCGGCCTTTGCCTCCTCCTGATCAGGACTACACCTCTGCTGGCCGCGCCGGGACATTCTTAATCATTTCGAGATTGCTTCCTTTATACGAGCGATATGATCCTAAGAGCGCGCCCATTTTGCGTACGCAACTCACTTCCTTATCACCGGACGTGGCGAAGCCATCCGGCATCAACAGCAGTAGCGCGACATTGAGCCGCCAGTCATCTGAAGGCCAGACGGGCGATGAACTGCAAGAGGCGCAGGACGAGATTGAACGAGCCTCCGATGCGCGCGAGCGCGACCAGGCATATACTCGTGCGGCTCTGATTCTCATACGCCAGGGCGATCTGCGGGCGCGAGATTTCGCTGATAAAATTGAAGATGAGGAGGTGCGAAAGCAGGTGCGTCAGTTCGTGGATGTCTCGCTCTGTGGCTATGCTCTGAGTAAAAAGAACATTGAGGAAGCCTTGCGCCTGGCCCGCAACGGTGAACTGTCACACGCCGAGCGGGCATGGATTTTCACAGAAGCGGCCCGCCAGATGAAGAGTTCCGATACCACCAGATTGCTTGAGTTGCTAAATGAAGCGGCTAACGAAGCGCAACGAATTACGGATGCCGAAGCGGATCGTGCCCGCGCTCTCTTAAATGTCGCCACGCAATTGACCGCAGTTGATGATACTCGCGCCTGGGAGGTCATGGCTGAAGCAGTGAAAGCGGCTAACGCCGCCCCGGATTTTACCGGCGAAGATGGAGCCATCACAACTCGCCTCAGAACCGGCAATGGAATTATGCTGGCGAATTATAACGTGCCGGGATTTACGCTCAACACGGTCTTCGGCGCGCTTGCCAGGAAGGATCTGTACCGCTCTATCGAATTGGCGAAAAGCTTTAGCGGTGAAGCTCCGAAAGCTACTGCTACTCTGGCAATTGTCAGTGCTGTGTTTAATGAAAAACGGAAAAAATGAGATTGACTCGACGGGCCCAGTATTGCATTCAGTGTTGGAATTATCAGTCATAATAATTCCAGAAGCTGCGCTGGTTGTTGATGAAGTGAAAACTGTTTAGAATAAGTCGTTCACCTGCCGTCTCAGGTCTGAGAAATTCTTCTACAAATTAATTGGACCATGCGTGCTGTTGCTGTAGAGCATTCGTTTGTCGCGCATCCGTTGGCGTTGCTGGCCGCGTCGTTTGTGAGCGGCATCATCGTCGCGCGTTTCTGTGGGCCGGGTTTGATAGTTTACCTGTTGTCGGGCGCGATGTGCTCGGCGATGGCCGTGCTGTTTCTCTTGCGTAGACGGTTGACGGTGGCAACGATGCTCGTCGCGCTGGCGTTCATGTGCGCGGGCGGAGCGTTGTTGATGTTGGAGCGTAGGGAGGCGGGCGCGGGCGACCGCGTCGGGCGTTTTTATGATGAGGGATTGATGGCGGCGGATGAACCTGTGGAGGTGACGGGCGTGATGACGGCTGCGCCGGAGCCTGCGCCGGAAAGTTTTTATTTGACGTTGCGCGTGGAGAGTTTGAGATTCAAGGAGCGAGACTATAGAGCGAGCGGCATCGTGTGGCTGTTCGTGCCCGTGCGCAACCGGGTCGTGCGGGGCGAGTATGAAAGGCTCGGACTGCGGTATGGCGCGCGGTTGCGTGTGATGACCGCGCTCGATAGGACGGAGAGTTTTCGTAATCCGGGCGTCTCTACACTGACGGAATATCTTGAGCGGCGCGGTTATGATGCGACGGGCGTGGTTAAGAGTCCTTTGCTGGTCGAGCGTCTGGATGATGAGCGAGTGTTCGTGCCGCTCGCTTTGGTTTACGAATGGCGGCAGAGCTTGCTGGCGTTGATAGAGAAAAGATTCGACGCTGAGACGGCGGGCGTTCTGGATGCGGCCCTGCTCGGCAATCGTTATCATCTCTCGCGCGATGCCGCCGAGCGTTTTCGTGAAGGCGGGACGTTTCATGTCCTCGTCATTAGCGGTCTTCACATCAGTTTTATAGGCGGACTGATACTCTTCATCGTGCGCCTTCTGACGCGCAGGCGCGTGTGGCACTTCGGATGCTCCGTCATCTTTCTGTGGGCCTATGCGTTGATGGTCGGGGCTGAGGCGTCAGTGGTGCGCGCGGCGTTGATGTTCACGGTCGCCGCGCTCGCGCCGGTGCTGCATCGTCGCGCCGCAAGCCTCAACGCGCTCGGCGGCGCGGGGTTGTTATTACTGGTCCAGCGACCCGGCGACCTGTTCGACCCGTCGTTCCAACTCACCTTTCTCTCCGTCCTGATGATTATCACGATTGCCTGGCCGTTGCTTCACAAATTGCGCGAAGTGGGAGAGTGGAGACCGACGCATGAGACGCCATACCCGCCCGCGTGTGCGCGCACGTTTCGCGCGCTGGGCGAAATATTGTTCTGGCGCGAAAGCGCGTGGCGGCGAGAGATGTCGCGCTCCGTCTATAGCTATCGCCTGTTCAAGCATCCGCTCGCGGCACGCTTAGAGCGGATGCGTGTACAGGGCTTGCTGCGTTATGCGGCGAGCGCGATAATCGTTTCCGCGAGCGTGCAGGTGGGCTTATTGCCTTTGCTCGTGCTCTATTTTCACAGGCTCTCGCTCGCCTCGTTTATCTTGAATATTATCGTCGGCGTGATGATGGCCGCGCTCTCGCTAGTAGCCCTCGCCGCGCTCGTCATGGCGCAGTTGAGCGCGACGCTGGCCGCGCCTCTCATCTTGCTGGCGGAAAAATTGAACTGGTTAATGGTCCACAGCGTTGACCCGTTTGCGGGCGCGCATCTGGCATCCATAAGGCTGCCGGAGTACGCGGGCTGGATGGCGTGCGTGTATGTTCTTTACTACGCGCCGTATGTGCTGCTGGCTTTCATGCTCGCGCGCTGGCAACCGCTCAGAAGGCAGGCCCACGCTGGCGAGCGACATGCATCGTCATCGCGGCGTCTGTTGACATCTTTCGCGGGCGTCGCGCTCGCCGTATTAATGGTCCTGATAATCGCGCATCCTTTGAGCGCGGGCAGGGCGGACGGAAGACTGCGCGTTGATTTTCTGGACGTGGGACAGGGCGACGCCGCGCTGGTCACGATGCCTGACGGCACGACGCTGTTAATAGACGCTGGCGGTCGTCCGAGTTTCGACCGGCGTCGAAGAAGCGACGAGTTCGTTGATAGGACAAGCGAGGGCGATGTTATTGACGATGAAACTTTAGAGCCGTTCGAGCGGGACGAGAGAAGCATAGGCGAAGCGGTCGTTTCAGAATATCTCTGGTGGCGCGGGCTTGATAGCGTTGATTACATTCTAGCCACGCACGCCGATGCGGACCACATGGACGGCCTTAACGACATCGCGCGCAATTTCAAAGTGCGTACAGCTTTCGTCGCACGCGCGCCCGCACGCGACGCCGAATACGTCAAGTTCGCGGCCAGCCTGCGTCGCTACGGCGTGCCTGTGCGCGTCATCGGGAGGGGCGATGTCTTGCGCTTCGGAGAGGTCACGGCGGAGACGCTCTGGCCTCCGCCTTTATTGGACCAGAACGCGCCATCGCGCAATAACGATTCCATCGTGCTGCGCCTGAGCTACGGCCAGAGAGTCTTTCTACTGACGGGCGACCTTGAGAAAGAGGGCGAAGCCTCCATCCTCAACACGCCGGACCAACTCGCCTGCGATGTCCTGAAGGTCGCCCACCACGGAAGCCAGACATCTTCCACCCCGGCATTCGTGACGGCGACGCATCCATCCATCGCCATCATCTCAGTCGGCCTCTCATCGCCCTTCGGCCACCCGGACCCGCAGGTCATAGAACGCTGGCGCGCCATCGGAGCCGAAGTCATCACCACAGGCCAGCACGGCACAATCAACGTCAGCACAAACGGCCAAGACCTGAAGCCGTGAGCAGTGGCCAGTAAAAAATAATGGGTCAGTTTGAAAATAGAGTGGCGAAAGATATTGGTCCAGAATTTGAAATTGAACCATTATCTGGAGAAGATAATAATTGACACTTTGAGATACACTCACCTATACTCCGAACAAATACCGACTAGAGCCCGGCGTAGTCTAGTGATGGTTTCCTAACAAGTGATTTCTTGTAACACGCCGTTCTCGAACGTCACATCATGCTAAGCAAACCGGTTTACGCCCCCTGGCGAGAAAGAGTATAGGATCATGAGATGCGATATCTGCAACTTGGAATCCGAGGCTGATGCAAAATATTGTCGCAAATGTGGGACGTTAATCAACATGCTCCCGAAGGACTCCGCAGAAGAATCAGCCGCCAAGCACAACATGCAGGATAAGGCGGTTAACTCTAACGCCACGTCCATGCTGGGCGCGGATTTTTCTCATCCTGCCTCCCCGAAAATGGTTGTGCCCCTCTCTAAGAGAGACGGTGGTTCGACGTCGGCGGGTCGCTATCGCCGTCGCAAGTTGCAGATTATATGGTTCTCTGTCGCCGTCCTCGTAGTACAGATCGGTATTGCCGTAATCACGTTTATAAGGCTACCCAAGCCGACCCTTCAACCAACGACCGGGCAGGCTCAGTCACATTTGAACGATGGCCCAACTCAGGCTTCATCCGTGCCGCCAGCGACAGGAGACAATTCGGCCCAGAAAACAGCACAGGCTGCAACATCGCCCCCGGCATCCGAAGAGACCATCGCCGAGTACAATAAGAAGATTGATGAACAACAGCAGACCATCGCCGAGAATAAGAAGAAGATTGATGAGCAACAGCGTAAGATCAATAATCTTGAGAAGAAGCTGGTCTTCGAAGCAGGCAAACTCGAACACAGCAAGACGGAGTTTCTTGAAACAGCGCAGCAACGCGACAAACTCGAAGCTGACATGAAACGTGAAACGCTCAGGCTC
>JAXDFO010000026.1:0-26408 GCA_034665545.1 Blastocatellia bacterium
CCGAAACCGATGAAGGCGAGCAGGACTTGAGTTGAGCTTGACAGCCCCTTGATGCCGAGCGCATTAAAGGGCCAGGAAAAATCCAGGTCATCGAACCTTCGATGTTGCCACGCGTAGAAGGTCGTGATGCATGCGGCCAGTATTAATTGAGGGACGAGACAGCGAAGCAGAAACCAGCCCTGCCCCTTTCTCTCATTCGGGAAGACGCTTCCGGCCCGCGCATCGTCGCGCAGGTAATGGTCAGCCAGGCTGGGCCTGTTCGCGTAGATGTAGATGATGGAGAAAATTCCCGCCGCGATGGCGATGAAGAGCAACGCCAGCTTGAGCGAATCGCCCGCCTCGTATCTGGTGGCGACGACGGCCAGCCTCGGAACCATCAACGCTATCAGGATGAGCGGGACGAGCACGAGCCAGTTCAAGAGCAGGTTGCGAAAGAAGATTGCCACTAACGTCCAGGTGTCTGCGGAGAGCAGGCCCAGCTTCGGACTCATGTAGTTGCTGTAGGCGCGCAGGTGCTTGACGGCTTCCGGCTCAGGCTGAAGCGGCGAAGCAGGAGGCGGAGGGTTGTCCAATCTTTCCTGGACCTTTTTTAAACCCTTGCGATGAATCCAGGCGGAGAGCCAACTTCCAAGATAGCCGCCGCCGGAGACCGTCGAAAGATAGTCGAACTTGTCTAGCAACTGGTGGCCCGCCAAGCCTTGAAGCACGCCGAGGCCGTAAGTCGCGCTGCGTATGCCTCCGCCGGAAAAACAGAGCGCGGAACGCCTCACCCCGTTCGTGTGCAGCCACCTGTAAAATTCGCCGACCCTCTCGGAGTTGAATCTCTTGCGCGCCTCATCATCCTCCAACTCCTGGTATGCGCGGAGTTGATTATGGAGACTGTCCGCCGGATATTCCGGCATCGGATACTGGCCCTCATCATCCTCACTCCTCGCCCGACGTTGGCCCATGTATTCCTCTGTCAACACCTGAAAGAGCGGCAGAGGATGCTCCGATTCTTCGACCAACGTTTGAGAAGAGGGAGAAAGTTTATCTGTCATGATTGTCTCCAAATCTTAAATCGTGAGCTTTTGAGAGAGAGAGCCGTGCTGCGAGGGTTAAGCCGTCTTTGTAACGAGAGACGCGCTATTGAGAAACCATCAAATAGATGAATGGTCCGCTGGCAGGAACAACTGCCAGAAGACCATTCATGTGAATGCCCCTGCGCTCATGATGCGAGCTATGGCCCGCGAGTCTGCGGTCTCTTACTTCTTGCTGAAAGTGTCCTGCAATTTCTTCACAAAAGAAATAAAGTCGAGGCCCACGCCTGCTCTATAGTAATCACGGCTCGCTTGTGGCAAGGCCACCAGAGCCACGTTGGCTCCGGGGACGACCGTCCCGGCGGGCGCGGGTTCGAGGACCAGTGGAATCCCCGTCGAAGCATGGCCGGGTCTCAGCATGGCTGTCCCGAAGATATTGATAAACTTCAAATCCTCGTAAGGCAACGGATAGTATCCCTCAATCCGAATAACCGGGCCATGCAGCTTGCCTCCCGTCACATACTCGTTTTGCCCGACGGTCAAATCCAGTTGCGCGGGAAATCTCTGCATCGGCATATTGAAGAGATTGAAGAAGAAGGTCTGAATCCTCAAGCCAGCGTAGTACTGGCGAAAGAAGCGATCCCTATCGGACTGCACGAACGCCACGAACTCTTTGCCCTGCGCGGCGGGGGGCAGACCCGGCGCATCCGCGAAAACCTTGAAGGTCGAAATGGAATCAAGCGGATTCGTCGGCGTGATGATGCCGCCGCCCGCGATTAAAGAGAGGGAAAACTTCTGCTTGGTGCGACGGTCGAAACTGGGAAGCAGAGCGTTGTTGCCCGCGAAGCGATATTCAAAACCGGCTAGAAAATCGAAGACGTTGGCAACATCCTTCACCTGAAGGCCGGAGATTTGAGTGGCGAGGCCGGATGATGCCAGGTCGCCAATCGTGGCCGTCCCCGGCTGCGGAACACTGGCGAAACGAAAGTCAACCCAGGTGCGAAAACGCTCTCCGAAATCGGGATTGATCTTCTGCTTGAAGGGGAATGAACTGCTCACAAAGAGGTCGAAGAAATAGTTCCGGTCCTTCTTCGCGGCGGACGCTCCGGCCTGCTCGTAACCCACGACGGCGCGTGAGAGAAGGCTCACGGGTCTGTCTTCAACTGGAATGTTGACGCGGGCCGAAGCGCCTGACTCCGCCGCAAAGACTATCTCTCTTCTAGTCTGCCCGCTATCCGCTTCGGTCGAGATGTAATATTTTTTGCCCTCGTCAAACGAAAACCCGATCCGGTAGTTGCCATCGTTGTCTGTGCGGCCCGTCTGCACCAGATTGCCGTTCTCGTCTTCGATCCTGACCGTCACGTTGCCTATGTACTCATTGAGCAGGAGAATCTGTTTCTTGATGGTTTCCTGCGAGAGACTATCCATTTCAGGTCCAAGATTCTTTGTGACCTTCTTTCCAGAATTAAGCTCCTGCAAGAGCTTTTGTAACGTGGCAACCACGGCATCCTTTTGCGAGCCATTCTTCAGGCTCTTGTTCAGGTTGCACTCATCATCTGTATCGCCCTGGTCCAGCCTGCTCTTTTTGACGGCATCGGTTAATGCCAGAGCCTGGGTGTCACTTAACCCTTTCGACGCGCTGCGAATTAAGGCGAAAGTTTGTGTCAGCGAGGCGGGCCTGATCTGCCCGCAGACAGTCACAGTCTTTTTTGTCGGGTCGGCTGGTTGCGCTGGCGTCTCAGTGCCGGACTGGGAGCTATCGGAAGCGTGGTTGCCTTTGGGCTTGGCCCCGCCGGATGAAGAATCCGCTTCAGCGCCGCTTGATGTGCCCGTAGCGGTCATGGGCGTTGCGCCGTCTGTATGACTGCTGACGACAGATCGCGCGCGTTGCGAGGCCGCGCCTGAAGTTGGCAGAGAGACAGAGTCGGCCTGTGCGCCAGCGTCTGTGGGAGCCGAATTGGGAACGACCACTTCGGCGGTTGCAGCAGAGCGAGCCTCGCCCGTGAGCGTTTGAATCTTCTCGGCGACGACCTCTCGTTCCGTCGCCAGTTGCTTGAGTTGGGCTGCTATCTCACCCTTCGGATCGGCATCCGTTCCGCTCGCGGCAGCCTGTATGTTCTTGAGGTCCGTTATCTCCTGTTGCAGCGCGCCGTTCAGTTGGCTGTATAAACGCAGGAGAGTCAGCTTATATATCTGCTGTACCCTGTCTGACTTCGATTTAATATCCGTCTTTTCCAGCAGTTCGATTTTGCTTCTCAGGATGTCTGTGTTCTGGCCCGATTGATCCTGGGCCAATCCGGCCTGGGCCAACGTCAGGGAAATCGCTATGAGTAACAAGAGGGTGCGTGCCAGTCTCTGTATCATGTGTCTCCGTGGGAAGTTGTCAGACCCGTTCTGAAAGAGGAAATTCACAGCGACTCCGGGCATGATCGTGTGAGCAAGATTGCGAATTGTTAATGCTGATTGCGGGCCGACGAAGGTAAAACTCCGGCAGCCGGAAAATGAAAGCTTTTCTGACAGCCGCAAGGGCCGGGAGCCTTGCTGGCGAAAGTGCATGCTGAAAACGTGCGAACAATAACATAACAGTCTGTAAAGTCAATGGCTTTTTCTTGATTGTTGGCCCATTAAAGGCCATCTTCCGAGGCGCGCATTACTGGTCCATAAACCCCTCTCGATAATAATGACGAAAACCTGTTTTCGTTTCACCGGCGAGCCTCGCATGATGATGCCCGTGCGGTCCCTCTCTCATTGCGCGCGTGCGGAATCGCTCGTTATAATATGTCAGCTTGCAGCAGCATCCTGAAACTTTAGAGAAAGATGCGAAGAGCCTTCGCTTACCGGAATTCCCAGTGAAAAATTTACAAGGCATCCTGCTCCCGTTTCCCACTCCGTTCGAGAGGGATGAGCGTGTGGACCTGCGCGCCTTGCGCGCGAACATAGAGCGTTGGAACGGGACGGGCGTTATCGGTTACGTCGCGCTCGGTTCGACGGGCGAGCGTGTGCATTTGAGCGAGCGCGAGTATGTTGAGGTAATAGAGACGGCGCGCGCTGCCGTGCCGGAGGAGTTCGCGTTCATCGTCGGCGCGGGACAGCAGAGCACGCGCGGGAGCGTTGATGAGATACGGCGCGCGGCGGCGGCTGGCGCGGACGCCGTGCTGGTCCTGACGCCGCACTTCTATCGCGGGGCGATGACGCAAGGCGCGCTATTCGATTATTACAACGCCGTCGCGGATGGCTCGCCAGTGCCCTTGTTGCTCTATAGCATGCCCGACTTGACGGGCGTGGCGATTGCGCCGGAACTGGTCGCGCGCCTCAGCGAGCACGATAACATCATCGGCATCAAGGATAGTTCGGGCGATGCTATCAACATGGCGGAGACCTTGCGGCAAGCGGCGCGCGAGTTTACAGTCCTGACGGGAAGTGGTCCATTATTGTACGCGGCCTTGAGCGCGGGAGCGGCGGGGGCGATTGTCGCGGTCGGATGCGTGGCCCCGCAGTTGGCCGTTTCCATCTATCGCGCGCTTCAAGGGGGAGAGCACGAGAGGGCGCGAGAGATGCAGCGCAGGCTGACTCCGCTCGCGCTGGCCGTGACGAAGCGTTACGGAGTCGGCGGATTGAAGGCGGCGATGGAGATGCTGGGTTATACTGTCGGTCCTGTGCGCGCGCCGCTCAAGGTGGCTGAAGAGGACGCGCGCGTGGAGATCGCACGCTTGATGCGAGAGGCCGGATTGTTGGACCAGGAAACAGGCCGGGGCGAGCCACTTCGCCTGGCAGGAGTATTGAACCAGTGAGCACTACCGAAGCCGCATGTTATCCCGCGCCCGAAGAGGCCGGACTGCGTATCAAGACCTTACCCTTCGAGCGCATCCCGCATCAATCGCGCCTCTTCCTGGATTACCTGCGCGACCCCGTTGCCCTGCGCCGCTTCTATCCATCAGCCGTACGCTTTCATCATGAACTGGCCGAACGCGCGCCCGGAGTTCTATCGGCACACGAGACGAACCGCAACGCTTTATGCGATGCGCTCGAAGCGATGAACACGGCCTGGGACGCTGGACCAGAAATTCTCGCCAATATCTCAAGGCTCCGCGAGGCCGATTGCGTGGCGGTCGTGACGGGCCAGCAAGCAGGACTCTTCACAGGCCCGCTCTACACGATTTACAAAGCGCTTTCAGCCGTCAAACTCGCTGGCTGCTTGAATGAGCGCGGCACAAAGTCTGTTCCGGTTTTCTGGATTGCGACCGAAGACCATGATTTCCCTGAAGTGGCGAGCGCGGAGTTCATCAGTTGCGATTGCAAACTGGCGAGCGTGAGCGTCTCGAACGGGATGCACAAGGACGGCATGCCCGTCGGCGGCGTCCTGCTGGACCAGTCCATAGATGAGACGATAGAGCGGATGCTGGACCAATTACCAACGACCGAGTTCAAGCCTGAATTGGAAAGCTTACTGCGTGAATGCTGGAAACAGGGGACCGGCTATGGCGAAGCCTTCGCGCGGATGATGACGAGGCTCGTGGGCCGTTACGGGCTTGTCCTGCTGGACCCGCTCGACGCGAGGCTCAAGCGTTTGGCCGCGCCGCTCTACGCCCAGGCCGCGCGCCGCGCGCCACTCATCGCCAGCGCCGTCGAAGCGCGCAGCCGCGAACTAGAAGCCGCAGGTTATCACGCGCAAGTCGTGGCGACCGCCAACTCTTTTCCGCTCTTCCTGCACACGGAGGAGGACGCGCGTCATGCGGTCACGCGCGGCGATGACGGGCGATACAGGGTCAAGGACATGCGCGAGGGGCACACGGCGGATGAACTGGCCGAGATGGCTTTGCGTGAGCCTGAGCGGTTCAGCCCGAACGTGACCCTGCGCGCGGTGGTCCAGGATTACCTGCTGCCGACCATCGCTTACGTGGGCGGCGCAGCCGAGATAGCCTACTTCGCGCAGACCGCAGAAGCCTATCGCGTCCTTAATCGTCCGGCGACGCCGATTCTGCCGCGCGCCAGTCTGACGATGGTCGAGAGTCGCACGGGGCGCACGCTCGAACGTTACGGGTTAGAGTTGAGCGATTTCTTTGCGGGGTTGGAGAGCGTGCTCGCGCGCGTCGCGGAAGAACACCTGGGCACGGAAGCGGCGCAGGCTTTCGACCACACGGAAGAGCGAGTCAATCAAGAACTGGAAACATTAAAGGACCAATTACGACGCGTGGACCCGACGCTCGCAGATGCGCTTGAGACGGGCAGGCACAAGATTAATTATCAACTCAAGGGACTGCGTTCACGTTTTCATCGCGCGCAGATGAACCGTGACCAGGCCGCCACGCGTCAACTCCAACGCGCACAAGACCTGCTCTATCCACAGAAGGCTTTGCAAGAGCGTCACATCAACATCACATCGCTCCTCGTGCGCCACGGCCACTACGTCGTCAACTGGATTTACGACGCCATTAATCTAGGCTCCACAGACCATCAGATTGTTTATCTTTAAAGGCAGGAGCCAGAAGTAAAGCTGATACGCTGGCATCTACTCCTTACTTGCTTCTGACTCCTGGCTCTATAGTTTTATGTCAAAGATTCGCGTTTTATCTGATCACTTGGCGAACCAGATCGCTGCCGGTGAGGTGGTGGAGCGGCCCGCGTCCGTGGCGAAGGAGTTGGTTGAGAATTCGATTGACGCGGGCGCGCGGCGGATGACGATTGATGTGGAGGGCGGAGGGCGCAGGCTCCTGCGCGTGGCGGATGATGGAGAGGGCATGACGCGCGATGATGCCTTGCTCTCCTTCGAGCGTCATGCGACCTCAAAGATTAGTTCGGCGGATGACCTCAACCAGATTAGGACGCTCGGCTTCAGAGGCGAAGCCCTCGCTTCCATCGCGTCGGTCGCGCGCGTCGAACTCGTCACGAAGACCGCAGACGCGCCCGCCGCGACTCGCGTTCTGATAGAAGGCGGGCGCATGCGCGACGTGAAGGACGCGGCGCACCCACAGGGGACAACGATTACTGTCCGCGACCTCTTCTTCAACGTTCCGGCCCGCCGCAAATTTTTGCGCTCCGAAGCGACGGAGAGTTTTCACCTGGCGAATCTGGTGACGCACTACGCATTGGCCCACCCTGAGATAGCCTTCACCTTGACCAACAACGGGCGCGAGACGATTCGCGTGACACCGGCCAAAGATTTACGCGAGCGCGCCTATCAACTTTTCGGCGCGGAGTTTTTGGAGAACCTGCTCGAAGTGAGCGGCGGCCATGAAGGAGTCGCGCGCGTGCGCGGTTACATCTCCGCGCCGAGAGAGCGACGCACCTCGCACGACGCGCAATATCTGTTCATCAACGGTCGCTACGTGCGCGACCGTTTCATCAGCCGCGCGCTCTCCGAAGGCTATCGCACTATCCTGCCACAGGGCGTCTACCCTGCGGCGTTGCTCTTTCTGGATGTGCCGCTCGAAGAGGTTGATGTCAACGTCCATCCGGCCAAGACGGAGGTGCGTTTTCGCCGCGCGCCAGCCGTCAGCGATGCCGTGCGCGAAGCCGTGCGTAAGTCGCTCGCCAGCGCGGGCTATGCGGCGCGCGGCGCGGAAGCCGCAGAGGAAACTGGTCCAGCATTCGGACAAGCCGAAGAGGCTCTGCCCTCCGCATCATCAGTTATAGAAACTACTACGGTTGTTGTCACGCCCGCGCCAGGTGAGAGCCTACGGGATGCGCGCCCGAAACACGCGCCAACATCCACGCAGCAACAGAGCGTCATCGAATTCGGCCCCGTCAAGACGGATGACAAAGCCTGGCGCGACGAAACTGACTCGCCAGCGCGCTTGCCATCTCGTTCAGATGAACAGCTTGATGCGTCCTCGCTTGCTCCTCAGACGGCAAGCGTTGAGCCTATAACCGATGCGTACAAAAGCGCGCGGCCCGAACCCGTGACAACAGAGCAGACCGCGCCCGCTCCGCACGAGACATTTCAATCAACTGAGAGAGTCGAACTGCCGCCCGTCGTCTCGGTTGAAAACTTCGTGCGTGAAATCACCGTCGAATCGCTGAACGAGAACATTCGCCCGCTCGGACAACTCGCGCAGAGCTACATCCTGGCGACGGACGACGATGGGCTATTATTGATTGACCAGCACGCCGCGCACGAGCGTATTCTCTTCGACGAATATCGCGCGCTCGAAGCTTCGCGCATCGCGGAGTCGCAACACCTCTTGATACCGGAGACCTTCGACCTCACGCCCGCGCAGGTCGCGGTCTTCGATGGCGTGGCCCTTGAACTTGAAACTTACGGCTTCGCGTTAATGCGTCTTTCCGGTCGCACGGTGGCGATTAAATCCGTGCCCGCCGATCTGCCTGCGGGTGAAGCGCACAACATGCTATCGGAAGTCCTGAGCACGGTTGATGTCATGAGACGCAGTGACGCGCGCGCGACCTTGCGAGACCAGATCGCGCTGTCACTCGCCAGCCGCGCCGCCGTCAAAGCGCGCACGACGCTCGCCACGGAAAAGATGCGCTGGCTGATAGACCGCCTTCTCAACACCTCTTCACCGACCACCTGCCCCCACGGTCGCCCCACCATCCTGCGCCTCGCCACCCACGACATCGAAAAGGGTTTCCATCATGGTTAACGTGAGTTCGAGATATTGACTCATGTAGTCTTCGACCACATAACATAATTCTGAAATACATACTTCCATGGCACGAAGACGCTCACTATGGGAGCCCAAAAGAAAATGTGGGCCATTTCTGCGGCGGGTGAGCCAGCAAGCGTACCGGCTCGCCACAGGGGATATGCGACCACGATGACCCAGAGCCCCTTATAAAAGATCATGAAGATCACGATGGGCAACCACCTGAGCGGCCTTATCAGCCCAAAGATAGACAATGTAGGGTATGCCGCCCAGACGCAAAAGGCCACGGCCTTAGTGTGGTCCCAAGGGCCCTGGTGGTTGATGAGCGTGGCCCACGTCTGCAAACCCACGCCAACGAACATCAGGAAATAGAGCACTCTCAGGAGGTAAATATTTATCGGGCGAACGCCCTCATATTTGACGTAGTTCGGAGTGAAGATATATTTGATGAATGACATACACGTGAGTTACGTGCGGAATGGTGAAGATGTTCCAAAAGTCTTGCGCAGATGATATTGATGAGAATGCGTCTTGGTGAAAAAATCGCGGGGTCTGTCTTTCACAATTTATCAAGAGTGCGTATGACTAACTCTGCATCGGAGAGGTTTGGGAGGACGGCGTCAGGCTCGTGTTGAAGTAATTGGTCTAGACCGTAAGAGCGGCCTGTGGCGACGGCGACGGCGCGCGCGCCGAAGTGTTTGGCGCAGGCGATGTCGTTGGGCGTGTCGCCGATGACGATAAACTGTGAGGGGCGTAGGTCCAGTTTGAGACGGCGATTGATGCGGCGCGCGGCGAGCGCGGGAAGGTCTCGTCGGTCTTCCGAGTCATCACCGAATGCGCCGGGCAGTTTGAAGAACTGCGAGAGATTGACGAGGCGAATTTTCAAACGCGCGGCGGGCCTGATGTTGCCCGTCAGGAGGGCATTGCGATAACGCGTATGCTCGTCGGTCGCCGTCAGAGTTTCTTGCGCGCCTGGCAATGTCTCAAACAATCGCTCGCCGTTTCCCGTCGCGCGTTTCATCGCGCGCATGTAGCTGGCACGCAAGTCGCGCATGCGCTCGCGTATCTGCTGGCTCGTGAACCCCTCATCACGCAGAGCCTCTGAGACAATCTGCAAATCCGTCATCCCGGAGACGGTCATCTCCCGCAGGCGGCCCGCCGTCCCGTAGACCTCTTCGAGCACGGGGACGGTGTAATCCTTAAAGAGACCGACCCGCGCGCTGCGCACCAGTGTCCCGTCAATATCCCACAACAGAATCCGCGAATCTTCAACCAATTGAATCATCAATGCAGATTGAACGCTTTCATTCTATAACTGCCAGCACGTCGCCCGCATTGACGGTCGCGCCTGCGACTGCGTGAAGCTGTGTGACCGTTCCGGGCCTCGGCGACTTCATCTCGTTCTGCATCTTCATCGCCTCGACGACCAGAATCGCATCGCCCGCTTCAACCTGCGCGCCCTGTTGGACCAGCACGCGGACGACCTTGCCGGGCATCTGCGCGACTATCTGTGCGGCAGATGCGTCCGCCTGCGCGCCGGAGATTTGCGCGCTGCGAAGGCGTTTCGGGTCCGTCAGCGTGACCGTGTAAGCATGGCCGCCAACATGCACTTCCAGCGAGCCGCGCGCCGTCTCCGATTGGCCCACGCGACACTCAAAGACCCTGTTGCCCGCCAGCAACAGGTAGACTCCTGCGGCCTGCTCGCGCGCCTCCACTTCGTAGCGGCGACCATCAATCAACGCGCTCACGCGCTGGCCCTCACGTTTAATCTCAAGCTGATACTGTTCGCCAGCAAGTTCCGCAGTCAGTTTCATCAAAGCCTCATTATGTGGATGGAGACTGCCAGCCTGTCATCTACTGGTCCTGGAATTTTATAGCTAAGTCCTGGAGTTATGAAGCGCGGCGCGGCCTGCGAGTCGCCAACGGCTAGATTCCTGCTCGCGCGGCTGATGGTTTGAAGAACTCTCCTGGCCTCTCCCCGCGTAAGCGAGGGCGGCGGCGATGAGGGCCACGTCGCGCTTCGTCTCTTCGGCTTCGGATATTTGCATGGCCTCCGGCTGGTCCGGGATTTCGGCGCGGCGCATGTTGAAGCGCGAGATAAAACCCGTGTCGAGTTGGCCCACGATGAACTCAGGGTCGCGCACGATTCCGCGAAAGAAGGGCAACGTCGTCTTGATGCCGCCGACAAAATATTCGTCGAGGGCGCGGCGCAGGCGGTCAATCGCTTCGGCGCGCGTGCGTCCCCAGGCGGCGAGCTTGGAGATCATGGGGTCATAGTAGATGGAGACTTCAGTGCCGGAGTTGACGCCGCCGTCGTCGCGTATTCCTGGTCCAGCCGGGACGCTCAGGTGAGTGATGCGACCGGGCGAGGGTAGAAAATTGTTGTCGGGGTCTTCGGCGTAGACGCGGCATTCGATGGCGTGGCCGGTCCATGAAACGTCCGCCTGCGTGAATGAGAGAGGCGCGCCGCTCGCCACCATAATCTGCTCGCGCACGAGGTCTATGCCCGTGACCAGTTCAGTCACAGGATGCTCGACCTGCAAGCGAGTGTTCATCTCCAAGAAGTAGAAATCGCGCGTCGCGTCCGCGACGAGAAATTCAATCGTGCCCGCGCCGACGTATGCGACAGAGCGCGCCGCCCGTATCGCCGCATCGCCCATGCGCTGGCGCAAATTCACATCGTTAATCGGCGAAGGGCATTCTTCTATCACCTTCTGATGACGACGCTGGATGGAGCATTCGCGCTCGCCCAGGTGAACGAAGCTGCCTTGCGTGTCCGCGAAAATTTGTATCTCGATATGGCGCGGACGCTCGATTGCTTTCTCAAGATAAATTTCCGGGTCGCCGAAGGCGGCAGCCGCTTCTGATTGCGCAGTCTCGAAAGCCGACCTCAATTCGTCTTCCGTGGCGACGAGGCGCATGCCCTTGCCGCCGCCGCCCGCAGAGGCTTTGAGCATCACAGGATAGCCGAAGCGCGCGGCCACTTCGCGCGTTTCATCGTAGGATGCGAGCGGCTCCGTCGTGCCCGGCACGACGGGAACTCCCGCTTCTATCGCGGCGCGACGCGCGCTCGTCTTAGACCCCATCAACTCCATAGCCTCTGCGGTTGGTCCAATAAAAGTGATGCCAGCATTCTTGACGGCGCGCGCGAATTCCGCGTTCTCCGCGAGGAAACCGTAGCCCGGATGAATCGCGTCGGCCTCGACAGCGCGCGCGGCGTTGATGATGGTGGGGATACTCAGATAGCTTTCGGCAGAAGGGGCTGGACCAATAAAGACGGCCTCGTCAGCGAAGCGCACATGCTGCGCGTCACGGTCCGCTTCTGAATAAACGGCGACCGGCGAGATTTCAAGGTCGCGGCACGCGCGCGCAATCCGCACAGCTATCTCGCCGCGATTGGCAATCAGTATTTTGCGAAACATGGAAACAGGATACAGGAGCCAGAAGCCAGGAGCCAGGAGCCAGGAGTCAGAAGGAAGAGCAGAACCTTCAGCATGAAGAGCATCATGAAAAGCATGCTATCGCTTTTCTTCCGGCTCCTGGCTCCTGACTTCTGACTCCTGCTTTTAGACGACGATGGAATTGCCTGGACGGTGGGGGTCGTAGCGGACTGTGACGTGCGCGCCGGGCGCGTAGTCGAGCGGGCGACGCTGTTGTTCCTGGTCCAATAACTGCGAGGATTCGTAGTCCACGCCGCTCACAGTGTACCTGTAAAAAATCTGCGTAATCGCGCCCGCGTCGTCGCTGATAGTGTCAATAATCGCGCCGTCCGTGATGCGTCCGGCGGAACTGAGGCGGGCGCGCCGCTCTGCTTCCGCGTTAACACGTTTCCGCCGGAACCAATTCGAGATTGCCATACGCGAGTCTGAGTGTAGGGAGATTACCGCGCGTCAGGGCTATTCGCTGACCTCGCGCTTCCAATTTGCGTGTTGACGGGCGAGGGCTTCGTCACGACGCCGTTACGCACGATCCAATCATCGTCCGTGTTCAGGATTTTATCTTCGCCGGGCAGCCGCATTTCATAGTCCGTGAGCGACATAGTTCCTTCCGTCGGCGAATCGTCCGTGCTGGCGGAGACTTTACGAAGAGCCGCGCCGCGCAACGAACCGGATTTCTTGGACGGCAAGCTTGCGACCAGCGACCAGGATTTATAACCCGACGGGTCAATGCCCGCGAGCATGGCGGCGATAGAGCCGTCTTCGTCAGGTATCTTGTCTTTCAAATCGCTGAGGTCAGAGGGCAGCGTCTTGTAGCGCAGGCTATATTCAAGCATCGCGCGGTGGAAAGTGTAGAGCCGCGCCTCCTGCGCCGCTTCCAGGCTTCTCTCGCGCTGGCGCAGTCGTTCGGGGATGGTCACGCCGATGCAGGTGGCGAACATCAGTATGACGAGGGCGGAGGAGGCGAGTCCGGCGTGCGCGAAGCGCGAGCCGGTGAAGCGCGCGGGCTCTCTACGGAGCGAGGCGCAGACTCTCAAACAGGCCCACAGCGCGAGCGGCAGAATGGGCAGCGCGAGCCACTTCAAACGCCATGCGGCGGTTTCGGCGGCGGCCATGATGGACCAGAAATCAAATGTCAGGTGAGCGCGTTCGAGGAGCGCGGCGAAAGTGCTGCCCATGAAGATGAGTAGCATCAACGCGCCGACCGCCGTGACGAAGAGAGCGCGTCCGTAGAAGGGGAGTAGATGTTCTGGTTGGGCCAACGGCTCGCCGACCGATTGTGCGCCGCAGGCTATGCAGCCCTCGCTCAACTCGCCTGCGAATTTGCAACCGCAACACGGGCAAACTGTCAATGTCTTGTACCTCGAACTTTGAATGGGGAGAACGTTCGTTTCTTGCATCAAAAATCGTCCGTCGCGCTTTGTCAGGTTGAACTGCTCTTAAATTTGATTTGCCCCTAGCTGACCTTGTGGGCCAACTCCGGCCTTCTCTCCGGCTCAGCGTTAGATGCCTCAAACTTCTCATCCGCTGCCGCCAGCCTGTGCTTATCGTCAGCCATTTTGACCTCGCGCCAGGTGTGGTACATGCGATGCGCGAAGGTCCAGTAAGAGCCGACGGCGAGAATCCAGAGTACCGCTGGCATGCGATTCGAGAAGAAGTTTTGCGAACCCGGATGCGTCGTCAGCGCGCCGATGATGAACAGCACGACGCGTTCAGGCCTTCGCAGAAAACCCACGTCGCATTTTTGAATCAAACTCTCCGCGCGCGCGCTGGCGTAGGAGACCATCACGGAACCCATCAAACCTGCGCCCGCCAGAAAGACGTTGAGCGTGGAATGAAACTCCGTGTCGCGCGCGTAGAAGACCATCAGGCCGACGAAGACGACCATGTCCGAGAGACGGTCCAGCGATGAATCCAGAAAGCCTCCGAAGCGCGTCACGCGCCCCGAAAGCCTGGCCACCTGCCCGTCCAGCATGTCGAAGAGATTGGCGACGATGAGTATGATTCCGGCCCAGAAAAAATAGCCGAAGCCGAAGAGCAGCCCGCACCCGACGTTAATCGCCACGCCGATAATAGTCAGAATATTCGGGTTGACACGACCCTGGGCCAAGCCGCGCACCATCGCGTCAATAATGCGTTGCGCGCCTCGCCCGATACTCTCCCCAAACACTTCTCAGTCGTCTCCTCTTGCGGCAACACGGGCCAACGGAGTTCCAACGCCGGAGGCCCGTGTTCTCAAACAAGGCATCATAGGGACGCCCTGAAGTGGTTGTCAAGGAAGAGAAGGAAAAGCAGGAGCCAGGAGCCGGAACACAGGAGCCAGAAGCCAGGAGCCAGGAGTCAGAAGGACGAGCAGAGCCTTCAGCATGAAAAGCATGCTATCGCTTTTCTACTGACTCCTGGCTCCTGGCTCCTGTGTTTATTCTTTCTCGCTTGACTGGCTTTCCTGTTCGGGCGGTTGTTCGTGGAGGGTGATTAGTTTTCTGATTTCAAAGGTGCGGGCACCGGCGGGGGTGCGGACGGCGACTTCATCGCCTTCCTCTTTGCCCATGAGGCTCCTGCCGACCGGGGAGGTGGTCGAGATGAGGCCGTTCTGCGGGTCGCTCTCTTCGGCAGTGACGAGACGGTAGGTCACTTCCTCTTCTCGCTCGCCGTCGTAGAGGACGAGGGTTGAGCCGTAGGCCGCCTTGCCGTGCGGCACTCTTGAGAGGTCTATGGAGGCGACTTCGCTGATGCGTTGGCGCAATTCGCTGATGCGCGCCTTGACGAAATTCTGGCGATCGAGCGCGGCGCGATATTCCGCGTTCTCGCGCAAGTCTCCGAACTCCAGCGCGCGTTTAATCTCCTTCGGCAGATGCACGCGCAATTCCGACTCTAACTCGTCCAACTCCGCTTGAAGTCTGCGTTTAATATCTTGTGTCAACTTCTTATGCTCCGCTCCGATAAAGTTTTTCCGATGACCTACAATACATCCAAACAGGACTCTTGATAAAGCTAAAAAGTGAACGGGCGCGAATTCGCGCTCTCATGCACGAGCCTCTTTTATCTCTGCTTTTCCTGGTCCACGTTGTGATGAGAGGCTTCGTCGAGCGCGCCGAAGGAGATGCCAGTGTCGCGCGCAGTGCGTACGAGTGGGCCGTCCGGCGGCACGGCCTTAATGTTGGCAATGGCTTTTAAGAGGGGAACGGTCTTGATGTCTGAGGCGTGAAGCGCGACCATTACTCCATGCTTGCCCGCCATCAAGGCACGCACCGCGCACGCGCCGTAGTTGGTGGCGAGCAGCCGGTCGAAGGCGTTGGGCGAGCCGCCGCGCTGCAAATGGCCGAGCACGACGCAGCGCGTCTCCTTGCCCGTCAACTTCTCCAACTCCCTCTGGCAATGAAAGCCCACGCCGCCCAGACGCGGCGCGTGCGCTTTATCGCCCTTGTCCTGGTAGATGACTTCGCGGCCCGCCTCGCGCGCGCCCTCTGCCGCGACGATGATGCTGAAGGACGAGCCGCCGCGCTCGCGCTCCAATACCTTCGCGGCGACAGATTCCATAGAGAAGGGAATTTCTGGAATGAGAATCACGTCCGCGCCGCCCGCGATTCCAGAATGCAAGGCTATCCATCCGGCGTGGCGTCCCATCACTTCCAGAATCATCACGCGGTCATGCGATTCGGCGGTCGTGTGCAGTCGGTCGAGGGCTTCGGTCGCAATGTCCAGCGCGGTGACGAAGCCGAAGGTCAGTTCTGTGAAGGCCAGGTCGTTGTCAATCGTCTTGGGAACACCGACGACGGGAAAGCCCAACTTGTCAAACTCCGCAGCGATTTCCAGAGTGCCTTCGCCGCCGAGAGCCACGAGCGCGTCTATCCCCAGTCGCCTGAGATTTCCCAGGGCTTCATGATAGACGGCCAGAGGCTTGACGGTCTCGCCTTTCTCGCTGCGCTCTACGAAGCGACCGTGATTGCGCGTGCCCAGGATAGTCCCGCCGCGCGGCAAGAGTCCGCGCACATCTGAGGGCGTCAATTCTCGCAAGAGCTTCTCGTCAAGCAACCCGTCGAAGCCGTCCTCGATGCCGATGACGCGCAAGCCATACTCGCCTCTCGCCGTCTTCACCACCGCGCGAATGACCGCGTTCAATCCGGGCGCATCGCCGCCGCCCGTCAGTATGCCGATGGTCTTGTACAACTTGAAATTTATCCTTTGACGCGCGGCGGTTCATACTGCTCGCCGTAGTCCGGGTACTCGCGCGTGACGAAAGAGCCGGGCCGAGTGTTTTCCGTGAGCAGCATGAGCGCGTCGCGCAGGACCGAGCGTTGAAGCTCGCGCATGCCCGGACGGCCCAGGCTGTTGCCTATCTTGAATCCTTGCGGATAGAGAGCGCGCGGAGGGCGCATCTGCGCGGAGACCTCCGGGCTGACCGTGATTAAGACTGTCGGAATACCTTTCATCTCAATCTCGCGTTGGACCGCCACGACCGTGCGGTGACAGACCACCGGTCAACCGCCCGTCAGTATCACGGCATCGGCGCGCGAACCCTTGTCAATCTCGTTGGCTATCTGCGGCGCGGTCCCCTCGTACATCGCCTTCAACTGCATCGTGTAGCCCATATAGCCCACATGCTTTTTGGCGATGCCGCCGATGAAGCCTTCCGCTTCCAGGTCTCGCAGCACGTCAATCGGGAAGACGACGTTGATGTCCTGGTCCGCGTCCGTGTGGTCGTAGTGATGATGCGTGACCATCAAATCCGACGATTCGACATCCGGCGCAATCAGGCGATAGCCAAGATCGCCAAGCTCGTCCGCGATGTTGAAAGCCTCCTGGTCTTTGAGATGAACTCCGCCCGCCGTCACAATCGCAATCGTGCTCTTCGATAACTCGCGGTCGAAGGGAGTAAAGGGCACGCATTTTCTTGAAATCGTCATGATGATAAACAGGAGTCAGAAGCCGGGAGCCAGGAGCCAGAAGGAAAAGCGATAGCATGCCTCTCATGCTGGCTCCTGACTCTACATGTTAGAGCTTGCGCAGCACATCAAACAAATCTTCGTTATCGGGTTGATCGGAGATGTCGTGGATGTCCACGTAGGCGAGTTTGCCGTCCTTATCCACGATGAAGAGGGCGCGTTCGGAGATGCCATCCTTGTCGCGGTATGCGCCGTACTTTTTGGCAACTTCGCCCTTCGGCTCAAAGTCGCTCAAGAGGTCGTAGGTGAGTCCGCCGAGACTCTTGGCCCAGGCGGTGTTGCAGGGAACGCTGTCAACGGAGATGCCCAGAACCTGAGCATCGTAGCCTTTAAAGCGTTCGAGGTCGGCCTCGTACGCAGGCATCTGCGCCGTTCAGACGGGCGTCCATGCGAGCGGGTAGAACGCCAGCACGACGTTCTGTTTGCCGCGAAAATCCGAGAGCCGCACCTTCTTGCCCTTCTCAAGGTTACTCGGCAACTCGAAATCCGGGGCCATGTCTCCAACTTCGGGCATGAGAGATAGTCCTCCTTTTCAAGTTCGATGGTGAACAACTTTTATGGATGCGAATTACAATGTTAAGCTTACATCTTCGCCGGAGCCGATTCAAGGCTTAACAGAAAGCGGCACATGGATGACAAGGAATCTCAATAATTTAGTCTAAAGGCACACGTGAGCAGACCTACACCAATGCAGGCAATCGTCACTATCGCGCAGCGCGGTGCGGAACGCGCGCGCGCCGGGCATCTCTGGATTTATCGTAGCGACGTGCGCGATGCACAGGGCGTTCCCGGCGGCTCAATCGTTCGCGTGGTGGACGAGCGCAAAAAATTCGTGGCCCATGCGTTGTGGAGCGACCGTTCGGAAATCTCGCTGCGTTTGTTGACGGCGCGCGATGAGACGATAGACCGCGAGTGGTGGCGCAACAGGTTGCGCGCGGCTTCGCAGAGGCGCAAACAAATCAGGATGGCCGCGAACGCTTATCGCCTGGTCTATTCCGAAGGCGATCTTATGCCGTCGCTCATCGTTGATGTGTACGACCGCGTGCTGGTCCTGCAAACTCTCTCGCAGGGAATGGAGGCGATGAAGGAGACGCTGCTGGAACTGCTGGTCGAAGAGTTTGCGCCGCAGTCCGTCATCGAGCGCAACGACGTGCGCGTGCGCGAGCTTGAAGGGTTGGAGATGCGCTCTGGCGTCCTCTATGGTGACGCGCCGCAGGAGATTGAGATTGTGCAGGACGGAGTGCGTTTTCTGGTCGCGCCGCTTGGCGGGCAGAAGACCGGTTCATTTCTGGACCAGCGCGAAAATCGTCTCGCCGCGCGCGCGATAGCCGGAGGCCGCGCCCTTGACTGTTTCACTTTTAACGGCGCGTTCGCGCTGCACCTGGCCGGAGTCTGCGAGAGCGTGTTAGGGCTGGATATTTCCGGCGATGCCGTGCGCGCGGCTGAACGCAACGCGCAGTTGAACGATGCGCGCAACGTCCGATTCAGCGAGGCGAACGTCTTCGATGCCCTGCGCGAGATGGAGGCGGGGGGCGAACGCTTTGACACTATCGTGCTGGACCCGCCCGCGTTCGCCAAGAATCGCGCGAGCGTGAGGGCCGCCGCGCGCGGCTACAAGGAGATAAACTTGCGCGCGCTCAAACTGCTCAACGCGGGCGGCGTGCTCGTCACCTGCACCTGCTCTTATCACATGTCCGAAGCGACATTCCTGGACCTCATCGCGGAGGCCGCCAGAGATGCGCGGCGTCGCGTCCAGCTTGTCGAAAAAAGAATGCAATCGCGCGACCATCCGGTGCTCGCGGGCGTGCCCGAAACTTACTACCTCAAGTGCGTCATCGCGCGCACGCTCGATTAAAGACACGCGCGCTCTTAATATACAAGTTAATCCGCGCGCTTGATGACGGCTCCGTTCTTCATCACGAAGGAGACCTTCTTGAGAGTGTTGGGATTCTCAAGCGGGTTATCGGGGGTGGCGATGATGTCTGCGGCCTGCTATCTGCGCCGCAACGCTCGCGCCCGTAATTATCCCTAGCTCAGGGGCACGTCGTTGCGTGCGCTTTCGGCGAGACGCTTGGCGTCGGGCAGGGCTTCGATGGCGCGCAGGATTTGCGGGTCGCTGTCGAGGAGAATGCGCGCGCCCGCGTCGCTCGCGTAAGCGGCGGTGATAATCTCTTCGCGCAGTCGCAGTTTGACGAACTCAATCTCGGAATCAATCTGCGCGGGCTGTAGTCCCTGTTTCTCGTCGCGCTTGAGAAAGTTGCGGAAAGCATCCAGGACATGGTCCGTGATGGCGTAATCGGTCGGGCGCGGGTTATGGCCGAACTCGACTTTCTCGACGCGATAATTTTCGAGGCCCGCGAACTGGCCCGCCGCCAGTTCGCGCGTGAAGTAGAAGGCCGCTTCGGCGATGCGCAGGCGCAGGGGCGTCGCCTGTTGAGGCTTGATTTCGATGTCGGGCGAGATGCCGCCGCCGCCGTAAAAAATTCTGCCCGCAGCCGTCTTGAAGGCTGGTCCAGTGGGAGGATGCGGCGTCGGCGTGGGCGTGGGCGTCGCCGCGCTGGCAGCGTTGGGCGAGGCTGGCCCGCCGGTCTGCGCGGGCGAGTGCGGAGAGTTGGGCGCGGCCTCCTCAGCCTCGTCGTGGCGCACGTAGTAATCGTAGAAAGAGCCGTTGGAATAATCGCGCTGGAGCGAGCGACCGTAGGGCGTATAGTAACGCGCGATGGTGAGCGTCAGGCCCGTGCCGAAGGGCAACTGAAAGATACGCTGGACCAGCCCCTTGCCGAAACTCGTTTCGCCGACGATGAGGCCGCGCCCGTAATCCTGAATCGCGCCCGCGACTATCTCCGAAGCCGAAGCCGTGTTGCGATTGATGAGCAGCACGAGCGGGTCGTCCGTCGGCTCCGCGCCTCTTGAGCGATGCACGACCTCCTGTTCGTGGTCGCGCCCGCGCACGGAGACGATGGGTTGATCGCGCGGGATAAACTCGCTGGTCACATCAATGGCCTGGTCCAGTAATCCGCCGGGGTTGCTTCTCAGGTCCAGAATAATCTGTCGCATCCCTTGCTTCTTGAGAGACGCTATCGCGTCGTGAAGTTCCTCGCCCGTCGTCTGTTGAAAGCCGCCCGTGAGACCTATGTAGCCGGTCGCGGGCCGTATCATGTAGGCGTTGCGAATGGAGGGCAGAGGGACGGCCTCTCTCACGATGGTCAGGTAAAGGGGAGCGTTCGCGCCCGCGCGCTCAATCTTGAGACGGACGGGTTCGCCGCGTTCGCCGCGCACGTTCTTGGAGACCTGTTCGCTGGTCCAATCACGCGCGTCCTTGCCGTCAACTTCCACTATCCGGTCGCCGTAACGCAGGCCCGCGCGCGCCGCCGGAGTGCCATCAACTGCTGACTGCACATAGACGCCGTCGCGGTGTTGCAGAATGGTGATGCCGATGCCTATGAAGCGCGAGCCCTGGTCCTCTTTGAGCTTGGTGAATTCCTGCTGCGGGAAGTACATGGAGTGCGGGTCTAAGGTCTGGAGCATGCCCTGGATGGCAGCCTGTGTGGCCCTCTCATAATCAACGTCGCCCGCGTAATTGTTCGAGACAGCTTGAATCGCCTCGCGGTAACTTCCTTCTATCTGGTCGCCGCTCCCTGTCTTCGAGGGCGCGCCCAATCCGGAAGCCTGGCCCGTGCTGCGCGCGATAGTGCCTCCGACAATCGTGGCCGCGATGATGGTGATGGCGGCAAGGATGCTAAACTTTCTACTCATAACTCTGATGTGCTCCGCTCAACGCTCGCGCGTCGCCTTCGGCCTTCGTCCGGCCTCGCGCTCCGCTCTGGATAAATATAACATAGCCCGCCGCCCGCCGCTCCCTCTCCCGCGCGGAAAGCAACGGGCTTATGCTATATTGATTTCCGGTTGAAGGTTTCAAGTTTCGGGTTTGATTTTGCTGGTTTAGAACCTGAAGCCTCCTCGAACCTCAGACCTGAAATATAAAACCTGAACCTTAAACCTGACTAATGTCTCCATCTCTCTCGATCATCATTCCGGCATACAACGAGGGCGCGCGGCTCTCTAAAACGTTGCCCGTCATCTTCGATTATCTGGACCAGGAAATCCCCGACAGTGAGATCATCGTCGTGGACGACGGCTCGACGGACGAGACCGCCGCCGTCGCTTTGAAAGGCTTCGAGAGAGCGGGCCGCATCGGGGCGAGCCTCATCAGCGTCGAGCCCAATCGCGGCAAAGGCAACGCCGTCCGCGAAGGGCTGCTGGCCGCGCGCGCGCCCGTCGCGCTCTACTCCGACGCGGACCTCTCGACGCCACTCAACGAGACGCCCAAACTGGTCAACCCTATCTTAAGAGACGACTGCGACCTTGCCTTCGGTTCGCGCGCGCTCGACCGCAGCCTCATAGGCGTTCATCAATCCATGCGACGCGAGATGGGCGGTCGTGTCTTTAATCGCATCGTGCGGCTCGCCACCCGTCTGCCCTTCTGGGATACGCAATGCGGCTTCAAAGCCTTTCGCATGAAGACCTGCCGCCCCGTCATCGAAGCGGCGACGATTGACCGCTTCGGCTTCGATGTCGAACTACTCTTCGTCGCGCATCTCGCGGGCCTGCGTCTCAAGGAAGTCCCGGTTCGTTGGGACCACTGCGAGGGCATCCTCGATGGCTCAGGCCAGTACGCACAGGACAGCCTGCGCATGATAAGCGAAGTCCGCATGATACGGCGGCAAGCGCGTCAAGGTCTCTACGACGATGCCATCAAGCGCGCCCGCCACGCCGTCACACATGAGAGCAAGGAGGAAGTGGTTGGGATGAAGGATGAAAGAGAGATGATTCATGTCGAATAGCTCATCTCTCATCATCCATCCTTCCGATTTCCGACTTGCCTTTGCTCTGCGAGGTATGCGATGAGCGCGAGATTGAACGTCAACATAGACCATGTCGCTACGGTGAGGCAGGCCCGGCGCGCGCCTGAGCCGAGCGTCGTAGCGGCTGCCATCGCCTGTGAACATGCGGGGGCCGACGGCATCACCATCCATCTCCGGAGCGACCGCCGCCACATACAGGACAGCGACCTCTATACGCTGCGACAGACCTTGACCACCTATCTCAACGTCGAGATGGCCGCCACCGAAGAGATGCTCAAAATAGCTCTCGAAGCCCGGCCCGACGCCGTCACGCTCGTCGCCGAAAATCCTGAAGAGATTACGACCGAAGGCGGTCTGGATGTGAGCGCGAATATCAACACGGTGAGCGCGATGGTCCATCGCTTGCGCGAAGCGGAGATTATCACCAGCCTCTTCATAGACCCCGAACCGCAACAGATAGAGGCCGCGCACGGAGTCGGCGCGCAACAGATAGAGCTCTGCACTGCCGAATACGCGGACGCCACGCTCGGCGCGCGCTCCGCCCATGGCGAAGGCGCGGCCCGCGCCGCCAACGAACTGAAACGTCTTCACGAAGCGGCCACCCTCGCGCGCCAGTACGGCCTCCGCATCGCCGCCGGTCACGGCCTCACCTACCGCAACATCGGCGCGGTCGCACGCATACAGGAAATCACCGAATTCAACATCGGCCACAACATCATCTCCCGCTCCATCTTCACCGGCCTCGAAACAGCGGTGCGCGAAATGCGCGAAGCGATAGGGTAAAGCACAGGAGTCAGAAGCCAGGAGCCAGGAGCCAGGAGTAAGAGCAGAGCATTGAGCATACCCTTCATCATGAAGAGCATGCTATTCGCTTTCCTTCTGGCTCCTGCCCTTCACAAACACCGAGAGCGACTCTGGATTTGCGGCTCCCGATCCGCTCGTCCGTTGTCGCTCCCGGTTCTTTTCGGCCAGTCAAAACTGCCGACCGAAACTCGATGATGTTGTGAGATTAGCTTGCCAGTAAATCGCGCTGTTGCGCTTTGAAGGGCAAGCCTAGATGCTTGTGGGCGGCGCGTGTGGCGACGCGACCGCGAGGCGTGCGGTTGAGAAAGCCTATCTGAATCAGGTACGGCTCTATGATCTCTTCTATGGATTCGCGCTCTTCGCTGATGGAGGCCGAGATGGTCCCGACGCCGACGGGGCCGCCGTCGAACTTCTCTATAATCACGCTCAAGAGTTTGCGGTCCACTTCATCAAGGCCGAAGCGGTCCACCTCCATCTCGTCGAGCGCGCGGCGGGCCATCGCCTGCGTCACGCGCCCGTCGCTCAAGACCTGCGCGTAATCGCGCACGCGTCGCAGCAGACGGTTGGCGATGCGCGGTGTCCCTCGCGCGCGACGTGCGAGTTCACTCGCGCCAGTGGCTTCAATCTCTACGCCTAGAATTTCCGCAGAGCGATGGATGATGATTTCCAGGTCTTGCTGAGAATAAAAGTCAAGATGCTGGACGATGCCGAAGCGACCGCGCAGTGGGGCCGTAAGCATTCCGGCGCGGGTGGTCGCGCCGACGAGCGTAAACTTCGGCAGGTCCAATTTAATAGAGCGCGCGGCAGTGCCCTGGCCGATCATGATGTCAAGCTGGTAATCCTCCATCGCGGGATAGAGCACCTCTTCTATCTGCGGCTTGAGACGATGAATCTCGTCTATGAAGAGGACTTCGCCCTCCTGCAAGTTTGTCAGCAGGGCAGCGAGGTCGCCGCCGCGCTCGATGGCGGGCGCGCTGACGCTCTTGAGTACCGCGCCCATCTCTGCGGCGATGATGTTGGCGAGGGTGGTCTTGCCGAGGCCCGGCGGGCCACTGAAGAGAACGTGGTCCAGAGCCTCACGACGCGCCAGCGCGGCCTTGATGAAAATCTTGAGATTGCTCGTCACTCTCGTCTGGCCTATGTACTCGCCCAGACGACGCGGGCGCAAACTGGGCTCCGCCTGGATGTCTTCGGGCGTCGCCTCGCCAGCGATGTGCCGCGACTCGTCCCCGGCTGTTAGTTCGATGGTAGACTCTGACATGGACTCTTAAACCCCTTCCGAACATCTTCAAAACTGGACCTCTCAAACACGATGCATTATACCGTCTTCGGGCCACCGTTTCAAGTGTGAAACAGAAGATTGTGCGGATATTTTTCGAGGAATAAAGGGTCTTGGAAGGAAAGCTATTCTTAATGCGGAAGGTCGCCGGGCACGCCCTGTCCGACACCTGTGGAGAGTTGGAGACGGACCATAGAGCGTTCGAGTTTGGCGCGCGACATCTCGAAATCCTCTTCGGTCCCGCTCCATGAACCGAGGGCTTTTTCCAGTCGCTCGCGGGCCTGTCGCGCGCGCGCCGCGTCAATCTCTTCCGGGCGTTCCGCGACTTCGGCCAGCACCGAAACCTTGTCGTTGTTGACTTCGACGAACCCGCCGGAGACGTGCAGCCTGTGGGTCGCGCCGTCGCGCGTGTAGGAGAGCACGCCCGTTTGCAATTGCGAGATGAGCGGCGTGTGGCCGGGCAGGATGCCTAGTTCGCCGCCGAGGCCGGGGACCGTCACCATCTCCACCGTCTCCGACAACACGCGCCGCTCCGGCGTCACCACTTCGAGTTGAATCTGTTCGGGCATAACTCAAGAGGCAGGAGCTAGGAGCCAGGAGCCAGGAGCCAGAAGGAAAAGCGATAGCATACTATTCATGCTCAATGCTCTTCATGCTGGCTGCTGGCTGCTGGCTTCCGGCTTCCTGCATTTCCTTCCTACGCATTTTGCGTGGCGATTTCTTTGGCGCGTTCCTGGACCTCTTCGATAGTGCCGACGAGATAGAAAGCCTGTTCGGGGAGGTCGTCGTATTTGCCTTCGATAATCTCTTTGAAGCCGCGCACGGTGTCTTCGAGTTTGACGTACTTGCCCTTGAGGCCCGTGAACTGTTCGGCCACGAAGAAGGGCTGCGAAAAGAATTTCTGGACCTTTCTCGCGCGCGAGACCACTTGCTTGTCTTCGTCAGATAATTCATCAAGGCCGAGAATGGCTATGATGTCCTGCAAGTCTTTGTAGCGTTGCAGAATCTGCTTGACCGCCTGCGCCGTGTTGTAGTGCTCTTCGCCGACGATGCGCGGGTCCAGAATGCGCGAAGAGGAAGTGAGCGGGTCAACCGCCGGATAGATGCCGAGTTCGACTATCTGGCGCGAGAGTGCGGTGACGGCATCGAGGTGCGCGAAGGTGGTCGCGGGCGCGGGGTCCGTGTAGTCGTCCGCAGGGACGTAGACGGCTTGAATGGAAGTGACCGCGCCGGTCTTCGTGGAGGTGATGCGCTCCTGCATCTCGCCCATCTCGGAGGCGAGGTTCGGCTGGTATCCGACCGCCGAAGGCATGCGGCCCAACAGCGCGGAGACTTCCGAACCGGCCTGCGTGAAGCGGAAGATGTTGTCAATGAAGAGGAGCACGTCAAGGCCCTGGTCGCGGAAGTATTCGGCGACGGTCAGTCCCGTCAGCGCGACGCGCAGGCGCGCGCCCGGCGGTTCAGTCATCTGCCCGTAGATGAGCGCGACCTTTGACTCGCCGATGGCCTTCATGTCCACCTTCGTCATGTCAAACTCGCCGGTCTTTTCCAGATTCTGATAGAAACTTTCGCCGAAGTTGATGACCTTCGATTCGACCATCTCGCGCAGGAGGTCGTTGCCCTCGCGCGTGCGCTCGCCGACGCCCGCGAAGACCGAGAAGCCTGAGCGCGCTTTGGCGATGTTGTTGATGAGTTCCATGATGAGCACGGTCTTGCCCACCCCTGCGCCGCCGAAGAGGCCGATCTTGCCGCCGCGCAGGAAGGGCTGAATCAGGTCAATGACCTTGATGCCCGTCTCGAACATCTGCAACTCCGTTGACTGCTGGTCGAAGTCCGGCGCGTGGCGGTGAATCGGGTAACGCTCCTTCGCGGGGACTGGTCCAAGATTGTCCACAGGCTCGCCGATGACGTTGAGCACGCGGCCCAGCGTCGTCTCGCCCACGGGGACCGTAATTGGACCACCCGTGTCAATCGCCTTCATGCCGCGCACCATGCCGTCAGTCGGGAGCATGGAGACGGCGCGGACGCGGCTCTCGCCTAAATGCTGCTGGACTTCGCAGATGACATTCACGGGCACTGGAACATCGAAACCTTCGGACGTGATACGCAGCGCCTGGTAGATGGGCGGCAGGTAGTTCTCTTCAAATTCCACGTCCACGACTGGACCAATAATCTGCACGACTTTGCCGACGTTGTGGCCGTTCATCGCGCTCTCATTTCCATAAGGCGTAGCCATATTGTTTTAATAACTCCTCGTCATGATGCCTGTCTTAGGCGGAAAAATTGGTAGGTCTAAAGCCGATAAAGATAACATACCGCCATTTTCTAATCAAAGCGCACGGGCGGCGCGGCTATTCGCTCTCGTCAATGCGAATCTTCATGCTGCGGAGGGTCTGGCGGTCATCGTCCGTCAAATCGAAGGCGGTCTCCGACTCGGACATCTCGGACGTTTCGTCA
>JAXDFO010000027.1:0-26016 GCA_034665545.1 Blastocatellia bacterium
GCGAAGGAACTTATCAATTCCATCTACGCTGACGTGCTCGAATGGACCGGCGGGCGCGGCGCGACCGACGACATCACCTTTTTCATCATCAAAGCGACGAAGTAAAGGCCGAAGTAAAAAGGTCAAAGGCAAAAGTGAAGAAGCTAATCTTGCTGCTCCTGCACTTTTGCCTTTGACCTTTTACTGCTAACTTCTGTCAGTGCGCCGTTAAAGAACTGTGTGCGCGGTCGCCGCCCGGCGCGAGCGGTGCGCGATAATCCCCGAAATGAAATTCGCTTGATGTATCCGAGAAAGCGTAAACATCGAAGCCGTATGCGTCCAGGCACGCCGCTAAATCATTCGGCGTAGTTAGAAAAACGGCAGGAGAGTAACCTGCGTCAGCCCTAATTTCCAGCAGGCGCTCAATCACTTCCAGCGGTGCAAACACGCGCACGGGGTCTCTGTAGGTTGCCATGACTTCTCGCGCCTCCCTTTCTCCAACGTATCGGGATGCTTTCCAAAGAGGCCGAGCACCCCTGTCTTACACCTACTTTGATGTACGCCTGTAATGTCGCGGTTGTTCGCGCTTTGCATTTATTTTTGGTTACGAAGATTTCCTTAAATCTTGCGTTCAGCAACTCCGGCGTCTAGAGTCTGAAGAGAAGAGGTTGAAGTTTGAAGGCTCGGATTTAAAGTTAAAGGCGGCTGCGCTTGACTTTAGAGCCTGTGCTTTATACTTCTGACTCCCCGGCGGCCAACCAGGAGCGATGCTGGCGGCAACAAACCAGTCGGTTCCGTTGAACTGTTGGAAAAGGAAAGATGATGAAGATAAGCATGAAGAGGATGCTGGCGGTGGGTTTGCTGGCGTTCGGATGCCTTCTCTGTGGGCCCATCCACGCCGTTCCGGCTGCTGCTGCACAGGAGTTGGGGATTCGTGCGGACTTGCCAGACAGTGGAGTGGTCCACATAGAGAATCGTCGCGGCGAGGTCATGACGAAAGTGTGGGACAAGCCATACGTCCTAATCCTCGCGCTCAGGGAAAATAAGGGCGTGGTCATGAATAGCTCGCCCGTCATCATCGGCAGAACGGAGCGTTCGCTCTCCATCAGCGTCGTCAAAGGAACTTCCGCAGAAGAGGGCGCGCGGATAGACCTGGCGCTTCAAATCCCTCGCCGCGCGCGCGCCGAAATCGTCACGACGGCTGGCGGCGTCAGTCTCTACGGTCTGCCCGCGTCTCTCTCAGTGCAAACAATCAACGGCGACATACGCGCCGAATTCCCAGAAAGCAGCGGCGTCACTTTGCGCGCCAGTGCTTTGCGCGGAAAGATTTCCAATAGCTTCGCGGCGGCCAACGCGCAGGGCAATCAACTCAACAACGGCGGGCACAGTCTTCGTTGGACCACCGTGGGAGATGCGGTTGGCCCAAACGTGATACTCCGCTCCGAGAGGGGCAACGTCTCGCTGGCTCCCGGAGCTCCGCTCCCGCCAAGCGATAACGCCGCCGCCGTAGCGCAGGAAACGAGGCCGGAAGTCTCGCAGGAAACTTCGCAGGAATCCAGAGATGCAGAACGCAAGCCGCCTGTGCTGCTCGGCGCGCAGACCGGCTCGAACGGCGCGGGGACGCCAGCCGCGCCCGACGCCGGTCCGCAAGAGATAGACGAGGGCGATGTCATACGTGTTGACACGGAACTCGTCACGCTCAACATGAGCGTCGTGGATCGCGGCACGAGTCGCGGCCTGACGGGGCTGGCGCAGGGCGACTTTAAACTCTACGAGGACGGGGTCGCGCAACAGCTTACTCATTTCGAGTCGTCATCCGCGCCCTTCGACCTGATACTCTTGATAGACATGTCAGGCTCTACGCGCGACGTGGTGAAGTTGATACGCGCGGCGGCCTTGCGTTTCGTCAATGCCGCGCGTCCTTCAGACCGCATCGGCGTCATCACGTTCGCGGGCAGCCCGACCGTCGTTTCACCTTTAACGTTAGACCGGCAACTGTTGCGCGAACGTCTCGCTGTGATTGACACTCCGCGCGGCGACACGAAGCTCTACGACGCGATGAACTTCACGATGGACGGGATTACAAAGGAGACCAGGGAATCGCGCCGCACCGCCATCGTCTTGATGAGCGACGGCCTGGACGGCAAGATTCCAGGCGTCAGCGGGCAGGTCGGCTCGACAATCGGTTACAATGAAATCCTGAATCGCATCAGGGAGTTTGACGGCGTGCTCTACACGCTCTGGCTCAACACGGAGTACGAAGCCTTCAGCCCTCTGGACACGCAGCCGGAAGCCTTCGAGATGGGCCACGACCGTATGCAGGAGATGGCCGAAGCGGGCGGCGGCATGTTCTATGAAGTGGAACGGCTAACGGATTTGGCGGGCGCGTATGAACGCGTCGTGGCAGACCTCGGCACGCTCTACAGTCTCTCTTATCGCCCGACGAACAAGGTGCGCGACGGACGCTGGCGCGCCATCCGCGTCACGGTCGCGCGCCCCGAAGCGGTCGCGCGCGGCAAGCACGGCTACTATGCGAAGTGAAAAGCCACAAGGCAAAAACGAAAAGGTCAAAGGTAAAAGTAAAAAGTTAAAAGTGAGGCGGAAACCGCTTTATAATAAAAGCTGGCTTCGCCTTCCTTTTGCCTTTTTACTTTTACCTTTAGCCTTTTGCCCCGTGCCATCTGTTTGCGCGCAGACGGCTGACGCGGTTGAGACGATGAAGGTGGATACGAACCTCGTTGACCTCAACGTGAGCGTCTTCAGCCGCGTGGCGAAGGAGGGCGCGGGCGATTTACAGCAAAAGGATTTCGCTGTCTATGAAGACGGCGAGCCGCAGGAGATAAAGTTCTTCGCCTCGGCGGCGGCCCCCTTCGACCTCGTTTTATTACTGGACCTCTCAGGCTCGACCGCCAACAAGATGGACCTCATACGCAAGTCCGCGCAGCGTTTCGTGGATGCCGCGCGCCCCACAGACCGCATCGGCATCGTGACCTTCACCGCGACGACAGAGGTCGTCTCCCCCTTAACCTCCGACCGCGCCGAACTGAAAAAGCGCATCAAGGAGATGAAAAAACAGGGCGGCGGCACGAACTTCTGGGACGCGCTGGCCTTCGTCCTCAAGCGATTTATTGGTCCGGCAAGCGCGCCCTCTCCGAACACGCGCCAGGCCGTCGTCCTGATGACGGATGGAGTTGATAACGCGCTGCCGGACGTTGCTGGTCCAGGCTCCGAGACGAGCTTTGATGAACTGATAGAGATGGTCCGGCGCGCTGACGCCATCATGCTCCCGATTTATCTGGACACGGAGGAGCAGGAGGTGAGGAAACTGCATCGCGCCCCGGCCAGCGCGTATGTCATCTCGCGCGAGCAGTTGGCCCAACTCGCGGCGGAGAGCGGCAGCATCGTCTATCGCGCGAGCAAGGTGAAGGATTTGGAGGGCGTCTACGAACAGGTAATACGCGACCTGGGAACCGTCTACAGCATCGGCTATGAGCCGTCGAAGAAAGAGCGCGACGGCGCATGGCGCACAGTCTCCGTTCAACTCATCAGCCATCCGGAACTCGCCGCCCGCACCAAACACGGCTATTACAGCAAGTAGGAAATAGGAAGTCGGATGATGAGAGACGAGCTATTGAACGGTTGAATAGTTTTTCTCTCATCATCCATCCTTCCAACTTCCGACTTGCATCGTTATGGGGGCGGGTTGCGTCTAAGTCTTCGTTATGCGTGTTTCAGTGAAAGTCATATTGTTGTGCTGTGTCATCGTCCTGGTTTCCCTGATTGTGTGGTCGTGCGGGACTGGGAGTTCGACGCGTTCGAGCGCGGGTCCGGCGATGGCCTTGCCTGCTGCTGCGGCGGTGGCGCGCACGTTGCCGCCTCTGCCCGCGCGTCCGCTCTCGAAGGAGATGGAGGCGGTGCGCGAGCGCAACATGCGCGTGGCTTCGGACTTGCGCGAACTGCCTTTCAAGGCGGGCGAGGTCGGGATGGCGGAGCTTTCCGGCTGGGAGTACGGGACGCGCACGCGCGAGATGGCGGAGATTCTGGGCGGCGACGAATTGCGCGCTCTGGGCAAGCTGGCCTCTGCGGGCGGCGTGCTGCCGGAGGGCACGGACCTCGTGACGCTCGCCGCCAGCTTCACGGCTGTCTCTGCGGGCGCGACCTATTCGCCGCTCGATAAGCAGGTCTTGCTCGTCGGCAAGTTCAAGGGCGACTCGCTGCTGACGCATGAGTTGGTCCACGCATTACAGGACCAGAATTTCGACTTGCTGAGCCTGCTCGTCGTTCGTCCTTATAACTTCGACCGGACGGAAGCGGTCTTCGCGGTCGTAGAGGGCGACGCGATGAACGTCCAGCGACGCATGGAAGAGGGCGACGCCTACGGGCGCAAATCGCTCGACGAGATTACGAAGCAGGAGGGCGCGCGCTTCGGCGATTATCGCAAGGAAGTCGAAAAACTTTTCCCGCCGCTCCTCACAGAGACCTTCATCTTTCGTTATAGAGACGGCGCGCGCCTCGTCGAAGCCGTCAGGCGCAAGAGCGGAGAGCGCGGCGTTGACGAACTCTTTCGCCGCCCGCCCGTCTCCAGCGAGCAGATACTTCATCCTGAAAAATATGCCGCCGGAGAACTGCCGCGCGACGTTGCGTTGGACGAAGCCGCCTTCACGAAAGAGGGCTGGCAGAACGTGACTTCAACGCCGCTCGGCGAGATCGGCGTGCGCGGCCTGCTGCTGGCAGGCATGAACAGGGAAGCGGCCCTGCGCGCGGCGGCGGGCTGGGGCGGCGACCGCGCCTTTCTCTTCGAGAGGCCCAACAGCGCGCCGCTCTTCGTCTGGAAAACAGTCTGGGACAAGCCTTCGGACGCGCTGGAATTCTTTCGCGCTTACGATGCGTTGGAGCGTCAACGCGGGGCGCGGCATACTGACGACGCTTCCATCGCAGGCGAAAGCTCGCTCGTCACATGGAGCGACGGCAACCGCACTACGCTGGCGCAACTTTCCGGCGACCGCGTCCTCATCATACGCGGCGCGGATGCAGACATTCAGCCCGCGCTTGAATTGGCCCAACATTAATCGCTCATAGCTTTTCTCTCAGACATATTTCGGATAATCGGAAAGGCTTTGTCATGTGTTGGCTTCAGAGCGTATAATGCTTTCATCCTGAGTCCGACGTTTTCTCTCTCGAACGCTTAACCGAACAGCGTGTCCCTTAAAGGAATCGTGTTATGAAAAAAGTATTCAAGTCTTTGTCTCTAAATCTTCTCGCATTGTCCCTCTTGTGCTGCGCGTGTGTTCTGGTCCAGGCGCAGACCCGCGAGAAATTCGTCATCTCGGCGAAGGCGGGCGGCGTCAATGCCGTTTCCGGCCAGGTGGCCTTCCAGCACAAGGGCGCGAAGCAGTGGCAACACCTCAGCGCGAAGGACGACCTCGATTCGGGCGACCTGGTGATGACCGGAAAGGACGGTCGCGCCGAAATCCTGCTCAATCCCGGCACTTACCTGCGGCTGCCGGAAAATTCCGAGTTCGAGTTGACGGACGCCGCGCTCGACACGCTCAGGGTGAGGCTCTTCAAGGGGAGCGCAATCGTGGAAGCGGCGGGCGTTGACGGCGGCGAGATGATGATTACCTTCAATACGCCGCAGACCAAAATCGCCATCGTCCGAAGGGGCATCTATCGCATCAACGTCATGCCTTCGGGACAGACGGAATTGATCGTGCGCGATGGCCGCGCGCTGGTTGGCGATGAAGGATTGAAGGTCAAGGGTGGGAAGAAGGTCTTGGTCGGCGGCGGCGCGCCTGTGGAAGTTGCGAAGTATAACAAGAAGGACCAGGACCAATTCGACCTTTGGAGCAAAGAGCGCGCGGAGACTCTCGCGCAGGCTAATCACAAGCTTTCGGAGCGCATGATTAACGGCTTCTTCTCAAGCTACTCGCGCGGCGATTGGGCCAACCTCTATGACGCGAGCCGGGCCGGTATCTGGTTCTTCAATCCCAGACTGTTTTGCTATACGTTCCTCCCCTTCGGGCAAGGCTGGGGGTCGCCCTACGGCCACAGCTACTACACTAGCATTTACTACTTCGACCCGCGCCGCTATAACAATCCTTACTACAACGGCCAGCCGCAAATCGTGACTTCAACCTCGAACGGCACGGGCGGCAACAGCAGCAGTAGTGGGCCCATCAACAGCACGCCGACACCTATGCCAAGCAGCAACGGCGGCGGTGACAATCCCATGCGCCAGAGTCCGGGCCACAAGGTCAGCCCCAACATTCCGTAAATAGAAGGATGAGAGACAAGCTATTGAACGGTTGAATAGCTTGTCTCTCATCCTTCATCCCTCATCCTTACGACTTCCTACTTGTTCTTGAGTTCATTGGCAACGATGAGGGCGGAGTGTGTGGCGGCGGCAACGCCGTGTCCAGGAAAGGTCGTATCGCCGACCATCAACAGGTTGGGCAGAGTGGTCCTGTGGTTGAGCGAGCGAGGGCCGAACACATCGAGCGATTGGCCCACGCCTCCGACCATGCCGAGCTTGCGCCGCGTGTTTTCATAAAAGGTGCGCGGCGTCGCGGTCTCTATGACTTCGACGCCCGCGCCCAGTTCAGGCATCGCCGCGTGCAGGCGTTCCCAACAACTCTCAAGCCATAATTGGTCCTGCGCCTCATGCTCCGCCTCATCTTCATGAAAGGCGAACCACTGCGTCGGCTCCGTGAACGCGCAGACGGTCGCGGCGCGTTTATGTAAAGGCGCGCGCGTATCCCAGTCGGGCGCGGCGGCGAACATCAGTTGCGAGTTTTCGGGATTGTAAGTCTCTCCTTCCTGCCAGTCGGAGAGAGTGAGGACGTGTTCGGCAGGCAGACGGCGGGCCGCTTCTTCATCCAGGCCCAGGAATAGCAGGTACGCTCCCCAGCCGCGCAGATTCTTGAGCCTCTGGCGGATTGTGCCTGGCGTGCGATTCAGCCCGACGAGCTTGCCGTAAGTATCCCACACGGGAAGATTGCTGATGACGGCGCGCGTCGCCTCGACGGTCTCGCCGCTCAAGAGGTCAACGCCGCGCGCGCGACCGCTCGCATCATAAGCGAGTCGCAGCACGGGCGTATTCAAGCGGACAACGCCGCCGCTTTTGTTGATGGAAGAAAGGAGCGCGTCGGCCAGCGCATCGCCGCCGCCGCGAATCGAGTACATGCCGCGCCTGGGTATCATCAGCGCGACGGCTGCGTAAAGATAAGCGCAAGTGTCGCTCGCGCACTGCGCGAACATCTGCAACTGCGCGTCTATGAAACGGCGAAAGCGGTTGGAGGTCTGGTCCAAATATTGCGCCGCCGTGTGTTCCATCGCGTTCATGATGCGCGGGGCGATGCGCGCTTCGGGCGCGATGGCTTTGAGACGGCGCAGCCTTGAAGCTGTCGGGAGGTCAGGCACGCGTTCAGCGACGCGCAGCAAGGCTTCGCTGATGGGCCCAAGCTCGCGGTAAAAATTGATGGCCGCTCCGGCGCATTCAGGGAAAGCCGCGCGTAAGCTCGCTTCAAATTCCGAGTCGTTTGCCGTGAGCGAAATCTCTGTCTTGTCAGGCAGGCGCACTACGTAAGGAGTTGAGAGCGGGCGCGCCTCAGGCGCTTCGACCGGAAGCTCCGCGAAGACTCGCTTGTGAATCCCGCCCGGCTGCCAGGAGGCGTAAAGCGAAGCGGTCGCTTCAAAGTTATAACCGAATTTTTGAAAGCCCGCGACGCAGCCGCCGGGCCGCGCCTCCTTCTCCAACAAGCACACACTCATCCCGCGCGCCGCCAGCAACGCCGCCGCCGTCAACCCGCCAACTCCCGCGCCAACGACGACTACTTCATAGGACATACGTGCTCACAGCCTCACACCAGGAAGCGAGCGATGCGTGTGAGCATGATGAAGGCGGCGGCCTTCTGCTCTGTGCTTGAGTTCGCGTGTGAGAAGTAAGGCTCAAGAATGATGAGGACGGAGGAGATGCCGTTGAAGACGAGGTGAATGATAAAGCAGGGCAGGAGTCGCCCGGTGTAAGCGCGCACCAACGTCAGTGAAAGACTGAGAATGCCTATGACGGAGATGACGGCGAAGTTGGGCCAATATTGGGGAACGTGTATGAGCGTGAAAAGGAGCACGACGCCGATGACCGCGAGCGTTGTTCCCGCTATTTTTTGTATGGCGGAATAGATGACTCCCCTGTAGACCATCTCTTCTACGAGCGGGGCGGTGAAGGTCGCCAGAAACGCCGTCGTATAACGCGCGGCGTTTGAACTGTTGATGAGCTTGTCAACCTGCGTCTCTCCACCCTGAAACTTATAAGTGATGAACATCCCCAGTCCGAGCAGCCCGACGGCGAGGAACGCGCTGGTCCAGAAACCGAAGTTGCGGCCCCAACTCCAACCCAGAGTCTCCCAGAAGGGACGCTTGCCGATTCTTGTGACGACGGCCCACACCACGGCGAGCGTCAGTAGGTGCGCCGGGATGGTCGAGAGAATCTGTAGGAAGATGGCGGTCTTGTCCGTCACCAGAAAATCTTTGAGCACCTCCGGGTTCATGCCGACCTTGCGTAAAGCGTAAGGCGTCACGAAAACCAGGCTCATCACCAGCAGCAGGATGATGCTGGCGGCCCAGGTGGCGGCGGCCAGCCCGACTTCCATCAGCTTCGACCCTATCGCCTCAGGCGGCGGAAAGGGACGCGACGGCTGCGGCTCGCCCGGTGCATAAGAGAGCGGCCCCGCCGGTCCATCTGTGAAGCCCGCGTAACGCTCGTCCGCAGGCTCGGCAAGCGGCGTAAATTTGTCTGGTGTGCTCACGATAGAAACGAGTGTAAGGGCTTCATGAGCAAGGCGCAAGGGAAGAAAAGTCGAAAGACGAAAGGTGAAGAGAGAAAGTGATGGCGAAGCTTTCGGCTTTGACTTGGTTCAAGAATTATTCTCTTGAATCAAGCCTTAATGCTTGTCTTCACTTTCTCCCTTCGCCCTTGATTCGTTTGAGCATCGCGGTGCGGACAATCTGCATGAGTGGGCCCAGGTCTTCATCTGTTAAGTGCGCGGTGTGGATGGGGGCGTCGAGGTACATGTCTACGGGGCCGGGTCGGAAGATGAAGGAGTCGCGCGGGAGAAGCTCTCGCGTGCCGATGATGGTCACGGGGATGATGGGAACGCCGGACTGCATCGCCAGTTTGAAGCCGCCTTTCTTGAAGGCTTGAAGAGAGCCGTCGCGCGAACGCGTGCCTTCCGGGTAGAGAAAGGCGCAGATGCCGCCGCGTATGCCGGTCGCCGCGCGTTGCAGGCTCGCAATCGCGTTCACGCTTGAGCGACGGTCAATCGAGATGTGGCCCGCGCGCCGCATGTGCCAACCCAGAAAGGGAATCGTAAAGACCTCCTTCTTCGCCGCGATGCGCAACTGCGCGGGCAGATAACCCAGCATCACAGGGATGTCCATGTAGCTCTGATGCGTTGAGAGAAAAACATAGGACTCGCCTTGATGGACGTGCTCCGCGCCATGAATGCACACGCGCGCGCCGACCGTCACACAGATCATGCGCGCCCATACACGCGCGCACCAATGCTGCCTGCGTCCAGCCGTGTCGAAGAAAGAGACTAAGAGAGAGATGCTGCCCATGATGAGCGTGTAGAGATAGATGAGCGGGATGGCGACGAACGAGTGCAGGTAGTTGAGCAGGGTCGGAGGATGCGGCTGAGGGGTGCGCGTGGTTGCCTCATCATCAAGCGGCGCGTTCATCTCATGCGTGACCACCTCACGCGCTGCGCTTTTCTCCGTCTCAATAAGTGGTCCAGATTCCTTCAAGGCAAGACCCTTCGTTGGTCCACCAAATTCTCGTTCAAGCGGCGGGGTCGGCGTCCTCCGCGAGAGACGTTTCCAGGCCCAGACGCCTCGCGGCCAGCATAATCCCGATGATGGTTTTCGCGTCTTCGATCTCGCCGTCTTCTATCATCTCGAAGGCGCGCGTGAAGGAGACGCGCACGATGTCCAGAATCTCGTCATCTTCAAGACGCTGCTCCGTCTCCGTCAGTTCGGTGGCGAGATAGAGCCACATCTTCTCCTCCACGAAACCGGGCGAGACGAAAAACTCCGTGAGCTTTTCCATCCTTCCCGCCACGACGCCCAACTCTTCTTCCAGTTCGCGCGCCGCGCCCTCCTCCGGCGACTCCGGCGCGCTGAGCGAACCGGCGGGCACTTCCAACAAGTACTTGACCGCAGGATGCCTGTACTGCCTGACGAGCGCGAGCGTGCCGTCATCGAACACCGGAATAATCACCGCGCTGCCCGGATGATGGACCACCTCGCGCACGTAGGTCTTATCGCCCTCGCGCACAGTGTCCACGGAAACGTCGAAGACGCGACCGCGAAAGACTTCCTTGCTATCTAGAACTTCCGGGGCTTCTGCTTCAGGTGTCGCCATTCAATTTACCTGTTCTTAGCTTATCTCTTAAACGTCTCTGAAATAATTACTGGTCCTGCATCGCCTCTAGCATGCTCTGCATCTCTCCGACGAGATAGAGCGAGCCTGTAATGCAGATGAGTCCGTCTCGCGGAGTCTGCTCGCGCGCCGCGCGCAGGGCTTCCGACGCAGTGGGCGCGAGCGTGATTTTACTCGAATCGAAGTTAAAGGGCACGGCGCGTGCGAGCGTCTCAACTGTGGCGGCGCGAGGGTTGTCGAGACTCGTCAGGACCAGCCGTTGGGCCAACGGGAAAAGTATGCTGGCGATTTCCGCCAGTTCCTTGTCACGCATCGCGGCGAAAAGAAGCGTCAAAGGTCGTCTCACAAATTCATCGAGGTAGTCTCTCAACGCGCGCGCGCCCGCCACGTTATGCGCGCCGTCGAAGAGCAGCGAAGGATGACCTTCAATCATCTCCAAACGTCCGGCGTGCCGCGCGTTTTCGAGTCCCTCTATCATCTCCGCGCGCCCTATGTTGAAGCCGCGCTCCTCGCGCAAAGTTTCGGCCAGTTCGACGGCCAGCATCGCGTTCGTCAATTGATGACGCCCGCGCAATCCCAGCAAGACGTTCTCATACTCATCGCGCGCCGTCCTGAAACTCACGCGCATGCGCCCAGTCTCATCGGCTTCCATCATCAACCACTCGTCGCCGCAGAGTCGCGGCGTAACGCCGCAAGCGTCGCAACGATTGAGTATGACAGCTAAGGCTTCCGGCGGTTGCGTGGCGATTAAGGCCGTGACTCCGTGGCGAATAATCGCGGCCTTTTCGGCGGCGATTTCCGGCAGCGTGTGGCCCAAATATTCCTGGTGGTCCAGGGCGACGGGAGTGATGGCGACCACTTCGGCACGCGCGGCGGTCGTCGCGTCTAGCCGCCCGCCGAGACCTGTTTCGAGAATCGCTAATTGGACCTGCGCATCTTTCAAGGCCAGGAGCGCGATGGCCGTGACCTGTTCAAAAAAGGTCGGCAGCGCGGCAAGCTCTCCCGCGTCGCACAAGCCTTGCGCCGCCGCGCGCGCGCGAGTGGCGAGACGCGCGAACTCGTCTTTCGTTATCTCCTGGCCCGCGATGCGTATACGTTCGGTGATGTTGACGAGATGCGGTGAGGTGTAAAGGCCGGTCTTGATTGCGGCGGCGCGGCAGATGGCGTCGAGCATGACGGCGGTCGAGCCTTTGCCGTTCGTGCCAGCTATCTGGACTTTTGGAAAAGCCTGCTGCGGTTGGCCCAGGGCTTCCAACAATCGCAGCGTATTCCTCAACCCAAGCTTGATGGCGAGAGTCTCATGGCCCAGACTCAAAAGATATCGGAGCGCGTCGTCGAAAAGCATCGAAGGGTGAGTTTCAGGTTTAAGGTTTAAGGTTGAAAACAGAGAACCTTAAACCTTAAACCTTAAACTGTTGATTTCGGTTTCGGATTCGGGGTGGAGGTCGGGGTTCATCATGAAGTCAAGGAACTTGATGATATAGGCGCGTATCTCTCTGCGGTCAACGATGGCGTCGAGCATGCCGTGGTCCAGTAGAAATTCGGAGCGTTGGAAATCCTTCGGCAGTTTTTGTCGAATAGTCTGTTCGATAACGCGCGGGCCCGCGAAGCCTATCAACGCCTTCGGTTCGGCGATGATGACATCTCCGAGCATTGCGAAGCTGGCGGTCACGCCGCCGGTCGTCGGGTCCGTCAAGACAGAGATGAAGGGCAGGCGCGCGTCGTCGAATTGCGCGAGCGCGGCGGAGATTTTCGCCATCTGCATGAGAGATAGCGCGCCCTCCTGCATGCGCGCGCCGCCCGCAGCAGCGAAGGTCACAACCGCCGCGCGCTCTGCCAGAGCACGCTCGATTAATCGCGTTAGTTTTTCGCCGACCGCCGAACCCATAGAGCCGCCGATGAAGAGCATGTCCATCGCGCCCGCGAAGACCGTGTGTGAGCCGACCTTGCCGCGCCCGGTGATGATTGCTTCCGGCAGGCCAGAGACTTCCTGCGCCTGTTTGAGACGCTTCGGATAAGGCTTGCTGTCAACGAATTCGAGAGGGTCCGTCGAGATGACTTCAGCATCAAGCTCTTCATACACTCCGTCGTTGTAGAGCATGGCGAGACGCGAGCGCGCATCGAGGCGGAAATGATAACCGCAATGCGAACAGACCTGTTGCGACTCTTCCAACTCCGCCTTGTAGAGCGCGGCCTCGCACTCTTCGCACTTGACGAAGACGCCCTCCGTCTTGACCCGCCTCTCTTCGGCGGGGACGGTCTCCGGCTTCTGATTCTTTTTTCTAAACCAAGGCATCGCTATCAAAGGATGAAAGAGGCGGGATCAAGGATGAAGCAAAACCTCATCCGATTCTCCCTTCCTTCATCAGCAACCAGCTTATGATGGCCCTTTGAAAATGTAAGAGCGAATGAGAACGTCCGAAAGGATAGCATAGAAAAGCAGGAGCCAGAAGCCAGGAGCCAGGAGCCAGAAGGAAGAGAAGAGCGTTCAGCATACCCTTCATCATGAAGAGCATGCTATGGCTTTTATTCTGACTCCTGGCTCCTGACTTCTGGCTCCTGCTTTTAGAATTCGATTCCTTCTTGTGCGAGGACGCGACGCTCCGTGCTGTTGAAGGGGTGCTTGACCTCGCGCATCTCGGTGACGAGGTCTGCGGCCTCTATGAGCGCGGGCGGGGCATCGCGGCCCGTGACGACGATGTGGAGCGCGGGTTGCGCGGCCCGTATCAAGCGAAATTCTTCGAGCACCTCTTCGGCGGGCAACATCTGGTAGCTCAGGACGTAGACCAGTTCATCGAAGACGAGCAAATCGTAATCGCCGCTTCGCATCTTCTCCACGCACAAGGCCCAGGTCTCGCGCGCGGTCTGGCGGTCCTGCTCAGGGTTCTTCGTGTCCCATGTGAAGCCGTCGCCCATCGTGTGGACTTCGATGCCGAGCTTCTCCGCCGAGACGTGTTCGCCGTAACGGTCGTTGCGCGATTTCATGAACTGAATCATGCAGCAGTTCAACCCGCGCCCGGCAGCCCTCATCATCAATCCGAGCGCGCAGGTCGTCTTGCCCTTGCCGTTCCCGGTGTGGACCATTAATAGCCCGCGCGTCTGCTCCTGGTAATCCGCGCGCCGCCACTTGTATTTTTTCTCTTTGCCGGTGTCCACTAACCTCTCACGATTGCGCTTTCAGTCTGTTTGTGGGTGATGGATTGAACGAGGGCGTCCTCCGTGTTGTCGAGTTCGCCATGATGGCGTTCGACCGCTTCAAGAAGGAGTTGGACGATTGTTTGCTCTGCTTCGTCCCAGTCGCCCGTGAGGGTGCAGCCTGCGGCGTTGCGGTGTCCGCCGCCGCCGAACTTCTCCGCGATGCGCGCCACGTTGATGTCGCCCTTCGAGCGCAAACTGGTCCTGTACATGCCGGGCGCGCACTCTTTCAAGAGGACCACGGCCTCGACTTCGCCCACGGTCAAGGGATAGTTGACGAAGCCATCGCCATCCCCTTCCGAAGCGTGCGCGCGCTCTTGCATGTCCAGGGTCTGCCGCATCCAGGCGACGCGGCCCGAACGGTCGCGCCTGACGGTTGAGAGGACCGCGCTGAGGAGTTCTATTTTGGACCAGGGATAACTTGAAAAGACGGCTTCGGAAATCTTCGCGGGCTTGACGCCTGCGCGGACCAGTTCGGATGCGACTTTGAAGGTTCGCTCGGTCGTGTTCGAGTAGTGAAACGAACCCGTGTCCGTGATGAGCGCGGTGTAGACGCATTCGGCGAGCTCGCGCGTCACGCGCACGCCCGTCGCCTTGCATAAGTTGTAGATCATCTCTCCGACCGCAGAGGCCGTTGAGTCTATCCAGTTGATAGTGCCGAAGAGGGCGGTCGTCGAATGATGGTCTATGTTGACGACAAACTGTTTCTCCAGGTCAATGAGACCGGGGCGCGTGATGTCAGAGCATTCGATGACGAAGACCGCATCGTAAACGCGGTCAACGGAGGGAGTGACGCGCACATCGCAAGAGCCTGGAAGTTTCTGGTAAGCATGCGGGACGGGGTCGCGCATGATGACTTCGACATCCTTTTCCAGAGCGCGTAAGAGCCAGTAAAGGCCCAGGCTGGAGCCGAGGCTGTCACCATCGGGGCGTATGTGAGAGGTTATCGCAAAGCGTCGCTTCGACTCTATCAACTCCACCACTTGACTAAGCATGGTTGTCAAATAAAGAGAAGATGAAGAGCGAGTTGAATGTCTGAATGAGGAAGGATGAGAGAAAAACTATTCAACGCGGAATAGCTCGTCTCTCATCCTTCCTCCCAACGTCTTCATACTCGCTCTTCATCTTCTCTAGTCCTTTCTTCTGCTGGGACTTCCCCTTCGTGTTTAATCTCTTCTAGAAGCTGGTCCACGCGCGCGCCCTTCTCTTCGACGGTGTCGCGGACGAAGTGAAGTTGCGGCGTGTGGCGCAGGCTGAGGGAGAGGCCCAGTTGCTTGCGCACGTAGGTCGAGGCCCGGCGCAGGGCTTCGAGCGCGGCCTTGTGTTCGGCCTCATCGCCCGACACCATCACGAAGACGCGCGCATCCCGCAGGTTATCCGAGACACGCACCTCCGTCACGGTCACGCCAGCCACGCGCGGGTCTTCCAACTCGAAACCCACAATCTGCGCGATCTCCTCCTGCAACAACTCTGCGACTCTCTCAGGTCTTCTCATCTCAACAAGGTTTTAGGTTTCAAGTTTGAAGCTTCAGGTTGAAGGTCTTCTGTGATTACCCTTCAACCTGAAACTCTAAACCTTAAACTTATAGCTCCGTGGCTGCCACCTTCTCGACGATGTAGGCTTCGATCTGGTCTCCGACCTTGATGTCGTTGAAGTTTTCGAGGCCGATGCCGCAATCGAAACCTTGCCGGACTTCGGAGACATCGTCTTTGAAACGACGCAGACTGGCGATGCCGCCCTCCCATGAAACGATGCCGTCGCGTATGAGACGTGCGCGGGCGTTGCGGCGAATCACGCCGTCAACGACCATGCAGCCAGCGACCACTCCGGCCTTCGGCACGCGGAAGACTTCGCGTATCTCGGCTTTGCCGAGGATGCGTTCCTTCTCGACGGCTTCGAGCATGCCGATCATCGCCGCGCGAATCTCTTCCTCGACCTTGTAGATAATCGAGTGGAGGCGTATGTCCACGGCCTCCTGCTTGGCGAGGTCCGCCGCGCGCGTTTCCGGGCGCACGTTGAAGCCTATGATGAGAACGGCGGTCTGCGCCGCGCCCTCCTGCGTCGCGGAGGCGAGCAGCACATCCGACTCTGTAATCGCGCCGACGCCGGAGCGAATCACCTTGACCTTGACCGCATCGGTCGAGAGCTTTTGCAACGTGCTCTTCAAGACTTCAACAGAGCCTTGCACGTCGGCCTTGATGATGACGAGCAGTTCCTTGACTTCCGTCTGGCCGAGCGCGTCGAGACCGCGCTTGGTCGTTTGGAGCAAGGTGTTCTGGCGCGTCAGCATTTGACGATGATGAGAGATTTGCTGTGCCTTCGTTATATCGGCAACGACCTGGAAGGCTTCGCCCGCCTGGGGCACGCCTTGCAGGCCGAGCACTTCGACGGGCGTTGCCGGTCCAGCTTCTGAGACGGGCTGGCCCTTATCATCGAACATGGCGCGGACCTTGCCGAAAATCTGGCCGACGATGAAAGGATCGCCGACGCGCAAAGTGCCTTGCTGGACCAGAACCGTAGCGACAGAGCCGCGACCTCTATCGAGCTTGGCTTCGAGGACGACGCCGGAAGCGAGACGAGTCGGGCTGGCCCTTAAATTCAGAATGTCCGCCGTGAGGAGGATGGTTTCGAGCAGGTTATCGAGGTTCTCGCGCTTCTTGGCGGAGACCTGGACCATTTCCGTTTCGCCGCCCCACTCGACGGGCTGCAAGCCTTGATTGGAAAGCTCCTGCTTGACGCGGTCAGGGTTGGCGTCGGGCTTATCAACCTTGTTGATGGCGACGACGATGGGCACGCCCGCCGCGCGCGAGTGCTCTATGGCCTCAATCGTCTGCGGCATCACGCCGTCGTCAGCCGCGACCACGAGCACGACTACGTCCGTCGCCTTCGCGCCGCGCGCGCGCATCATGGTGAAGGCTTCGTGGCCGGGCGTGTCCAGGAAGACGACGCGGCGCGTCTCGGTCGGGATGTCAGGGTTGGTAACTTGCACGCTATACGCGCCTATGTGCTGGGTGATGCCGCCCGCTTCGCCGCCCGCAACATCCGTCGTGCGGATGCCATCGAGCAGAGATGTCTTGCCGTGGTCAACGTGGCCCATCACCGTCACGACGGGAGCGCGTGGCAGTTCCACATCATCGCCGCCCGTTTCGATGAGACCTTCAAACTCCTCTTCCGTGACCATCTCTTCAAAGGGCACGAAGCTCACCTGAAAGCCTAGCCGCTTGCCGAGTTCAACCGCTATCTCGTCGTTCAAAGGTTGGTTAATGGTGGCGAAGACGCCGCGCTGCAAGAGCAGCGTCACGACATCCTTCGGCTTGATGCCGAGCTTCTCCGCGAACTCTTTGACGGTCGAGCCTTCTATGAGACGAACGGGTTTGAGTTCGCCGTTGACGGTCGCCGTGTTGAGGCCGCCGGTGATGCGGTCAATCAAGGGCTTGGGCGGCGGCAGAATATCGCGGTCGCCCACGCGCCCGCCTCCGCGTTCCTGGACCTTTCGCCCACCGTGCGCGCCAGCAGGGCCGCGACCGCCGCGACCGGGACGGCGTCGTCCCTCGCCCGGCTGCGGGATATATGTAATCTGCGGAGTGGCCGTCTCGCCAGGAGTGCCGCTACGCTCAGGTCGTTCGGCGCGCGCCGCTCTATCTCTTCCACCACCACCACCGCCTCCGCGTCCTCCACGGTCTCCGCGTTGGTCTCGCTCGCGCTCTCTGGCAGGAACGACGGCGGGCGGCGGCGGGGGCAACGCAGGGGCGTTGACGCGCTCGCCCGGTTTGATTCCCTCGTTGAGCGCGGCGGCGGTCGGACGCAAGACTCTGACCTGCCTGGACGGACCTGCGGGCATGGGCGGGACGCTACTGCTGCTGGTGCGCGTCGCTTCCGGCTGTTGCGTCATGGGCGGCGCGGGCGTAGTTGTCATAGTTGAAGTCGTAGGTTCAATAACTGCCGGACCGGCGGCGGACATCGGCGCGGGTTGTTCAGTTGAAAGGGTCGTCTGCGAAGGCGCAGCCGGTGCGGCCTGCGCAGGCGCGGGCGCGTGCTCTTCGAGCGCGGGCGCGGCTGTCTCGTCCAGCGTCGGCGTTGAAGGGATACTCGGCGGCGGCGTCTGGGTCGCGGTCGTCGCAGGAGCGGGAGGCTCTGCGCGCGTGGCCGGGGTCAGTCTCTTGACGAGAGGCGTCGCCACTGATGGCCTGGGAGCCGCAGCAGGAGCTTGCGGCAGCGTGGCGGGAACGGGATGTTGCTCCGCCCCTTCGCCGTTGAGTCCATCTTCCGTGGGGGAAGACATCTCAAGCGCGCCTGAGATGACCGTACCGGGCGGCATGGCCGTTTCGGCTTCCGGCTGGGCCATTTTTTTGATGACCTTAACGGCGCGCGGCGCGGACGCTTCCTTCTTGGGAAAATACTTATTGCGAATCTTGTCCGCCAACTCTTTGGAGACAGAGTTAGAGGGGACGCTGACATCAACGCCCTCGCGGCGGACCTCTTCGATGAGCCGCTTGGTGTCGAGCTTGAGTTCTTTGGCTAAATCGTACAGACGAACCTTTGATGTGTGTGCGGTCATGCACTCCTTCTTCAACGCTTGGGATAAAACGGCGTCGCGCGCTTCATAAAGTATTCAAAAGGACTCTCGCCCTCTCTGAAAACCTTTTTGCGAAGCGCGCTCTTCAAGAAGGGAGCGCCACCGCAAGCGGGCGGTCAGGGAGGCGAGGAGCGTGGCGCGCATGTTGGCGTCGCGCGCACGCCACGGTTACTGGGCCGCATTGTCTTCGGAAGCATCAGTTTGCTTCTCGTCTGCTGGAGCGTTCCCTGACCGCGCGGCCTCTTCACGATACTGCGGTTCGGGAGCGGACGTGACCTGGATTTCGGGAGCCGAAGCTTCCCCGCCCAGGTCTGCCACGGGCGAAAACGGTTCATCCTCTTCGACCGGCGGCGCGCCCTCGCCGATACGGCCTGCGGCTTCTATCTCAGCCGCCCCTGTAGATGTAATGTCCGGCGCGGGCGTCACCGTATCCGGCCTCAAATCACGCCCCGCATCCTGCAACAAGAGTTCATCCTGCGACATCGGGTCGGCTTCTGTGAGCGCGACAGGGTCCGCAGAATCCTCAGCCATGATGTCGGCCTCAGCCTGAAACGACGTGCCGCCTTCAACGGCCTCGTCATAACCCGCGTTGGTCATCTCATTTGAAGGCTCAACATCGCCCGCCTCAACGTTCGGGTCGGCTTCCGCGCTGAACGCATGCTGCTCAATTGGTCCACTTGTCTCTTCGACTACGGCAGCGCGCTCTTCATCCCCCGTGTTCATCTCTGTCTCGTCTCCCGCCGCGCTCTCGGAAATCGCCCCGGACTCATCTTCCGTCCCGGCAGTCTCCCCGATAGCATGCTCTTCATCAACATCTGCGGCAGCCGCAGCATCTGTCTCGCCCTCACCCTCATCGCCCTGCTTGCTTCTATCTCGCGCGGCGATGACCTGCTGCGCCGCGCTCAAGATAACCTCTGCTTCATCAAGGCTCAGGTCCAGATATTCAACCAGGTCATCAACGGAAGTGGAAGCCAGCGCATCTATGTCGTTGATGTCGTGCGAGGCGAGCGCGTCAGCCTGCTGCGCGGTCACGCCCTGAATCGCGGAGAGGGGAACTGCGCCGCCCGAAGCGATGAGCGCGCCCATCTGCTGGGCCACTTCCTTCTTGAGTTCTTCCTCGCTGCGAATGTCTATGTTCCAGCCGACGAGCTTGGTTGCGAGGCGCACGTTCTGCCCGCGCTTGCCGATGGCGAGGGATAACTGGTCCTCGTTGACGATAACTTCCATCTGCCGGTTTTCGATGTCCGTGATACGCACCTGATTGACCTTCGCGGGCGAGAGCGCGTTCGCGGCAAAGACGGAAGGCTCGTCCGACCACTCTATGATGTCAATCTTCTCGCCGCGCAACTCGCGTATGATGGCCTGCACGCGCGAACCCTTCATGCCGACGCACGCGCCCACAGGGTCCACGTCGCGCTCGTTAGACATGACCGCAATCTTGGCGCGGTCGCCCGGCTCTCTGACGGCGGACTTGATGACCACCGTCTCGTCGTAAATCTCCGGCACTTCCATCTCGAAGAGACGACGAAGGAGTTCCGGACTCGTGCGCGAGACTTCGACTTGCGGCCCCTTCGATTCCTTCGAGACGTTACTGATAACGACGCGGATGCGCTCGCCCTGGGCCCACTGCTCGCCGCGCGACTGCTGCGAGCGCGGCAAGATGGCTTCCAGGTTTCCCAAATCAACTATCAGATTGCCGCGCTCGAAACGCTTCACGTAGCCGTTGACCAGATCGCCTATCTTGTCCACGTACTGGTCATAAATATTGGACCTCTCGGCGTCGCGCACTTTCTGAAAAAGAATCTGCTTGGCGGTCTGCGCCGCGATGCGTCCGAGTTCTTCCATAGGGAGCGGCAGGAGCAGCGCGTCACCGATTTCGACATCATCCCCGGCCATCTCTTTGGCCTCTACGATAGACAACTCGGTAGCGGGATTGGTCACTTCGTCAACGACGACCTTCGTCGCGGAAAGCTCTATGCCGGACTCCGCGTTCCAGTCAACCTGTATGTCCTCACCCGACTTGAACTGTTTCTTGGCCGCCGCGCGCACAGCTTCCTTCATCGCCTCTATGACGATTTCACGGTCAATGCCTTTTTCCTGGCAAAGCGTCTCGATATTCTGTGCGATGGATGAACTCATTATGCTTTTTCGTCTCTCTTCAAAAGGGCGGCTCGGCGCGTCGCCTAAACTTCAGTAAAACTCGCGTGCCGTTTGAGCCTATTTAATTGTGATGCAACTATTAGTTTAGTTGACTTTCATGACCTTCGCGTTGGCCCGCAGCCTCCGCTAACTCGCGCTCTCTGGCGCGGCGAAACTCTTCCTCGACATCAATCTCCAGATTCGCCTTGACGATTGATTCGAGGGGCACTCGAACGCGCCCGCTCGTCTTATCATCGAAGATGACCTCTTCGCCTTCGAGGCCGACGACGCGCCCGCGAAAGTTGCGCTGGCCGTTGACAGCGACGCGCGATTTCATCTTCGCCATCTGCCCCGCGAAACGCTCGTAATCCGCCCGCTTGTAAAGCCCTCGTTCGATGCCCGGCGACGATACTTCCAGCGTATAAGGCGTGTGGATGAAATCTTCCACGTCGAGCGTCGTGCCCAAGTGCAGGCTGACGGCTGCACAATCCTCGTGTGTGACGCCTCCGGGCTTGTCAATAAAGATGCGCAGGATAGGTTTGCCTTCAGGCCCGGCGACCTCTGCCTGGACCAATTCCAGCCCACGATCCGCCGCGACTCTCTCCGCTATCTCCCGCACTCGCTCTACAATCGGACGCTGACTCATTTTTCATCCTGCTCCCGCCTCGAAAATTCCCTGTGCGCAAAATAAAAAGTGGGCGCGAACCCACCGGATGACACCGCCGCGCTCCGAGCAAGCGAAGAATTATACGGGAAGAGAGGGGTAGACGCAAGCGGCTCAACCGAAACCCCATCGCGGAAAATCTTTCGCGCGGGTGATTGAAAGCGCGTGAAATTCTCGCGTTAGTAGATGAGGGTGTAAAAGTGGCTTGAAGTGGGGGCAGTGGGGAAACGGGCCACAGGCTCGGCGGCGGGGGGCGCGGGCGAGCCTGTGGCCCGTGGCGAAGATTCAATCTAAAGGTTGAATCTTTTCAGGAGGCTATGTGTAGAGCAACACGCGCGAGGTTGCCTCGGACACATGCCTCCGGCGAGCGGCGCGTCGGGCGAGGGCGCGCCGCTCATGCTTTTTATGGTCCATTAAAATTCTACTAAAGAGGTGGGAGCGGTCCTCACTTTTTGAACAACCCGCTTCGCCCAAAAATTATTTCGCGTTGCTAAACCCTACCGCTCGCTTGCGCGTATCATCAATCGTAAGCGTCCCTTAACCGTCCAAGAGAGGAAATCTGACAGCAAAAGGAAATTCTCATATGCGCCAACCAGCCAACTCAGTGCTCGCCTCCCTCTGCGCGCTTTTGTTGAGCGCGACGATCATCACAGGCCAAACGCTGCACGCGATTGAACCACAGAACCTGGACCGCAGCGTCAGCGCGTGCCAGGACTTTTACCAGTTCGCCACGGGCGGGTGGCTCGCCAACAATCCTATCCCGGCGGCCTACCCGACGTGGGGCGTGGACAGCGTCCTTAATGACCAGAACCAGGACAGCCTGCGCGAGATTCTGGAAGCGGCGGCCCGCAACACGGGCGCGCCGAAGGGCAGCAGCGAGCAGAAGGTGGGAGATTTTTATTCGGCCTGCATGGCGGAAGAGAAGGTAGAGGCCGAAGGGACGAAGCCGCTCGGCGCGGAACTGTCCGGCATCGAGAAGATTAAAAACCTGCGCGGCCTGCAACGCGAGATAGCCGCGCTGCACGGCGCGAACGTCAACGCGTTGTTCCTGGTCGGTTCTAAACAGGACGCGAAAAATAGCGCGGATGTCATCTTGGAGGTCTGGCAGGGCGGCCTCGGCTTGCCCGAAGGCGAGTACTATTTCAAAGCCGACGAGAAGTCCAAAGGGATACGCGACGAGTACTTGAAGCACGTCGCGCGCATGTTCGAGTTGATGGGCGATGATGCGGCCAGGGCCAGGAGCGAAGCGCAGACCGTCATGAATTTCGAGACGCGACTGGCGGAAGCCTGGATGCCGCGCGTCGAGCGCAGAGACCCGCAAAAGGTCTACAACCGCAAGACCCTCGCGCAACTCAAGACCTTCGCGCCTAACTTTGACTGGTCCAATTACCTGCTTAACCTCGGCATCGCACAGAAGACGGACATCAACGTGGGCCAACCCACATATTTCGCGCGGGTCAACGAACAACTCAAGACCGCCTCGCTCGCGGACTGGAAGACGTACCTGCGCTGGCGTTTGATAGATAACGCGGCCCCCAGCCTCAACGCGAAATTCGTCGAAGAGGATTTTAATTTCAAGGGGCGCGTGCTGACGGGCACGACCGAATTGCTCCCGCGCTGGAAACGCTGCGTCGCCGCCACGGATAACGCGATGGGCGAGGCGCTCGGCGAAGTCTACGTGAAGAAGGCTTTCCCGCCTGAAGCCAAGCGGCGCGCGCTGTTAATGGTCCAGAATTTAGTCGCCGCGCTCAAGAGCGACATCACGACGCTCGCCTGGATGAGCAATGAGACGCGCCAGCAGGCCATCACCAAGCTCGAAGCCTTCAACAGAAAGATAGGCTACCCGGATAAGTGGCGCGACTATTCCGCGCTCGACATCAATCGCGGCGCGCATGTCGCAAACGTCATGCGCGCGAGCCGCTTCGAGGTCCGCCGAGACCTGCGCAAAGTCGGTCAGCCAGTGGACAAAACCGAGTGGGCCATGACGCCCCCGACGGTCAACGCTTACTACAACCCAGGGATTAACGAGATAGTCTTTCCCGCCGGAATCATGCAGCCGCCCTTCTTCTCGGCCAGCTATGATGACGCGGTCAACTACGGCGCGATGGGTTCGGTCATCGGCCACGAGATGACGCACGGCTTCGACGACCAGGGACGCCAGTATGATGCTTCCGGCAATCTCAAGAATTGGTGGACCGATGATGACTTGAAGAAGTTCAAGGAACGCGCCGAGTGCGTCATCAAGCAGTTTGACGAGTTTGAGGTCGAGAAGGGATTGCATGAAAACGGCAAGCTGGTTGTCGGTGAATCCATCGCGGACCTGGGCGGGCTGGTCATCGCCTACGCGGCTTTTCAAAAATCAATGGAGGGCAAGCCGCGCCCGCCGGACATAGACGGCTTCACGCCCGAACAGCGTTTCTTCCTCGGCTATGCTTATTCCTGGGCCACTAACGTGCGCCCCGAATTCGCGCGCCTGATGGTCGAGACCAACCCGCACCCGCTCCCCAAGTTCAGAGTTAATGGACCAGTATCGAACATGCCAGCCTTCGCGCAGGCGTTCCAGTGCAAGGCGGGCGACGCGATGGTACGCGAGGAGAAGGAGCGTTGCCAGATTTGGTGAGCGCGATTGGACCAAGCACCCAAGCGAAATCCGCCCTGAGTTATTGGTCCATTCATTTGTTTCTGTTAATGCTCTGCTGCTGGCAAGGCGGCTCGATCGCGGCTACATCGAGAGCGGCGCAAGTCTCATCCGAGCCTCTCGTCTACGCTTCATTCTTCGCGCCCGATGCCGCCGCCACGCTGGTCCGTGCGGACACCGGGCAAGACTGGACGCCGCTGGTCGGGACTTGGGGCACTCGACGCTATCAGGCTTACATGTCCGCGCCGTCAGGCGACGGCAATTGCGCGGCGACGCTGGACGCGCGCATTGCCGATGCGAACATCAGCGTCCAACTCAACGACGTGAACGGCGGCGGCACTGAGGGCATAGTCTTTCGCGCGACCGACGCCCACAACTTTCTCTTCGCGCGCGGCTTCAACACAAATATTCAGGTCTTCAAAAAGCAGGCGGGCGCGCTGGTCCAACTCGCTTCTTACGCGGGCGGCATCGCGGAAGGCGACGTGCTCGCAGTCGAACTTATTGGACCAGTAATCACGGTCAAACAGAACGGCATCGTCCGGCTCACCCTGACCGAATCCTTCAACCGGACAGCGACGAGGCACGGCCTCTTCACAGATTCATCCTCTGCCAGCTTCAAACATTTTGTAGTCGAGACGGGCGTGACTTCCGCGACCGAATGGGTGCGCGTCGTGAGCCCGCAGCCCTTTCAAGTTTTTCAACGTAATAATGTTGGCAGGTCCAATATCCCTATCTCCGGGACTTTCCAGGGAAGCCCTGCCGCCATCCAGGCGCGCTGGCGCGGCGGAGTTTGGCAGACCATCGCGGAGCATCCGTCCGGCGGAAGCTTCAAGGGCAGCCTGACGAACTTGAACGCGGGACAGGGACTATTAGAGGTCCGCTTCGCGGATAACCCGGCGGTCTTCTGGCGTCAGAGATACGTCGGCATCGGAGACGTGTATTTGATAGCGGGCCAGAGCAATGCGGAGGGACGCATCACCGCGCCGCAGTTTTATACACATGCGACTTTGCGCGCGGGCGTCTACGACCAGCAGAATCGCTGGCGCGAAGCTTATGACCCGACCGACGCTTCATTCACGAACCAGTACAGCGTGTGGCCCTTGCTGGCGACGAAAGTGATGGGCGCGACGGGCGTTCCAGTGGCCTTCATCACGACGGGAGAGGGAGCGACCGGCCTGGTTGCGATGGGCGCGCCCTGGACAAGGCCGGGCGCGAGTTATACGGCGTGCGTGGCGAGCGTGACGAGTAGCGGCGCGCGCGGACTCAAGGCCGTGCTCTGGTATCAGGGCGAGACGGATGCCAACTCGCCCGTCATGACAGAAGCGCAGTACAGGGATGCGCTCAAGCAACTGCGCGCGAATTTATCCGTATCATTGGGCCAACCCGATCTCCCGCTCATCACGGCGCAACTCGCATACTTTCACAGCGCTGGCAGCACCGAAACGGCTGCTTCCTTAAACGCCGTCCGTCTCGCGCAGGCGGGCCCGCCAGACCCTCGTATCATTACTGGACCAATTCTCTACGACCTGGATATTTCGGAAGCGAGCGGCGGCGACGGCCAGCACATACGCTCGCCCGCGCACGCGCGGATTGAAGCGGCCAGGTGGTGGCGCGTCTTAAAGCCTCTCTTCTACGGCGGGACGGAAGGGCTTGGTCCAAAGGTTCTCTCCGTCAAGCAAGTTGACCCGGCGCACATAGACGTGGCCTGGAACTTGAATGTTGGACCAATAAAGCTGAACCGGGCGGACGGCGCGGGCTGGCGCGTGACGGATGACAGCGGACCTCTCAAGATTGTCAGGGCGATGCGCAGGACCAGTAATACTATTCGACTCGCGTTGGAGCGGGCCGCGCGCGGGCCGGTCAAGGTTTCCTGGGCCAATTATAATGATGCTGTGGGCGTGGCCCTGACGGATAGCAGCGCGGACGCTCTGCCCGCAGAGCCTTTCATTGACCGGATAGCTCAGTAAGGCTTGGCTCTAGCTGCCGAGTTTGGCCTTGACGATTTCGCTGACGGCGCGACCGTCCGCGTTGCGTCCGGCGAGCCTGGACTGGGCCGCCTTCATGACCGCGCCCATCTCGCGCATGCCGGTCGCGCCCGTCTCCTGTATCGCCTGCGCGACGGCCTCTTCAATCTCTTCGCGCGAGGCGGCCTGCGGCAGGTATGATTCTATGACGGCTATCTCGGCGCGCTCTTTGTCCGCCAGTTCCGCGCGCCCGCCCTGCTCATACTGCTCTACGGAATCGCGTCTTTGCTTGACGAGCGATTGGAGCGCGCGTGTCATCTCTTCTTCGGACAACTCGCCGCCCTTTTCTATCTCGCGGTTCATGACGGAGGCTTTGACCATCCGCAGGGTAGAGGTGCGCGCCGCGTCCCTGGATTTCATGGAGG
>JAXDFO010000028.1:0-5845 GCA_034665545.1 Blastocatellia bacterium
ACAGGAACGCGCTCGTCCGGCTCGGCATCCTCCCCAGACCCTACACGCACCCGGACCCACTGCGCCGCCGTGAACGCTCCACGGGCTTCGACGACCACCGCTACAGCCCCGAACCGTAAAAGCAGGGATAGCTGACGAGCTAGAGAAGCCATGAGTGATGAGTAAAAGCATATCTCTCATCATTCATGGCTTCTCTTATCCCTTATCAGTTTCTTAACAGGTCTGCTGTGTAGAGTTGGCGATAGGCGCGGTAGTTAGCCATCACTTTGAAGACGTAGTTCTTGGTTTCCGCGAAGCCGATTTCTGAGGTGAAGACGCCCGCATCATTCTGGCGTGCGCGTTTGACCCAGCGCGCGACGTTGTCTTCGCCTCCGTTGTATGAAGCGATGACGGCCTCCGGCAAGTTCGGAAAGAGTTTTGTGAGGTCCAACAGATATTCGCTGCCGACCGTGATGGATGCTTCCGGGCGATAGAGGTCGTCCTCCTGCAAGCCTTTCAGACCGGCGCGCGTCGCATACTTCGCCGCCGTGTCAATCGTCAGTTGCAACAGCCCGCGAGCGGCGGCGGGTGATTTCGCGCGCGGTCTAAACTGGCTCTCCTGTCGCATAATCGCCAGCAGGAGTCGCGGGTCCAGATTGCGCGCGGTGGCTGCGCGCACGAGCGATTCGCGGTACGGCGCGGGATAGAGCGCATCGGCGTTGGCTATCTCTGTTTGCGCGCGGGAGGCGCGGGCCGTGATGAGTTGTTGACGTGTGGCATCAACGAGCGGGCGCAGCCTCATGGTCGCCAGCCCGCCGTAATAAGAGTCAGCCGTGTCTGGAATCGCCAGGTAAGAATTGATGGCTTCCTCCTTGCGCCCCGCACGCTCAAGGCTGTACGCACGCAGGTAAGAGACCTCCGCGTAATCGGTCATCACATCTTTCTGGGCCAACGACGTGCGACGCAGTTCATCCGCAGCCACTACTGCATGCTGCCAGTCGCCTTCGGCCACATCCAGACGCAGTCGCGCGAACTGCGCGTTCGTGTCCGTCGTCGTGCCCGGAAATTTCTGCCGCGTGCGTGCGACCCAGTTGATGGCCTCCTGCGGCTTTCCGGCTTCGCGCAGGCTGTCTATGATATTCAAGTAAGCGGACTCCAAGCGTTCGCCCGCAGGGTATCGCTCCGTATATTCGCGGTAGCGCGCGGCAGCATCCAGCGCGCGCCCCATGCGCAAGAGAGCGGCGGCGGAAGAGTTGAGACCCTCGCGCCCGTCCTTCGTTTGCGGGTAAGCGCGCGCGACGCGCTCGAAGAAGGGAAGCGAGTCTTCGTAAAAGCGCGCCTGGAAATATGAGCGACCGATGCCGTAGATAGCCGCAGGCACGTTGACATCGTTCGGGTAACTCTCTATGAGAGCCTGCCAGTGCGCGCGCGCCTCTGCAAAGGCACGATTGGACATGTAGATGTTGGCCCGCCGCGAATGTTCCTCCGCGCTTAATTGGTCCAACTTTCCATCCGCGCCGCGTGCCGTGCGGTCAGCGCGCCTGACGGCTTCGAGCGAGTTGTCTCTTTGAGTTTGAGAGATGAGCTTGACGAATGTCGCCCTGTTATTCGACGGGCGAGCGTGCGCGCTGGCGAGAGTCGTTACCGTAGCGCACGCGATGAGCAGGACGGATGATGAGATGAATCGGCTCATGAGACTCAGACGCCGCGCGAGAATCGCTCGTTGTCCCGGCGCGGCTTTCGCTCTCACATTCAATCGAACGAGCGCAGGGTTAATCGGAATCTTCCTGAATGATTTCATAGCTCGAACTTATCTCCACCCCCGGCCTGAGCGTGGCGGCGACGCTGCAATATTTCGTCTCGGAAAACTCTATCGCCTGGGCCAACGATTTCTCGCTGATGTTGCGCCCGCGCACTATATGACGAACCTCCATGCGCGTGAAGGCGCGAGGGTGCTCCGTTCTTCGCTCGCCGCTCACCTCGACGCGATAATCCGTCACCTGCTGTCGCTTCTTCTGCATGATGGAGATGACATCAACAGCCGTGCAGCTTCCGAGCGCGATGAGCAGCAATTCGACGGGCGTCGCCGCGCTCGCTCTCTCGTGGTTGGTGTCCAGTGTCTGCGCGTGACCGCCCGGGCTGATGCCTATAAAGAGATCGTCTCCGGCGTAACGAATCGTCGCCTTCGGATTTTCGTCTGCCATCTTATTATTGGACCTCCCGTTGGCATGAGAGCATAGCATAGCGGGCCAACCCGCTTCACACGCCTGCGCACGATCCGCCAAGATTTTGTGACATAAGTATGTTTATATAATCAGACGGCAACCCGGTCGGCGCGAGTTGAATCAGATAGACGGATGCCCACAGACGGGCACGCGCCGATTGGACCAAAGTGCCCTGAACCGTGCGACTTAAAAATGGCCCAGGGCATCTTGAAGACGATATGATCGGTTGTGCAGAAGACAAGTTCTTGCCTCTCCCTTATCTTTCTCCCCACAAGAATTTATTCCCCCTTTTGCAGGTACGAACCCGTTGCGCTTTTGAAGAATTCCTTGAGAGGATTCGGAAGGCGCGCGGGGTGGAAAGTTTTAAATGAAGAAGCTATCACAAATGGAGGGAAGACGGAGATGAATGTTATCAGGAGGACAGTTTCACTGGCGCTCGTATTAGCGCTCACCAGCGTGGGCCTCTTCGCGCAGACGACCAGACGCATCTCTCGCGTGCGCGAGAATCAGGTGCGGCAAGTCATACACAATCTGGAAGACCACACGGACCAGTTTCGCAGCACCCTGGACACGACGCTCGACCGGAGCAGCGTTGACGGCACGCGCGCCGAAGACAACATCAACACGTTCGTCAGCGATTTTCAAGGCGCAGTCCAGCGTTTGCATCAACGCTTCGATAACCGGCAGGAGACGACCGCCGACGTACAGGACGTGCTCAACCGCTCGACGCGCATCAACAATTTCATACAGCGTCGCCAGTTGGACACTCGCGTGACGAATAATTGGTCCAACGTCCGCACGGACCTGAACGAACTGGCGACGGCTTACGGCCTGTCGTTTCGCCAGGACAACGCGCGTTATTACCCGCCGGTCAACGGGGGCAATCGCGGGAACACGGGTTACGGGTCCAGGGCGAATAGTCTGACCGGCACGTACCGCTTGGACGTTTCGCGCAGCGACGACCCGCGCAACGCCGCAGACCGTGCGGTGCGCAACCTGCCTATCAACAATCGCCAGCGTGTGCTTGACAACCTGACGGCGCGTCTCGAATCGCCGGAGCAGATAGCCATCGAGAGACGCGGTCGCACAGTGACCATCGCCTCTACGCGCGCTCCGCAGATTACCTTTGACGCGAGCGGGCAAGAGAGCATCGAAACCGGTCCAAATGGCCGCACGATTCGCGCGCGGGCCACGCTCAATGGCGACCAACTCATAGTCAATTCGACAGGCAACAGTGGCAACGATTACAGCGTGACCTTCAATCCCGTTGACAACGGTCAACGCCTCAGTGTCACTCGCAGCATCATGACCAACAACCTCTCAAGGCCCGTCATCGTGCAGAGCATCTACGAGAGAACTTCCGATACGGCCCAGTTCAATATCTACAACGGCTCGCAGGATTATCCGGGCAACGCGGGCAACGGCGGATATGGAACGGGTGGCGGGTACGGAACCGGCGTCGGCAACGGAACGACGAGCGGCAACTTCCTCATCCCGGATGGAACGACCATTATCGCCAGGCTCGATACGGACCTGACGACACAGACGGCGCGCGACGGCGACCGCTTCACCATGACCGTGCGGGAGCCTGGACAATACCAGGGCGCGATTATTGACGGCACAATCTCAAACGTCACGCGAAGCGGGCGCGTCACAGGGCGTTCACAGATGACGCTCAACTTCGACTCGATACGCTTGCGCGACGGCGGGACGTACAGGTTTGCGGGCGCGGTGCAGAGCGTGCGAACGAACAACGGCGACACCGTGCGCGTGGACAACGAGGGGACCGTGCGCGATGACAGTCAGACGACCAAGACCGAACAGCGCGCGGCCATCGGCACGGCGGTCGGCGCGATCATCGGCGCAATCGCCGGAGGCGGCAAGGGCGCAGTCATCGGCGGCGTGCTGGGCGCGGGCGGCGGCGCGGGCTCCGTCTACGTGCAGGGTCGCAACGAACTGGAATTGATGACCGGTTCGGAGGTCACGATTCTCGCAAGCGCACCCAGATAAGCTGGCGCGCTGGAGAGAGACGCGGCAAGAAAAGTTGAAGGGTAGAGGATGAAGGAAAAGCTGGCGAAGCTTATTCTTCATCCTCTACCCTTCAACTTTTTATGCTGACTGGACCAGCCTCGCGCGTCCTATGTTATGATGCCGCGAAATTTCAACGTGGGAGGGAAACTTCATTGGCCTCACTCTTGGTAGTTGATGATGACGAGAGCATCCGCGACATACTCTATGACCTTTTCGCGGATGAGCATCGCTGTCACACGGCGGACTCCGTGGACAAGGCTCTCGCCTTGATAGAGAAAGAATTTTACGATGTGGTCCTGACGGACATTTCGATGCCGGGCTTGAGCGGCCTTGAACTTCTGGGCCTGGTCCGGCAACGCTACCCGGACACGCCCGTTATCATCATCTCCGGCATCACGGACCAGGAACACGTGCGCGGCTTGATGAAACTCGGCGCGTTCGATTACCTGTTAAAGCCTTTCCGTTTGGAAACTGTCGAGGCGAGCGTCAAACGCGCGCTCGAATATCGCAGCCGCTCGCTGGCGAATCGTTGACCCGAGAGAGCTTTCAAATTCCCGCAGCATGTCTGATAGCTCCCCTTTCATCATCAAGCGGCGGCGCAGCCCCTTGGTTGAAGTCTTGCCGGAAGAGATAGAAGCATACCGCGACCGCATGTGGCGGCGCGAACCTGAACTGCGCGTCGAGGACGCGCACGAGGCGGAAAAACTGGTGTCGGACGTGGGCTTTTGCGCGGCCATGATGGACGCGCGCACGCCCGGCCCCTCGCTCTACATAGCCGTCTGCGGTCGGCGCGACGCCTACATGCCGCGCAACGTGCAAAAGGACCAGGAAAGCAGTCTGACCTGGACCATTAAAGATGATGTCATGCGACGCGGGCGAGTCTATTACGCCAAACTGGCGAAGGGCCGCGCGACCTTCGTGGCGCGCTCGCTGGTCCCGCACTTCAACGCGCTCTGGGGCGTGCCGCGACGCGATGAACGATTGAAGTTGTCGGATGATGCGCGCGCGGTCTTGAAAGTGATGCGCCGCGAGTGGGAGATGGCGACGGCAGACCTGCGCAAGGCCGCAGGCATCCCGGATCGTAAACGATTCACACGCGCGCTCGATGAACTGCAAAAGACTCTCAAGGTAGTGCCCGGCGAAGTCCTCTATCATCCGTGGTTCACATACATCTGGACGCTCGCCGAAGGACGCTTTCAACAGGAACTCTCCGTCAAAGTGAAACGCGAAGACGCCTTGCGCGAAGTGGCCCGCGCCTATCTCAATGGAGCGGGCATGACCCTGCTCGGAGAACTGGCGAAGGCCACAGGACTCTCAAGACGGGACGCGGGACTCGGCAACCACGCCCTCGTCGCGCAAGACTACGCCCAACGCCGCTCCACCGGAATCTATAGATTAAAAGAGATGAAGGATGAGAGACGGGCTATCGAAGATGAATAGCCCGTCTCTCATCCTTCATACTCCCTACTTCCGACTTGCTTTCAGATTCCTTCGCCGTCAATGCCGCGCAGGGCTGCGAGGAGTGCGCGGCGTTCTGCCTGTGCGGCGCGTATGCGCGCGAGGCGGTGTTGGTCCGTGTGGTTGGTGACGTTGATTTCGATGGACTGCAT